>DASSNH010000081.1:0-2920 GCA_035701405.1 Rhodanobacteraceae bacterium
CCGCGGTCGCGGGAAACACGACCGGTTCGCCGCGGGCGTCGAGCAACGCCGGCGCCCGCCCCTTGCCGCGATCCTTCGCATGCATGCTGCGTTCGGGAAGCGGCGTGTAGACGTAGACGATGATTTCGCAGGCCGGATTGACGCGTTTCAACTGGCGGATGAACTCGAAGGTGCGTTCGGTTTCCTCTTCGGTGTCTTCCGGCGGTGCGACCATGAACGACAGCTCCGGGATCACGCCCATCCGGCCGCACAGCTCGGCGACCGCGAGCGCCTGGTCCGGCCGCGTTCCCTTGCGGATTGTCTTGAGCATTTGTCGGTCCGGGGTTTCCGCGCCCATGAACGCCATGCGCAACCGGCTCTTCTGCACCAGTTTCCAAGCCTGCCCGGACAGGTTCAGCAACGCGTCGGTGCGCGCGAAGCACCACCAGGGCAGCTCGAAGCGGGCCATGACTTCCAGCAGCGGGAGCATGTCGGCTTCGCGGTCGAAGAAGTTGTGGTCGAAGTACTGGATCGAATCGGCCCCGATCGTGTGTTTCAGGTAGTGCAATTCCTGCTCGAACCGTTCGAGCGGCGGCAGCGCGGTCGCGCCGCCGAACATCGCGGCCACGCCGCAGAACGTGCAGCGGAAGCGGCAGCCGAGCGCCGCCTGGTGCGCGACGGTGTGCCGCCCGAGGTAGGTGCGCGCAAGGTAACGGCGCGGGTCGCCGAGCTTGTCGTACGGCAGCAACGGCGTGAGCCGATTGGGCGAAAACGGCCGCGCCGGATTGTGGATGACGCCTTCGGCACCCTTCCATGACAGGCCCGCGATTTCATGCAACCCCGGCCCGTGCCCGCACAACGATGCGACGAGTTCCGGCAATGTCCGTTCGCCCTGTCCGCGGACCGCGTAGTCGACGTAGGGCTCGGCCAGCACGGCGTCGGTGTGGAGCGTCGGAAAATAGCCGCCCCAGATGATCGGCAAGCGGGGATGGCGCTCGTGGACGGCCTTGGAGATCGCGACTGCCGGTGCGACGTGCGGCCCGCCCATCACGCTGATGCCGAGCGCGTCGAAGCGCTCGCGCTCCAGCGCGCGCAAGGTTGCATCGACCACGTTGCGATCCAGGTTGCCGTCCACGATCCGGCTGCTTCCGCTTTCATCCAGCGCCGCGGACAGGTTCAGCAGCGACAACGGGAACCGTGCACTGTGGCGCGAGGTGATGGTCGGGTTGACCAGAAGCGTGTTGGGCTGTGGGTTCATGAAAGCCGGCGCCGCAGCAGGAACACCAGGGCCACCGGCACCTCGAGCGCCAGCGGATCGAAATGGGCATCGATCGGGATATCCGCGGGATCGAGCATGGGTTCCAGCACACGCGCGATGTCCAGGTGCAAGGCCGCGCAGGCGGCGTGCCATGCGCTGTAGAAATGCGGCGTATGCCTCGCGGCCAGGTGCCGCCCGTCGGATTTGAAATCCCGCGCCCAGCCGAGCGCGTGTCCGGTCGGGTGCACGTCGCTGCACAAGATCGCGCCGCCCGGCCGTGTGACCCGCCGCAACTCCGACAGCGCCGGGTGCAGCCGGTCCAGGTGCCCGATCGTCAAGCCGCAGATGGTCAGGTCCGCGGCAGCATCCGGCAGCGGCAGCTTGAGCAGGTCGCCCTGCACCAGTTCCACCTGGCCCGCATCACGGTAGGCAGCCAGTTCCGCGCCCGCGCGCGCGAGCATCTCGATCGAGAGATCGACGCCGGTGACGTGCTTCGCGTCGCGCCGCAAAGCGTGGAGCATGTAACGTCCGCTGCCGCAGCCCGCGTCGAGCACGGCCTGGCCCTGCAGGTTCGCCGGCATCAGCGCCTGCATCGCGCGTTCCTCGGCGCGCATCACCGGGTTGTGCGCGTGCGGCGGATAGCTGGCCGCCCACAGTGCGTAGGCGTCCCGGGGCTCGAGCATTTCGATCCTCGACATCAGGCGTGCCCTTCCGCAAGTGCGGGCTCGTACGTGCGCGCCGCGCGGCGCCACCGGTTGGAGCCCGGGCTCCATCTCGACCAGTGCAGGATCGGCAAGCACCTTCGCGAGCAGCTTCGGCTCGCCGTCCAGCGTCACGGGGACGGCTTCCACGCCGGCTGCTTCGAACCAGCCCCAGAAATCCGGATCGGCAATGCGCGGCGCGCCATCGCGCACCACCGCGCGGATCCGGTTGCGCCCGATGCCGACGACGTTGCCATGAGCGGCGCCGCCGCCATCGGCGACGACCAGCAGGTCGGCCCGATCGCCGGCCGCGAGGCTGCCGTGCTGCGGCAGCCGCAGGATGCGTGCGGCGTCGGTGGTCACCAGCGCCAGCGCATCGCGTGCATCGAGTGCTGTCATGTCGACGGCACTCCGCAGTTCCTCGAGCAGGTCGCGCGCACCGCTGACTCGCGAATCGGTTCCCAGCAGCAGCCGTCCGGCGGCCTGCAGGCGCCGCGGGTCCAGCGTTTGCCCCAGGAGATTGCGATTGCTGGTCGGGCACCAGACCACCGCGGCGCCGCTTTCGATCACGCGGTCGATGTCACGCGCGCGCAATCCGACACCGTGCACCAGCACGCTGTTCGGCGCGAGGCAGCCAAGCGCGTCCAGTTGCGCGAGTTCCGCCTGTGCGGTTCGATCGGTGCCTTCGGCCAGATGGATCATCCACGGCCGATCGGACGGCGTGGCGTCGAAACTCTGCCACACCGGCGGTCCGTAACCAGGCCAGCCGAGGGCGTAGCTCCAGCCGTAATCACGCAACAGCGCCACCGGAAAATCCGGTGCATCGAGCGCCGGGTGCCACGGGTCGTGGTGCACCACGCAGGTCGTTCCGGCCAGCAGGTTCTTCAACGCGCCGTGCCGCATCCGCAAGGTCTTCGGAACGGCCAGCGCGGCGACCACGGCGGGGTCGCGGAAATGCGACTGGAACGCCGCGATCCATGCG
>DASSNH010000082.1:0-3583 GCA_035701405.1 Rhodanobacteraceae bacterium
GCGGGCGATGCCGCGTCCTGGACCGTCGGTCCCGATGCCCTCGACATCCGGGCCGCCGCGCCCAGCGAAGTGCTGTTGTTCGACCTCGCGCCGGCGCAATGAAACCGGCGGCCACCTACTTCAATCCGTCCCACAACCGGAGGTTCACATGAAAACCCTCTCCCATGGTTCCGACCTGCTCGGCCGGCTGTTCCTGGTTCTGCTGTTCGTGATTTCGGGCTTCGGCAAGATCGGCGGCTATGCCGGCACGGCGGCCTACATGGCCGCAAACGGCGTGCCGGGCCTGCTGTTGCCGCTCGTGATCGTGCTCGAAATCGGCGGCGGCATCCTTGTCGTGCTCGGCTGGCACACCCGGATCGCGTCGCTGCTGCTGGCCGGGTTCACGATCCTCGCCCTGCTGCTGTTCCACATGCCGGTCACCGCCGAAAACCAGATCGTGTTCCTGGCCGAGCTGGGCGTGGCGGGTGGCTTCCTGGTTCTGGCAGCGCATGGCGCCGGCGCCTGGAGCCTGGATGCGTGGCTTGTCCGCCGCACGCCGGCGAAAGCGGTAGCCGCCTGAGCCATGTGACGGCTCCACGCACGTTGTAACGACTGCGGGTCCGCGGTGATGGCTGCGGACCCGCAACTTCCAGGATTCGAGTTTTCAGGCGCCGGTTGGGGAAACCTTTTTTTGATCGTCATTCCGACGAAAGCCGGAACCCATGTTGATCTTCTTCCAATGAAACCAAGATCAAAATGGACCCCGGCTTGCGCCGGGGTGACGAGTCGGGATTGATCAGCGCTTCCTCAGGCCTCGCCCATCCCCTCCGCTGGTCCCGTTGCGCTGCCTTCCCTGACCTTCCGTTCGATCCGACTGCCGACGTCGGCGTCGATGTTCTTCCAGTACTCGAACGCACGTTCCAGCACCGGGCTGCGCACGCCGCCGAGCAGGCTGCCGGCGACCTGCTCGACCAGCGCGTTGCGCTCGGCATCACCGAACACTTCGCGCACCAAGGTACCGGGCTGGCCGAAATCGTCGTCCTCGGCGTGCAGCGTGTAGGCGCTGCGGACCATTTCGCCATCGGCTTCCCAGCCGTCCTCCACCGCGCCGGTTTCGTCGGACCACGGCCGTCCGCCGCTGTTCGGCGCGTGCACCGGCGCATTGCCGCTGTGGTGGTATGCCATCTGGCCATCGAACAGGTACGTATCCACCGGCACCTTCGGCTGGTTGACCGGCAACTGGTGGAAGTTGGTGCCGATCCGGTTGCGCTGCGCGTCGTTGTAGGCGAAGGCGCGGCCGAGCAGCATCTTGTCCGGCGACAGTCCGATGCCCGGTACGGTGTTGCCGGGCGAGAACGCGGCCTGCTCGATCTGCGCGAAGAAGTTCTCGGGATTGCGGTTCAGCGTCATCCGGCCGACGCGGATCAGCGGGTAGTCCTTGTGCGGCCAGACCTTGGTCAGGTCGAACGGATTGAAGCGGTAATCCTTGGCCTTCGCGTACGGCATCACCTGCACCGACAGGATCCAGCTCGGGTGCTCGCCACGCGCGATGGCATTGAACAAGTCGCGGCGGTGGAAGTCGGCATCCCTGCCGGCCACCTCGGCGGCCTCGGCGTTGCTGAAGAATTCCATGCCCTGTTCGGTGTGGAAGTGGTACTTCACCCAGAACTTCTCGCCCGCCTTGTTGGTCCACATGAAGGTGTGGGAGCCGTAGCCATTCATGTGCCGCCAGGTGCGCGGCAGGCCACGCACGCCCATCAGGTAGGTGACCTGGTGGGCGGTTTCCGGGTTGCTGGTCCAGAAGTCCCACTGCATGTGGTTGTCGCGCAGGCCCGAATCGGGCAACCGTTTCTGGCTACGGATGAAATGCGGAAATTTCATCGGGTCACGCACGAAGAAGATGGGCGTGTTGTTGCCGACCAGGTCGTAATTGCCTTCGTCGGTGTAGAACTTCAGCGAAAAGCCTCGCACGTCGCGCCAGGTGTCGGGGCTGCCCTGCTCGCCGGCGACGGTGGAGAAGCGCGCCAGCATGTCGGTCTGCGCGCCGGACTGGAACAGCGCCGCCTTCGTGTACCCGGATACGTCTTCGGTGGTCTCGAACACGCCGAAGGCGCCGGCGCCCTTTGCGTGCGGCTGGCGTTCGGGCACCTTCTCGCGGTTGAAGTGCGCCATCTGTTCGAGGAAGTGCACGTCGTGCAGCACGATCGGGCCGTTCGGGCCAATGGTCAGTGAATTGCGGTCGCTGGGCGCGGGCGCGCCGGCGCCGGTGGTCGAGCCACCCTTGCTGCTGTTGTTCGTCATGACTTGCTCCGTTCGAGCAGATGCCAAGACATGGTGCAGCCGCCACGGTTAAGGTTTCATGCAAGCCATCGGGGGACGGATTCGGGACGCGGTATCGACCCAATGGCCGCCGGCATGTCCGTGTGGATCCCGCGGCGTCGGCCACTGTCCGGCCGCTCGACCTGCCCTTGTAGACTCGAAGTCCCGATCGCGTCGCGTCGTCGCCGTGCGCCCGGGAGCATTGGCCTGGATCGTCCGGATGATGCCTTACGGCTGGATCTCAACCGCCATCCTGTTTTTGCCGTTCGCGGCCGCGCTGTCCACGGCGCTGATCGGCCGCGGCAACCGCCGGCGGACGACGTGGATGATGACCGGCACCGCCGCCATTTGCCTGGCCCTTTCGGCGCTGCTGTTTCCCGCGATTGGCGACGGCGACGTGCTTCGCACGGTTTTCGCCTGGGCGCCGGCGCTCGGCCTCGATTTCACGCTGCGGATCGACGGACTCGCCTGGCTGTTCCTGATCCTGGTTTGCGGCATCGGATTGCTGGTCGGCATCTACGCGACCTATTACATGCCGCGCGAGTACCCGCTGGTCCGGTTTTTTTCGCTGCTGCTGGGTTTCATGGGCGCGATGCTGGGCATCGTGCTGTCCGGCAACGTGATCCAGCTTGTGTTCTTCTGGGAACTGACCAGCCTGTTCTCGTTCCTGTTGATCGGTTACTGGCACCACGGCAAGTCGGCGCGCGACGCCGCGCGCACGGCACTGATCGTCACCGTCGCGGGCGGACTGTGCCTGCTGGCCGGCGTGCTGGTGCTCGCGCACGTCGCGGGGAGTTACGACATCGATGCGATCCTCGCCGCGGGCGACCACGTCCGCGAGAGCCCGCTGTACCTGCCGGCGCTGGTGCTGATCCTGCTAGGCGCGTTCACCAAGAGCGCGCAGGTGCCGTTCCACTTCTGGCTGCCGCAGGCGATGTCGGCCCCCACGCCGGTGTCGGCGTATCTGCACTCGGCAACGATGGTGAAGGCCGGTGTGTTCCTGCTGCTGCGGTTCTGGCCGGTGCTGGCGGGCACAGAGCCGTGGTTCTGGATCGTGGGGGGGGTCGGTCTCGCGACGATGCTGGTGGGCGCCTGGGTCGCGACGTTCCAGCACGACATGAAAGCGGTGCTGGCGTATTCCACGATCAGCCACCTCGGCCTGATCACGATGCTGGCCGGGCTCGGCAGCACGCTCGGCGTGGTGGCGGCGATCTTCCACACCGTCAACCACGCGACTTTCAAGGCTTCGTTGTTCATGGCCGCGGGCGCGGTGGACCACGAAACC
>DASSNH010000083.1:0-3252 GCA_035701405.1 Rhodanobacteraceae bacterium
GCCCGCATCGGCGAAGACGTACAACTGGCCGCCGCGCGCGCGGACTTCCTCCAGGTTCGACTTCAGCTTTTCGAGCAACTGGTTGTTGGGCGCCACCGCGATGATCGGCATGTCTTCGTCGACCAGCGCCAGCGGACCATGCTTCAGTTCGCCGGCCGGGTATGCCTCGGCGTGGATATAGGAGATTTCCTTGAGCTTGAGCGCGCCTTCCATCGCGACCGGGTAGTGGGCTCCGCGCCCGAGGAACAGCGCGTGGTGCTTGTCGACGAACGCTTCGGCGAGTTTGGCGATCACGGGCTCGAGTTTGAGCGCCTCGTCGAGCTTGCGCGGCAAGCTTTCGAGTTCGGCGGTCAACTCGGCGAGCTTGCCCTCGGCAATCCCCTGGATACGTGCGAGTTCCAGTACCAGCAGCGCCAGGGCGCTGAGCTGGGTCGTGAAGGCCTTGGTCGACGCCACGCCGATTTCGGGGCCGGCGCGGGTCATCAGGGAAAGGTCGGCTTCACGCACCAGGCTCGACTCGGGCACGTTGCAGATCGCGAACGACCCGACGTAACCACGCGACCGGCCGTCACGCAAGGCAGCCAGCGTATCGGCAGTTTCGCCAGACTGGGAAATGGCGAGGAACAAGGTGTCCGGCATCACCACCACGTGGCGGTAGCGGTATTCGCTGGCCACCTCGACGGTGCAGGGAATGCCGGCGATGCCTTCCAGCCAGTACCGGGCCACCATCCCGGCGTGGTAGCTGGTGCCGCAGGCGACGACGTGGACGTGCCGCACCTGCTGCAGCAGCCGCTCGGCGTCCACGCCGAAGATATTGGGAAGCACGTGGCCGTTGGCGATGCGGCCTTCCAGGGTGTTGGCGACGGCGGTCGGCTGCTCGTGGATTTCCTTCAGCATGTAATGCCGGAACTCGCCGCGCTGGACGGCATCCCGCGAGAGGTCGCTTTCGCGCACGCGGCGGATCACCGGTCGACCCGCTGCGTCCCGGATCGCCAGGCAATCGGCGGTGATTTCGACCGTATCGCCTTCGTCGAGGTACACGATGCGGTTGGTCACCTGGATCAGGGCCTGCACGTCCGATCCGAGGAAGTGTTCGCCGATACCGATGCCGACGCACAGCGGGCTGCCGCGTCGCGCGCCGACCACGTGCCCCGGCACGTCGGCATGCATTACCGCGATCGCATAGGCGCCGCGCAGCCGGCGGGTAGCCTCGAACACGGCGTCGTGCAGGCCTTTGCCGTCGGCCACCAGCTTGTGCACCAGGTGCGCGATGACTTCGGTGTCGGTCTCCGACGAGAAGGCGTAGCCCGCCGCTGACAGCTCGGCGCGGAGTTCCACGTGGTTCTCGATGATCCCGTTGTGGACGACCGCGACGGTATCCCGCGAAACGTGCGGATGCGCGTTGGCTTCGTTCGGGACCCCGTGGGTGGCCCAGCGGGTATGCGCGATGCCGGTGCGCCCGTGGGCGGGGGAGGACTGCCACAGCGCATCCAGCGCCGCGACCTTGCCCGGGGTCCGAAGGCGGGTCAGGCGACCCTCCTCCAGGACTGCCAGGCCGGCCGAGTCGTACCCCCGGTACTCGAGGGCGTGCAGCCCTGCGAGCAGGATCGGGACGACGTCACGTTGGGTGCAGCCGGCGACGATTCCGCACATGGTGAGCTTCGATTTCGTTGGGCCAGCAAAGATACACGGAAGCGCACCTTGCCAGCAGCCCGTTCATTTTTCCCGCAAGGCATGTTTCTTGCAGGAACTTTCAACCGTTTTCTTATCGAACTTTGAACTGCGTCACGGTTGTGGTATAAATCCCGTCCCACTCGCGAACCGGGCTGACCACCGACGCAGGGACAAGGCATACAACAAGGACGGGGGCATCGACATGTTTCGATTGTTCCGACAGAGAGCACTGCATTGGCAGTTGTTGTTGGTATTGGTCGAGTTCGGAATCCTCACCGCCGGCGTGTATGCGGCGGTGGTGCTGCGCTACTGGGGCGACGCTGACACCCAGTCGGCGTTCAATCAGGTATTGCATTGGCGCGCGCCGCTGGTAGCCGGCGTCGTGATCCTGGCGATGGCGTCGCTCGGGCTCTACCAGATCCACCTGCGGGCTGGCTGGCTGGGCCGGCTCAGCCGGCAGGGCATTGCGTTCGTGCTCGGTGGGGTCGCGCTGACCGTCCTTTACTACGCCTACCCGGATGCCTATCTGGGACGTGGCGTGCTCGCGCTCGCGCTGGTGCTCGGATACCTGGCGGTGGCGCTGTGGCGCGTGTTGTTCCTCGGCTTCGTCGATGCCGACCTGTTCAAGCGCCGCGTGGTGATGCTCGGCGCCGGCGAGCGCGCCGCCGTCGTGGCGCGCAAGATGCGCCGCCGGACCGACCAACGCGGTTTCAAGGTGCTGGGCTACGTTCCCGTCGGGTCGGACCCGATCAGCGTGCCGGCGACTTCCTTGCTGCACCCGGAAGGTCCCCTGTGCAGGTGGGCCGTGGGCCTGGGCGTGGACGAAATCGTGGTGGGACCCGATGACCGTCGCGGCACGCTGCCCGTCGAGGCATTGCTCGAGTGCAAGCAGCGCGGGATGGCCGTGACCGAATTGGCCGAGTTCTTCGAGCGCGAGGCCGGCACCATCAAGATGGACCTCACCAATCCGTCGTGGCTGGTGTTCTCCGACGGCTTCAATACGTCGCCAGTGCGCCGCACGATCAAGCGCACGTTCGACATGGCCGTCTCCCTGCTGGTGTTGATGGTGGCATGGCCGCTGATGCTGCTGACTGCGCTAGCAATAAGGCTGGAATCCGGCCGCGGCGCACCGATCCTCTATCGGCAGGAGCGGATAGGCGAATACGGCAAGCGGTTCCATGTCATCAAGTACCGCAGCATGCAGACCGACGCGGAATGCGACGGCGTTGCGCGCTGGGCGGCCAAGGACGACCACCGCGTCACCCGGGTGGGTCGATTCATCCGGAAGACCCGCCTCGACGAGTTGCCGCAGTTGTGGAACGTGCTGCGGGGCGACATGAGCATCATCGGCCCGCGCCCCGAGCGCCCGCAGTTCGTTGACGATTTCAACACACGCATTCGGTACTATCCGTTGCGGCACTGCGTGAAACCCGGCCTCACCGGCTGGGCCCAGCTTCGCTATCCCTATGGCTCGTCGCTCGAGGATGCCGAGGAGAAGCTGAAGTTCGACCTGTTCTACGTCAAGAACCACAACTTCGTGTTCGATCTGGCCATCCTGGTGCAGACGGTGGAGGTGGT
>DASSNH010000084.1:0-4822 GCA_035701405.1 Rhodanobacteraceae bacterium
CGAAAGCCATGCAACGTAAACCCGGTTCGCTTCGCAACAAGCTGATGGTCGCCTCCGCGCTGGTCGCGACTGCGGTATTGGCCACGCCGGCCGCCATGGCACGCGGCTACCACCACAACGACGATGACACCGCGAAAGTGGTCGGCGCGCTGGTGGTGGGCGCCGTGATCGGCGGCGTGCTGGCGAGCTCCAGCCACCACGACAACTATTACCGGGGCGGGTACGCCTATCCGGCGCGGACCTACTATCCGTCGAACTACTACGGAAGCTATCCCGCGTACTCGTACAACAGCTACCCGGCGTATTCCTACAACACCTATCCGGCGTATCCGTACGGCTACTATGCGCCGGCACCACGGTACCGCAGCGGCATCAGCATCGGCGTGGTGTACTCCAACCACGGCGACCGTTCGCACTATTATCGCGGGCACTCCTCGCGCGATTACCGCGGTGGCCACGGCCACTACTATCACGGGCACTGACACCGGATCGTCCCGCGTAGGCTCCCCGGCCCGGTTGCCCTGCAACCGGGCTTTTTCATATCCGCGTCGGCTCCCGTTGTAGAAGCCGCCATGCGCGCAATAAGGGCATCCGGTGCGGGACCGCCGAAACAGGCGCTGCGCCCGACTATTCGACGGCTCTATACGCCTCGCGCAACAGCTCGTGGAAATGGTGCACGCCGTTTTCGCGCCTCGGATTCAGGCGGCCGGCGTGGTACGAGCCCGACGCGAGGCCGCGCTGCACGATTTCGCACATGTCGACGTCCTGGCGCTGGACGAGGTCGCTGAAGGCGTGGTCGCTGGCGTGGCGCGATTCCAGGTCGGCGGTGCCCGCCGGATAGAAATAATCGAACGTGACGCGGCAACGTCCCGGCGCCAGCGGCATCACCCGGTTGGTCTGCATCCGGTCCGGCAGCACGTTGAGGAGCGTGTTGGGCCAGATGTGCCAATACAGCGCTTCGCCGTCGCCGTACAACGCGGCGTCGCTCGCGAGCGGGCTGTGCTGCAGCGAATGCCAGCGCCCCGTTTCGACCACGTAGTCGCGGTAGTCCAGCAGCCGGTTCAATTCCGGGTGGATGTGCGGCACGTGGTAGCCCTCGAGGTAGTTGTCGATGTAGTTCTTCCAGTCGCAGGCGATGTCGTACTCATAGTGGCGATGGAAGGCATAGTCCGCGATGGGCCGATCGCCCAGCCGCGCGTCGACCTCCGCGACGGTTTCCGCGAACGACGTCCGTGGATCCAGCGCAACGAACACCAGCCCGCGCCACTCGGCCACGCGGGCTTCGGGAAGGCGGATGGAGGCGACGTCGAAGTCGCGCGCTCCGTCCATTTCGGTCGCGCTCAACAGGCGCCCGTCGAGTGCATAACTCCAGCCGTGGTAGTGGCAGCGCAGCCGTTTCGCGGCGCGGCCGTCGCAGAGCGCGAGCGGTCCGGCACGATGCCTGCACACGTTGTGCAGCGCGCGCAGCGTGCCGTCGTCGCCGCGCACGAGCAGCAGCGGTACGCCCGCGATGTCGCCGACGACGTGGTCGCCGGATTCCCTGAGTTGGCCCGCGCGTGCGAGCAATTGCCAGCCATGCGCGAAAACGTGGCGGCGGTCGCGCTCGGTACTCTCCGCGCCGACGTAAAAACGCGCGGGCAGCGCGGAGGCTTCCTCGAGCGGCTGTGGCGCGATGTCATGCTGCATGGTCGGGTTCCGCAGGGAAGAAGGGCGATGCCGCATGGCGGCAACGTGCTGGGCGGGCTCGATGGCCGCATCGGCTGAACATGTGGAGTGGCAGCGTTAACATGGTCCGTAGTAGGGTACCAACGGATCGCGCCTCGCGAGGAAACATCCGCATGCCCGCACTTTGCCTCCCGGGGGCCGATCGCCTCGGATCCGACCTGGTTTCGCCCTACGCGCACGTTCGCGGCCGGACCACCGCCCTGTGCGCCCCGCTGGCGCCCGAGGACACGGTCCCGCAGTCCATGCCCGACGCCAGCCCCGCGAAGTGGCACCTCGCGCATACGACGTGGTTCTTCGAGGAGTTCGTGCTCGGCCACTTCTCGCGGGGTTACCGCCGCTTCCGCGAAGGCTGGGACTATCTCTTCAATTCCTATTACCAGACGGTCGGCCCGATGCACGCGCGCCCGCAGCGGGGACTCCTGACCCGCCCGACGCTGGACGAAGTGCTCGACTACCGCGCGCATGTCGACGAGGCGATGCGGCAGTTGCTGATGGAGCGCGGCGACGATCCGGACCTGCACGCGCGGGTCACGCTGGGCCTCAATCACGAGCAGCAGCACCAGGAATTGCTGCTCACCGACATCCAGCACCTGTTTTCGATGAATCCGTTGCAGCCGGTGTACCGGGAATCGCCGGCAGTGCCAGCGTCCCCGCCGCTGGATTTGCGCTTCATCGCCGGCCGCCACGGCATCGTCGAGACCGGGCAAGCCGGCGAGGGCTTCGCCTACGACAACGAAGGCCCGCGGCATCGTGAGTTGCTGCAGCCGCATGCGATCGCGAACCGTTGCGTGACGAACTCGGAATTCCATGCGTTCATCGATGACGGAGGCTACGGCAATCCGGTGCTGTGGCTCTCGGAGGGTTGGGACACGGTGCGGCGCGAAGGCTGGAAGCATCCGCTGTACTGGGACGACGACCTGGAAACCGCGTTCACCCTGGCGGGGCGGCGCGCGATCGACCCCGCCGCACCCGTGTGCCATGTCGGTTTCTTCGAAGCCGATGCCTTTGCCCGCTGGGCCGGTGCGCGGTTGCCGACGGAAGCCGAATGGGAGACCCTCGCCCGGGATCTTCAGGTCGAGGGCAATTTCGCCGATGCCGGCGTGCTGCATCCGTTGCCGGCGGGACCCGCCGATGGCGCGCGCGGCGGTCCGTTGCAGATGTTCGGCGACGTGTGGGAATGGACGGCCAGCCCGTACGTCGGATATCCGGGCTACCGGCCAGCTGCCGGCGCGATTGGTGAATACAATGGCAAGTTCATGTGCGGACAGTGGGTATTGCGCGGCGGTTCGTGCGCGACCCCGGCTGGCCACGTCCGCGCGAGTTACCGCAACTTTTTCTTTCCCGCGGCACGCTGGCAGTTCAGCGGCCTGCGGCTGGCGAAGGACGCATGAATCTCCCAGGCCCGGTTGCCCGAAAGATCCACCTCGACGATCGGCGTCCCCGCCGGGACGATATTCTTGCCGATGCCGTGCGCGGCCTGGCCGCGGATCCGAAGCGGTTGCCGTCGAAGTATTTCTACGACGCGCAGGGCTCGAAGCTGTTCGAGCGCATCTGCGAACAACCGGAGTACTACCCGACCCGCGTCGAGCTCGAGATCATGCGCGAGCACGTCGGCGACATCGCCGCCGCGCTCGGGCCCGAGGTCCGGCTGGTCGAATATGGCAGCGGCAGCGGGCTCAAGACCCGGCTGCTGCTGCGGCACCTCGATTCGCCGGTGGCCTACGTGCCGGTCGAGATTTCGCGCACGGCGGTGTCCAACAGCGTGGCCGCGCTGGGCAGCGAATTCCCGGGCATCGAGATGCTGCCGGTCTGCGCGGACTTCACGCGGCCGATCACCTTGCCGCGGGCGGCGCGTGCGCCCTGCCAGACGGTCGTCTATTTCCCGGGTTCGACGCTCGGCAATTTCGAACCCGAACAGGCGTTGCGGCTGTTGCGGCAGATGCGCAGTGAAGCCGGGCAGGGCGGCGGCAAGCTGCCCGGCGGCGTCCTCATCGGCATCGACCTCGTCAAGGACAAGGCCTCGCTCGAGGCCGCCTACAACGATGCCGCCGGCGTCACCGCGGCGTTCACCCTCAACCTGCTGGCGCGCCTCAATCGCGAAATCGGCGCCGACTTCGACCTCGATGGTTTCCGCCATAGGGCGCGCTGGCATCCGCTGGCCGAACGCATCGAGACCCATATCGTCAGCACCCGTGCCCAGGACGTCCACATCGATGGCCGCACGTTCCACTTCGGGGAAGGCGAGGCGATGCTGGTCGAACTGAGTTGCAAGTACACCCTGGAGAGTTTCGCCCGGCTGGCGGCACGCGCCGGACTGCGGGTGGCGAAGGTGTGGACCGATCCGGCCCGGCAGTTCAGCGTGCAGTGGCTGGTCGCGGAATGAGACGAACGCGCGGGGCGGGTCCCTCCATGCCTTTCGACACCCTCGCCACGGCCTGAATTTGGCTACGCTTGCCGCAATCGGAACAAGCGGGAGCGGGGATATGCGTTGCATTCGATGGGGATTGGCGTGGCTGGCGTTGGCCATGTGCGGCACGGCGTTCGCCGCCGCCGGCAATCCCTACGCGCGCGACCCCGACCAGCCGGTCGACCAGGCGTATACCGCAAAGATCGCGAAATACACCACGCAGCCGGACTTCAACACCCCGCTGACCGATTACCTGCCGGCGTCGCAGACCGTACCGACGCCCGAGGCGGTGCTGGGAGACGTCGCCGGCGCGCCCAACATGCTGCCGTACGCGGAAGACGTGTACCGCTATTTCCGGATGCTGGCCAAGGCCACGCCACGGGTGCAGGTCTTCACGATCGGCAAGACCGAGGAAGGCCGCGAGATGATCGCGGTGGCAATCGCCGACGAATCGCTGATGAAGGACCTGGACGGCGACAAGGCCCGCCTCGCGCAGTTGGCCGATCCGCGCGAGCCGGGAATGGACGACGCCAAGGCCGCGGCGCTGATCAAGCAGACCGCTCCGGTCTATTACATCACCGGGACGATCCATTCAACCGAGACCGGCGCGCCCACCGCGCTGATGGAGCTCGCGTACCGCCTCGCCGTCGACGACGCGCCGTACATCCAGTACATCCGCTCGCACATGAT
>DASSNH010000085.1:0-5222 GCA_035701405.1 Rhodanobacteraceae bacterium
TCCCGGCCCCGGCACCACGCCGGTGACGTTGATGGCCTGTAGGGTGGGGATCGAGGACGGGGAAGCGGGCGTCGCCTGGCTGGACGCCTGCGCTGCGGCCGGTGGTTGCGCCGCCGCGGCAGCGCAGGCGAAGAACAACAGCAGGATGGCGGGAACACGGGGCATGCAGCAAAGACTTTTCCGCCACCGGGGAGTTCCGTGGCGCGACGAGGGCGTGCCTCGCACCGGGCTCACGGCAACAGCACGAAATGCGTGATCGCGCGCGCCACGTCGCGCGACTTTTCCATGATCGACATGTGGCCGCAACCATGCAATTGGGTGACGCCGATGTCGGGCGAATGGGTGAGTCCCTTGCGGATCGCATCCAGCGCCGACGGATCGATGATGGCGTCCTGCATGCACCAGATCGCGAGCGTGGGCGCGGTGATGTCGGCGAGCTTCGGCTCGAGCGCGAAGCGCGCATCGGGCGCGGTGATCTCGCGCAGCACCTTGTCGCGGAATGCACGGTTCTGCTGCGAGCGCTCGATGAAAACGTCCTGGATCCGCGGCGGCACCGAGGGCGGATCGTCGAACAGCATCGTTTCGAGGTGCCGGAATCCGGCACGATCGTCGATGTCGAACGGGCTCTTGCCGGCTTCCAGCTCGCGCACGAACGCGTTCTTCTTGAACCGGACGCCGGAGCTGTCGATCAGCACCAGCGCCGCGACATCCTTCGGGTATTTTGCGGCGTACAGTCCCGCGATCGCGCCGCCCATCGAATGCCCGGCCAGGGCTATCTGCCCCAGGTCCAGCGCATCGACGAACCCGTGCAGGCGATCCACCTGCGCGGCATAGCCGTAGTCGGCATCCGGCAGGCGGGTGGATTCGCCCCAGCCCGGCAGGTCGGGGATGATCAACCGGAAATTGCCGGTGAGGTAGCGCGCCGCCAGCAACCAGTTGGCGTAGGAACCGCCGTAGCCGTGCAGCAACACCAGCGGCGGGCCGTCCTTCTTGCCGCCCGCGAGGTATACCCAGCGGGTCTCGCCGACCTGCACCGTCTCCCTGTGCAGTCGGTCGCGCCACGTCTGCCACGCGATCGCGCCATGCAGCACCACGCGCGGCGCGATCAGGTACACGGCAAGCGCCGCCACCGCCACCGCGATGATCGCGATGCCGAGGATCTTGAGGCGCCGCCCGACGCGCGCCAGCAGCACGTTGGGTGCGGGATCCTTCGCCATGCCGCGTCAGGTTCCGCCCGCGCCGGCGTGGTCCTTGTCCTCGCCCGCGCGCGTCTTCTCGAACAGCCGCTCGACCGCCATCCGCGTGAGCGGGTGGTAGCCATCCCTGGCCTTGGCATAGACCTGCTCGGCATACGCGAAACCGTCGGGCGTTTTGACGAATGCCTTGTACAAGGGCATGGCCAGGTAGAGCCGTCCGATCCGCGTCATGTGCTCGGCCGCCGCGGGCCACACCGCCTTGTCGCCGGCCCTGATCGCATGCACGTACCAGCGCATCCCGATCTCGGCGTTGGGCGTCCCCGTCAGGTGCCACGCGGCGTCGAGGGCCTGCATCTTGTCGAGCGGCGGCTGGTCGGGCAGGCGGTCGAGGAAGTACATCCATTCCTGGGTGTTCCAGTCCTTCGCGTCCAGCTTGTCGGCGGCCAGCTTGCCATCGAGGAATTCCGTACGCTCGCTGTCGATCGCATCGAACCGGGGCGAGTCGGGGATCGGCGCGTCCTTCGGGATGCCGGTGCCGTACACCCACGCCTCGACCTCGTTCCAGTCCATCTTGCCGGGGTATTTCCCGATCAGGTTCGCCTTGAGGTACGCCAGCATCTGTTCGGTCGTGATGCTGTGCCAGGCGAAGTGGTTGAAATAGCCTTCGAGGTACCGGTCGAAATCCTGCCGCCCGAACTTCTGCTCGAGCGTCCGCATGAACCAGGAGCCCTTGTCGTAAGCGACGTCGGAGAGCTCGTCGTCGGCTTCGATCTTGCGCGGCTCGGGCGCGAGGCGCTGCGCGTTCCCGGGCATCTTGCCGATGGTCTTCTCGAGGTTGCGGATCGCCAGCAGGGTTTCTTCGGTGGCCTGGCGCTCGCCGTACAGGGCTTCCGTGATCCGGCCCTGCACGTAGGTGGTGATGCCCTCGTTCAGCCAGATGTCGCGCCACGACGCCGCGGTCACCAGGTTGCCGGACCACGAATGCGCGAGTTCGTGCGCCACCAGCGACACCAGCGACTTGTCGCCCACCAGCACGGTCGGCGTCGCGAACGTCATGTTCGGGTTTTCCATGCCGCCGTAGGGGAACGAGGGCGGCAGCACCAGGATGTCGTAGCGGCCCCAGCGGTACGGACCGTACAGCGACTCGGCGGTTTCGATCATCTTCTCGGTGTCTTCGAACTCGTGCGCGGCCTTGTCGACGACCGACGGTTCGGCGTACACCGCGCTGCGCGGGCCGGTCTCGCGCACGTCCAGGTCACCGGCGGCGATCGCCATCAGGTACGAAGGCACGGGGTGGGCCTGGGTGAATTCGAAGGAACCATCGAGCGGGTGCTTCGGATCGTTGGGCGCGCTCATCACCACCCGCAGGTCCTTCGGCGCGTGGACCTGCGCGTGCCACGTGAAGCGGACGGCCGGAGAGTCCTGCAGCGGAATCCACGAGCGCGCGTGCACCGATTCGGATTGGGAGAACAGGAACGGGTGGTGCTTGCCGGCGGTCTGCGCCGGGTCGAGCCATTGCAGGCCCGAGGCATCGGGCGAGGTCTTGTACGCGATCCGGACTTCGTGCGGGTGCTTCGGCGCCTCGATCGTGAGCTTCGACCCCATCGCCTTGACCGGCTCGGCCAGCTTGAACGGCAGGGTGTGCGCATGGCCCTGCGCATCCAGCGCTTCCACGGAGGCGATCTGCAGCGCACTGGTGTCCAGCACCAGTTCCTGCGCCCCGGGATTCTTCCAGTCCAGCGTGAGGGTCGCGACGCCGTCGAGCTGCTCGTGGGCGAAGTCGACGTCGAGGTTCAATTCCAGGTGCTTGACCAGCACGTCGCGCGGCTGCGCGTACGAGTGCGGATCCGCGGCCTGCGCGGCGACCGGCAGCACGAACGCGCCCAGGGCGAGGGTGGAAAGAAGGCGCATCGCGGCGCTCCTGTCGATCAGCGAAACGGTCAGTATGCCATCCGACCGCGGCGCCTGCGCATGCCGCCACCGGGTGCGGCGAGTTCCCCGGTGCGGCGTAGAATCCGGCGCTTCGCCACCGGGAGCGGTCCCATGTACACCCTCTACGTCGCCAACAAGAACTATTCCTCGTGGTCGCTGCGCCCGTGGGTGCTGCTGCGCGAGCGCGGCATCGGGTTCGAGGAGGAGTTGGTGCAGTTCGAAGCCGGTTCGAGCTGGAAGTCGTTCCGCAAGTTTTCGCCCAGCGGCAAGGTGCCCTGCCTCGTCGATGGCGCCACGGTGGTGTGGGACTCGCTGGCGATCGCCGAATACGTCGCCGAAGGCCGCCCCGGCGTCTGGCCGGCCGACAAGGAGGCGCGGGCTTTCGCGCGCTCGGCCGCCGCGGAGATGCATTCGGGTTTCGCAGCGCTTCGCGAGCAGTGCACCATGAATTGCGGCATCCGGGTGCAACTGCGCCGGATCGACGAGTCCCTGTCGCGCGACCTCGCACGCGTCAACGAGCTGTGGAACGAGGGACTGCGGCGCTTCGGCGGACCGTTCCTCGCCGGCGCCGAATTCACCGCGGCCGATGCGTTCTACGCGCCGGTCGCCTTCCGGGTGCAGACCTATTCGCCGCCGCTCGATGCCACGGCGAACGCCTACGCGCAGCGCCTGCGGGCGCTCCCGTCGATGCGGGACTGGTACGCCTCGGCCCTCGCGGAAACCTGGCGCGACGCAGCCCACGAAGCCGAAGTGGCGAACTGGGGCACGATCACCGAGGACCTGCGCGCCGCTTGAAGCGGCCCGCCATCACGGCAGTTCGCCCGCGCTGTGCGGGTCGTCGCTGTACGGGTGCATCGCCGCCAGGAAGCCGGGTTGTGCTTCCACCCGTGCGATCCAGGCGCGAAAATGCGGATACGGATCCAGCGTGATTCCCGCTTCTTCCGCGCGGCTGGCGTACGCGAACACCGACATGTCGGCGATGCTGTAGCGGTCGTTGGCGAGGAACGGACGGGCGGCGAGTTCCCGCTCCAGGATCCCGAGCGTGTGCAGCGCACCCGTGCGTTTCATCTCCACCAGCGCGGGAGGTCGCTGAGCCAGCTTGCCGGTGAGGGTCCAGTAGCGCAGCGAGCCGATCACCGATTCCACGCGCTCCTGTTCGAAGTGCAGCCACTGCTGGACCTTGGCCCGCTCGAACGGACCGGACGGCAGATATGGCGTGCCGTCGGCAAGATAAGCGAGGATCGCGTTGGATTCCGCGAGCGCACGCCCGTCCTCCAGCCGGATCGCGGGCACGGTGCCGGTGGGACTGATGGCGAGATAGTCGTCGCTGCGTCCTTTGCCTTCGAAAATGCTGACGATCTCCGTCCGGTAGGGGCGATCGAGGTGGTGCAGCAGAAGCCGCACCTTCCAGGCGTTTTGCGAAGCGGGGTAGTCGTACAGGGTCAGCATGGCGGGCTCCTGGTGGCGAGCGCGCAGTCTCCATCCCGGCGGCTCGGTGCGCCATCCGATTCTTGCGCCGAAATCCCTTTCGCCGTCAAAAACGACCAGCGAAGCGATCGGTCGCTTCGACCAGCTTGTCGACGATCGCCGGCTCCGACGCGGCATGCCCGGACAGCACGATGTGGAACTCCGCCTCCGGCCAGGCCTGGTGCAGGTCGAACGCGTTCTTGGCGGGGCAGATGACGTCGTAGCGACCATGCACGATCACGCCGGGAATGTGGGGAATGCGGTCGATGTCGCGCAGCAACTGGCCCGGTTCCAGGAACACCTGGTTGCGGAAATAGTGCGCCTCGATCCGCGCCAGGCTGACCGCGACTCCTGTCGCCGAAAATTCGGCTTCGGTCTCGGGGCTCTCGGCCAACGTGAGCGCCGACCCTTCCCACGAACCCCAGGCGCGCGCCGCCGCCACGCGAACAGCCTCGTCGCCGGACGTCAGGCGCTTCCAGTAGGCCTCCAGCATCTGCCCGCGTTCCGCAGGCGGAATCGCGGATACATAACGCTGCCACTTGTCCGGAAGGATCCGCGACGCGCCGCCATCTTCGTAGAACCAGCGGATTTCCTCCGGCCGGCCGAGGAAAATCCCGCGCAATACCA
>DASSNH010000086.1:0-2462 GCA_035701405.1 Rhodanobacteraceae bacterium
CGCGCGTCACGCCGTCCGAGCCGATCATGTACGTGACGGCGGAGCAGGTGGGCTTGTCCAGGTTCACCCCGCTGTTGGGCACGTCGACGTTCAGCGACGTGTTGGTCATCACCCAGTAATCGTTGAGGTGGTCGGGCTGCACCGCCGGGATGTTGGGCCCGACCGCGGCGAAGCTGCACGCGCTGGTAGCCAGCAGGGCGGCGGCAAGGATGGATCTGCTCATGAGTGGAACACCACGAATCGATGAATGTTGGTTTTCGCGTCGCCGGGTCCGCTTCACAAATCGCGCAAGCTCTCGGCTATCCCGTCCTCGCCAACGCTGAGCAGCTTCATGGTGTTGGTGCCGCCACCCTGGCCGGTGTGGTCGCCGTGGGTCAGCAGCACCCGGTCGCCGACGGCGAGATCGCCGCTTTCGAACAACTGGCGCACCGCGTCACGCACCACCAGCGCCGGATAGGCGCCCTCGCCGTCGAAGGCCATCGGTTTGACGTCGCGCAACAGCAGCATCCGGCAGCGCGTTTGCGAACTGGGGGTCAGGGCGTAGATCGGCACCGAGGTGCGGTAGCGTGACAGCCATTGCGCGGTCGTGCCGGATTCGGTCAGCGCGACGATCGCGCGTATCGGCAACTGGGTGGCGAGGAACGTCGCGGCCATCGCGATCGCCTGGTCGGTACGGTCGAGGCGATGCGTGAGCACGGAAATTTCGTCGGCGGGCTCGAACTGGCGTTCCGCACCGAGGCAGATCCGGCTCATCGCGGCGACGGCGGCGGCAGGGTGCTTGCCGGCTGCGGATTCCTGCGACAGCATCACGGCATCGGTGCCGTCGATCACTGCGTTGGCCACATCCAGCACCTCGGCACGCGTCGGGATCGGCGATTCGACCATCGACTGAAGCATCTGCGTCGCGGTGATCACCACCCGGTTGCGCGCCAGCGACTCTCGGATGATCTTCTTCTGCAGGCCCGGCAACTCGGCGTCGCCGATTTCGACGCCGAGATCGCCGCGCGCGACCATCACGGCGTCCGAGGCGTCGATGATTTCCTCGAGTGCGGAGAGGGCTTCGGCGCGCTCGATCTTGGCGACCAGCCAGGCGTTGCCGCCGGCCTCGCGCAGCAGCTTGCGCGCTTCATGGATGTCGGCCGCCGAGCGCACGAATGAGACAGCGAGGAAGTCCGCCTTCAGTTCCGCGGCCAGCTTGATGTCGGCACGGTCCTTGTCCGAAAGCGCGTCCAGCGAAAGCCCGCCGCCCCTGCGATTCAGGCCTTTGCGATCGGACAGCTTGCCGCCGATCACGACCCGGCAGTGGATCTGGGAGCCTTCCACGTTGATCACTTCGAGCTCGATCAACCCGTCGTCCAGCAGCAGGTGGTCGCCCTCGTGCACATCGTCGGGAAGCCCGGCATAGCTGACCCCCACCCGCGATTCGTCGCCTGCGGGCGCGTCCGGCCGGCAGTCGAGGGTGAAGGCGGCGCCGGGCTTCAACTGCACCGGACCTTCGGCGAAGCGCTCGACACGGATCTTGGGGCCTTGCAGGTCTGCCAGGACCGCGACTTCGCGGCCGAGCTTGGCCGCCGCGGCCAGCGCTTCGCGGGCGCGCCGAAGATGGTCTTCCGGCTTGCCGTGCGAAAGGTTGAGGCGGATGACGTCGACGCCTTCGCCGAGCGTGCGCTCCAGCATGCCGGGGGCGTCGGTGGCGGGGCCGAGGGTGGCGACGATGCGCGTGCGGCGGGAAACGCTCATCCGACTACGCTAGCACATTTGCTTGTGCGATCGTCCCTGATCGCTGCCCCATGGAACCTTCCTGCGCATATCGTGTGGCTCACTTTGGAACAGTACCTCGGGCATCCATGCCCTGACTTCTCACAACAACCGCTTCGAACGCGACGGCGCGGTCCCCAACCGCGGGTCTTGGTTCCAATCAGAAGTTCGGCTTTTCGGGTGCCTGCCGGTAACGCTCAACCGCTGCGTTGATTTCCTCGCGGGCGGCCGTGGCATCGGCCCAGCCGGAGACCTTCACCCACTTGCCCGCCTCGAGGTCCTTGTAGTGCTCGAAGAAGTAGGCGATGCGCTCGCGCCAGTGCGGCGGCACATCGCCGATGTCGCGGATATGGGCATAGCCGGCGAACACCTTTTCGCCGGGCGCGACCACCAGTTTGGTATCCACCCCGGCTTCGTCGTCCATGTTGAGCAAGCCCACTGCCCGGCAGCGGATCACCGAACCCGGCGTCAGCGGCATCGGCAGCAGCACCAGCGCGTCGGCAGGATCGCCGTCCCCCGACAGCGTGTTCGGGATGTAGCCGTAGTTGCACGGGTAGCGCATCGGCGTGGTCAGCACGCGATCCACGAAGATCGCGCCGGAGGCCTTGTCCACCTCGTACTTGACGGGTTCGGCGTCCTTGGGGATTTCGATGACGACGTTGATGTCGTCCGGCACGTCGCGGCCGGCGGGGACGAGATCCAGG
>DASSNH010000087.1:0-3433 GCA_035701405.1 Rhodanobacteraceae bacterium
CTGGCACGGCCGCTGTTCGCGCTGCCACCGCTGCGCGCGATGGACTCGCGCTGGCGGTTGCGGACGGTCGAAGAACGCAGGGTCGGTGCGGACCTGCGGCTGCTCCTGCGCCCGGATCCGGGCGGCGAAGCCGACGCCCACCAGCGGCCGCCCGCGGCGGTGTAGACTTGCCGCGCCGGCCAGTCCGGCTACGACGTCTTCAGGGCGGGGCGAAATTCCCCACCGGCGGTGGGTCCGCAAGGACAAGCCCGCGAGCGCTCGCGACACCGTCGCGGGGTCAGCAGATCCGGTCGAATGCCGGAGCCGACGGTCGGCGGCAGAGGGTTGCCGCCGGAGAGTCCGGATAAAGCGAAGACGGTCCGGTGTCCGTACGGGGCGCCGGCCTGATGCCTTGGGGCGTTCTCGCTGCCACTTTTGCGGAGAACGTTCATGAAGCTTTCCGTTTCCCATTCCACTTTTCGCTGGACGCCGTGCTGATGTTCACGGGCATCGTGCAGGCGACCGGTCGCGTCGCGGACGCGGAAAAGCGCGGCGGGGATTTGCGCCTGATCATCGAGGCTCCGGATTTCGGGTGCGCAGACATTCCGCCTGGCGACAGCATCAGCGTGTCGGGGTGCTGCCTCACCGTGACGGAGGCCGCCAGTGGCACACTCGCATTCGACGTATCCAACGAAACCCTTTCACTGACCACGCTGGGCGGTCTGCGCGCGGGCGATCGCGTAAACCTCGAACCCGCGCTGCGGCTCTCCGATCGGCTGGGCGGGCACCTGGTTTCGGGTCACGTCGATGGCGTCGGCACCATCGTGGCGATCGAAGCCGACGCGCGTTCGCAACGCTGGACCATCGAGGTGCCCGCGGCACTTGCCCGCTACATCGCGCCCAAGGGATCAATCTGCGTCGACGGGGCCAGCCTGACCGTCAATGCCGTCGCGGGGAAGCGGTTCGAGGTCAACCTGATCCCGCACACCGTTGCCGCGACGACTTTCGGCGAACGTCGCATGGGCGATCGGGTGAACCTCGAAGTCGACCTGTTGGCGCGTTACCTCGAACGATTGCTGGCGAATCCGGAGCACTGAACCATGGCCTTCGCAACCATTCCCGAACTGCTCGATGAGATCGCCGCCGGCCGCATGGTGGTGGTGCTTGACGACGAGGACCGCGAGAACGAGGGCGACCTCATCATGGCCGCCGACGCGGTGCGGCCCGAGGACATCAACTTCATGGCGCGCGAAGGGCGCGGGTTGATCTGCCTGGCGCTCGATCCGGAACACGGCCGCAGGCTCGGGCTCCAGCCGATGGTGCGCGAGAACGCCTCGCCGCTGCACACCAACTTCGCGGTGTCGATCGAAGCCGCACGTGGCGTCACCACCGGCATTTCCGCACACGACCGCGCCGTGACGATCCGCACCGCGGTGGCGCCGGATGCCAAACCATCCGACCTGATCCAGCCCGGCCACGTGTTCCCGTTGCTGGCCCAGCCGGGCGGCGTGCTGACCCGCGCCGGGCATACGGAGGCCGCGGTCGACCTGGCGGCACTGGCTGGCCGCACGCCGGCCGGGGTTCTGGTCGAGGTCCTGCGCGAGGACGGCGCCATGGCCCGGCGTCCCGATCTCGAAACGTTTGCCGCGAAACACGGACTCAAGGTCGGCAGCGTCGCCGACCTCATCCGCCACCGCCTCGCCACCGAGAAAACCGTCGAGCGCGTATTCGATGGCGAGGTCGCCACCGAATTCGGTGCATTCCGCCTGGTGGCGTGGCGTGACGCGATCCGCGGCGACCTGCATTTCGCGCTGGTGCGGGGCGCCATCGGCGACGGCGCCCCGGTGCTGACGCGCGTGCAGGTCCGCGACACCTTGTCGGACGTGCTGCACATCGAACGCGAGGACTTCGGCCTGGCGATGACCGCGGCGTTGCGGCGGATCGCGGCCGAGGGCCGCGGCGTGGTCGTGGTGCTCGCGGGCGAGGAGGATCCCGCGGCATTGTTGTTGCGCCTGGCCGGCGATGCGGTCGCGGTCCCGCCGCCGACCGGCGCCGGTGCGCAACAGGAATGGCGGCAACTCGGCCTGGGTGCGCAGATCCTTGCCGACCTCGGGGTGCGGCGCCTGCGCGTGCTCGGCACGCCGCGCAAGCTGGTGGGGCTGGCCGGTTTCGACCTCGAGGTGGTGGAGTACGTGGGAGAGCCGGGACCGGGGACCGGGGGCCGGGGACCGGAGGAAGGGCAAGTCGTTTAGGACGCATCGCCATGCACTATTCGTCCGCCAGAATACGCATCCCGCTACTGTTACGCTTTTCCGGTCCCCGGTCCCCGGTCCCCGGCCCTCCCTGTCCCAGCCCGCATCCCGATGTCCAACCAGCGCGCCACGCCCACTGAAGACTTGCGTTCGCCGTCCGGCGCCCGCTACGCCGTGCTCGCGAGTCGCTGGAACGGCGAGATCGTGGATGCGCTGGTCGATGGGGCAAGCCGCGCTTTCGCGGAACACGGCGTGGAAGATGGATCGATCGATGTGCTGCGGGTGCCCGGCGCGTGGGAATTGCCGGTGCTTGCGCGGCAGCTCGCGGCGAGTGGCCGTTACGCCGCGATCGTCGCGCTGGGATGCGTGGTGCGCGGAGAGACCCGCCACTACGAACACGTGGCCGACGAATGCGCGCGCGGGTTGATGCGCGTCGCGCTCGACAGCGGGGTGCCGGTATTGAACGGTGTCCTTGCGGTCGAGGACGAAGCCGACGCGTGGGCGCGCGCCGGCGGGGCGCGCGGCAACAAGGGTGCGGACGTGGCCAGGGCCGCGATCGAGATGGCTTCGACGATGATCAGGTCATCGACATGACGCCGCCCGGCCGCCGCGACGGCATCGATCCCGCCGCACGCACGCGGGCGCGCCGGCGTGCGGTGCAGGCCCTGTACGCGTGGGAGCTCGGGGGCAACCCGATGCGCAAGGTCATCGACGACTTCCGGTCCGAGCAGGACATGCAGATCGCCGACCTCGAATATTTCGAGGACCTGCTGCGGGGCGTGGATGCGCATCGCGCCGAGCTGGATGCCGGGCTGGCACCACTGCTCGATCGCGACATCGCGCGGGTCGATCCGATCGAGCGGGCAGTGCTTAGGGTGTCGGCCTACGAATTGAAGTACCGGCTCGACGTGCCGTATCGCGTGGTCCTGAACGAGGCGGTCGAAGTGGCCAAGCGCTTCGGTTCCGAGCAGGGCCACACCTACGTCAACGGCGTGCTGGACAAGTTGGCGCACGCCTGGCGCGCCGTAGAAACCGGAAGCTGAATCGTGGATGCCCCCGGCCGACCGGCATTCGTCGCCGCGCCGGAAATCCGGACCGGGCGCCTGCGCCTGCGCGCGCATCGCGCCGGCGATTTCGATGCGTGCCGCGCGATCTGGTCCGATCCCGAAGTCGTGCGCCACATCATCGGCAAGCCCTCCACG
>DASSNH010000088.1:0-2734 GCA_035701405.1 Rhodanobacteraceae bacterium
AGTGGTGACGACTTGTTCGTCCACTTCCGCGCCATCCAGGGCGACGGTTTCAAGTCGCTGCAGGAAGGCCAGAAGGTGACCTTCATCGCCGTCAAGGGCCCGAAGGGCATGCAGGCGGATCAGGTGCAGGCGGCATAAGCCTCCGTACCCGGCTTGAGGGAAAGCCCGCTTCGGCGGGCTTTTTCATGTCCGGCCTCCGACGAGCGCCGGACGCGTCGCGCCCATCCTGTCCTGCCGGGCGCAGACGGGATCGAGTGCCCCCGCAAACCAAAAATGATCTAAGGTTCGCAATGCGAGGACCGGGCTGCTCGAACGAGAAATGAAACTGCCGTCTTTCATCAAGGCATCCGTGTTGCACGCGCCACTCGCCGCGCTCGCATGCCTCGTAGCCACGGCAAGTTTCGCGGCAACGGCAGCGGGCCGGGATGCAGCACACCCATGGATGAATCCCGGCCTCTCGCCCGACCAGCGCGCCGAGCTGGTGTTGAAGGCAATGACGCAGGACGAAAAGTTCCGGCTGGTTCGCACCGAATTCGGCGATGGTGACCACAAGCCAGCGGGCGCGCTCGGCTCAGCCGGTTACCAGCCCGCGATCACTCGCCTGGGCCTGCCCGCGATCCAGGAAAGCGACGCCGGACTCGGCGTTGCCAAGCCGCTCGACCTCGGTGCGATCGCCCTGCCCTCGGGGCTCGCGACCGCGGCCAGCTTCGATCCGGCGCTCGCTTACGCCGGCGGCGCGATGATCGGCAATGAAGCGCATCGCCGCGGCTTCAACGTGATGCTGGCGGGCGGTGCAGACCTGGTGCGCGACCCACGCAACGGCCGCAATTTCGAATACGCAGGCGAAGATCCGCTGCTGGCCGGCGTGATCGTGGGCAACGCCGTTGCCGGCATCCAGAGCCGGCACCTCGTCTCCACCGTCAAGCATTACGCGCTCAACGACCTGGAAACCGCCCGCAACACGCTGTCCGCCAACATCGATCGTGCCGCGGCGCGCGAGTCCGACCTGCTGGCCTTCGAAATCGCCATCGAAACCGGTCATCCAGGCGCGGTGATGTGCGCCTACAACCGCATCAATTCCCGGTACGCCTGCGAAAACGACTGGCTGCTCGACCAGGTGCTGAAGCACGACTGGCACTACCAGGGCTTCGTGATGTCGGACTGGGGCGCCGTGCACGGCGCCACGAAATCCGCGCTGGCCGGACTGGACCAGGAATCGGCCGGAGAAACATTCGACAAGGAGGTGTACTTCGACAAGCCGTTGCGAGCCGCGGTGGCTTCCGGCGAGGTGCCGCAATCGCGCATCGACGACATGGCGCGGCGCATCCTGCGCAGCCTGTTCGCGGCCGGCGTGATCGACCATCCGGCCAAACCCGGACCCATCGACTTCGATGCCGACCGCAAGGTGGCCCGGCGCGTCGAGGAAGCCGGTGCGGTGCTATTGCGAAACCGCGGTTCGCTGCTGCCGCTGTCCGCCGCGCAATCCGTGGCGGTGATCGGCGGCCATGCCGACAAGGGCGTGCTGACCGGGGGCGGATCCTCCGCGGTGCAGTCGCCCGGGGGCAACGCAGTGCCGGGGGCAAGGCCCATGAATTGGCCGGGGCCGCGCATCTACCAGCCTTCCGCGCCGCTCGCGGCCATTGAAAAGCGCGCGCACGGCAAGGTTGGCTTCGCCGATGGCGAGGGCATCGCGGCCGCCGCGCAACTGGCTGCCCGCTCGGACGTCGCGGTGGTATTCGTCGAACAATGGGCGGCGGAAAGTTTCGACCTGCCAACGCTCGCCCTGCCCGGCAACCAGGACGCACTGGTCGAAGCCGTGGCGAAGGCGAACCCGCACACGATCGTCGTCCTGGAAACCAATGGCCCGGTTGCAATGCCGTGGCTCGCCCAGGTCGGGGCGGTGCTGGAAGCGTGGTATCCCGGCGCGGCCGGCGGCGAGGCAATCGCGCGGCTGCTGTACGGCGAAGTCGCCCCAAGCGGACGCCTGCCGGTGAGCTGGCCGCGCGACGAATCGCAACTGCCTCGCCCGCAAATCCCCGGCGCCGGTCTCGCTGCCCTTGGCCTGCCGCCGCAAGGCAGGCCGGCGCAGGACGTGGACTACGACATCGAAGGCGCTGACGTCGGTTACCGCTGGTACCAGCGCAAGCATCTGGAACCGCTGTTCCCGTTCGGCTACGGCCTCGCCTACACGCACTTTGCATACAGCGGCTTCGAACCGCACGTCGAGCAGGGCCGCGTCACGGCCTCGTTCACCGTCACCAACCGCGGCGAACGCGAAGGCGTGGACGTGCCGCAACTCTACGTGACCCTGCCCGGTGCGGATGAAGTGCGGCGACTGGCAGGCTGGTGCCGCGTCAGCCTCAAGCCCGGCCAGTCCGCGCACTTGACGGTCACCGCCGATCCGCGGTTGCTCGTGAACTTCGACAGCCATGGCCAGCGCTGGCAGCGACCGGCCGGCGTCTATCTATTGCAGTTGGGCCATTCGGCAACCTCGTTCCAGGGTCAGGGAAAGGCGACGCTGACCGCCGCCTCCTGGCCCGCCGATGCGGCGCCAACCGGCACGCCGCAACCCTGCGCCAACCCCTAGCGTCGGGCCGAGGCAACCTCGAGCCGGTGCAGGCGAATTCGTTGCCGTCAACCGGAAAGACAACATGCCCGTCTCGTTCACCCGCCGCGAGTTCATCAAGTCCAGCTCCCTGTTCGGGCTTTCCGTCGCCCTGATGGGTCCGGCGAG
>DASSNH010000089.1:0-12216 GCA_035701405.1 Rhodanobacteraceae bacterium
CGGCGTCTTCCTCGTCACCGCACCGACCGGCGATGTTCTGATCGACGGCGGCGTGCCCGGGGAGGCTGCGCTGATCGAAGCGAACATCCGAAGTCTCGGCATCGACCTGCGCGACATCAAATGGATCCTCAATTCGCACGCGCATTCCGACCATGCGGGCGGCATCGCGCGACTCGCGCGCGACACGGGCGCGCAGGTGATCGCGGGTGCCGGGGATGCCGCATTGCTGGAGCGCGGCGGTCACGATGATCCGCAGTATGGCGACCGGTTTCCGTTCCCGCCGGTGCACGTGGCGCGCGCGGCAGCGGATGGTGAACGCTTGCACCTGGGCGACCTGGTGCTGACGGCGCATTCGACGCCCGGCCATACCCAAGGCAACACCACGTGGACATGGATGTCATGCGAGGGCACGCGCTGCCTGCACCTGGTCGACGTCGGCAGCCTGTCGGCGCCTGGCTTCCGATTGGTCGGAAAGCCGAATTCCCCGGCGATCGTCGGGGAATTCGAACACAGCTTTTCCGTGGTCGCGGCCCTGCCTTGCGACATCCCGCTCGCTCCGCATCCCGGCATGGTGGATTTCTGGACGCGCGTGGCCGAGCGTGGGCAGGGCCATCCCGATGCACTGGTCGATCCCGCCGGATGCCGCGCTTACGCGAACGGCGCGCGCGAAAGTTTCGAGGCGCAATTGGCGAAGCAGCGCGCGGAGGCAGCTCCTGCAACCAAGTGATCGCCGGGGAGGACTTTGTTGTCTACATCGGCGGGTTATGCCGCCGCGCGGCCAATCCGACCTGCTTCAACGTTCAAGCCTTCGCCGCCTCCGAGTGCATCGCCCGGATGCTCCGCATCTGCGGGCTCGCGAGGCAGCACAGCGCGATCGCGGTGAGGGTGAGGCCGGCGATGCCGAACAACGCAGTCAGCGAGATCACTTTCAGCAGCGCGCCGGCGGCGGCGGCCGAGAGCGGCGCGAGGCCCATGAACGAGAACATCAGGATGCTCATGGTGCGGCCCATCATCGGCTGCGAGACGCGCTGCTGGATCCAGGTGAAGATCGCGATCATCACCACGCCACCGAGGAGTCCGGTGCAGAACAGCAAGGCCGCGCCGAAGTAGGTGGTGTGCACCAGCGTCAGCGCGGCAAGCACCAGGCCCGTCATTCCATCGAAACACAGCACCATCACGCCCAGGTGCCCGCGCGCCGCACGCTGGGCGTAGCCTGAAAGAAAGCTGCCGATGAACATCCCGACGCCCTGCGCGGTCATCAGGATGCCCAGCGACGCCGCACCCAAGTTCAGTCGAGTGTCCGCCAGCACCGGAAGGCCCACCTGGATCGGCCCGCCCACGAACACCCCGACGAAGCTCGCGTAGATCACGAATGCGCGCAGCGGCACGTCCGCCCACACGTAGCGCACGCCCGCGGCGATGCTCGCGAACACGCCCGTTTTCTTCCCGGGCGGGTGGGTGTCGCCGTGGATGCGGATCATGGCCAGCGAAACCAGCGAGAACACGAAACTCGCCGCATCGATGCCGAAGGCCAGCCCGAGTCCGTGTCCGTCAGGCAGTGATTGCGTGGAAACCTGATGGTGCGCGCCCAGCGCGATCACGAAACCGGCGAGCACCGGTCCGCCGATCATGCTGAGCTGGCGCATGCCCATGAACGCCGCGTTCGCCGGGCGCAACTGCTCGAGCGGCACCAGTTGCGGCAGGATCGCGGAACCGGCGGGATACGCGAACGCGGTGGACAGGCCGATGCCGAGCGCCAGCAGGTAGACCATCCACATTTGTATGTCGCCGATCAGCACCAGCGCGGCGAGCACCACGATGCAGGCGGCGTTGGCCGCACGCGCGCCGAGCAGCACGCGCCGCGGCGACATCCGGTCCACCACCGCGCCACCGATCAGCATGAAAGCTGCGCGCGGGAACGCCATCACCGCCAGCACCAGGCCCAGCGCGGCGGGGTTGCCGGTGAGTTTCAGGACCAGCCATGGCAGCGCCACCAGCGTGAACTGATCGCCGAACGCCGAAACCGAACTGCCGCCGAACAGCAGGCCAAAATCGCGGTTGGCAAAAAGGGATTTAGGCGCGGACGTCCGTGCCACGGGGGAGGCGGTGTTCACGGAGGTCCTCGCCGAAATACGCCGTGCAGTTTACCGTCGCGGAAACCTCACCGCGGCCGTGGATGATCGCGCCGCGCCGGGCACCCCGCACCTACACTCTGTTCGCCGGCGCTCCCGGTTGCGACGGACGCGGTGGAAGTGACTCGAACCATCCGATCACCGAACGCGGCCAAGTACGCCATCCACTGGAAGACGCCCCGTGGCGCAGGTGAACCGGATTGGCTCCGCATCGCTGCAATCGACGCTCCGCGGCGGTGTGGCGCCGGCGGGGCCTGCTCCTACAATCATCATTTACAGGAGTACATCATGAACATCGAACAGATTGCCCAACGCCTGGTCGAGTTGTGCCGCAAGGGCGAATACGAACAGGCGCAGCGCGAGTTGTACGCGCAGAACGCGGTCAGCATCGAAATGCCGGGCTTGCCGGATGGCGCGCTTGGCGATGTCGAAGGGCTGGAGGCCATCTACGAGAAGGGCCGCCAGTTTTCCGAGAGGGTGGAGGCGGTGCACGCCACCGAGGCGAGCGATCCGATGATCGCGGGCAACTGGTTCAGCGTGGCCTTTTCCATGGACATGACCTTCAAGGGTCGCGGCCGCGTGCAGATGCAGGAAATCGGCGTGTACCACGTGCGCGACGGCAAGATCGACCGCGAGCAGTTTTTCTACGACATGTGAAGGAACGGTTGCAAAGCGGTTGTGTTTGCAATCCATTCGCAGGCGCCGAACGCAAGAATCGGAGTGTGCCGGCGGCCGCCTCGCCCTAGATTGCATTCCACGATCCACGCTGGAGGAATGCAATGAAGACGAGCAATGCCATCGCGGCTTCCGCGACACTGAACGATCCGCGCTGGCAGCGCGTGCTGGCGCGCGATGCCACGGCCGATGGCGAGTTCTTTTATTCGGTCAGAACCAGCGGCGTGTACTGCCGGCCCTCTTGTGCGTCACGGCGTGCGAGGCCCGAGCACGTCGCGTTTCATCCCACCGCCGAGGACGCGCAGCACGCCGGATTTCGTCCATGCAAACGCTGCAAGCCCGACCGGCTCGCGGTGGATGCGCACGTTGCAGCCGATGACATCCGCTATGCGGTCGCGCAAAGTTCGCTGGGACAGGTTCTCGTCGCCACCAGCCAAGGCGGGGTCTGCGCGATCCTGCTCGGTGACGATTCCGGCGCGCCGAAAAGCGGATTGCGCGAGCGATTCCCCGTTGCCAGGTTGGGCGAGGACACGGCCGGACTCGAGGCGATCGCGGCGCAGGTGGTGGGATTGATCGAAGCGCCCGTGGCCGCGCAATTCGACTTGCCGCTGGACGCCCGAGGTACGCCGTTCCAGCGGCGCGTATGGCAGGCACTGCGCGACATAAATGCCGGCTCGACGGCGAGTTATGCGCAGATCGCCGCGCGCACTGGTGCGCCGAAATCGGCGCGTGCGGTGGCGCAGGCCTGCTCTGCCAATCCGCTGGCGGTGGCAATTCCCTGCCATCGCGTGGTGCGCGGCGACGGCGCGCTGTCGGGTTACCGCTGGGGCGTGCAGCGCAAGCGCGTGCTGCTGCAACGCGAAGGTTACGCAGCATGACCTCCGCGACAAAACCACCTCCGGCGCCAGTGGACTGGCTGCGCGTCGAAGCGGATCTGGATGCCGATGGCGCAGCGGTGACCGAAAAGCTGCTCGCGCCGGAAGGCTGCCGCGAACTGGCCGGCCTGTATGCCGAGGACGATCGGTTCCGCAGCAGGGTGGTGATGGCACGGCATGGGTTCGGCCGCGGCGAATACAAGTATTTCGATCATCCGCTGCCGCGCAGTGTCGCCGATTTGCGCAAAGCGCTGTATCCGCCGCTGGCGCGCATCGCCAATCGCTGGAATGAAGCGTTGCGCCTGGACGTGCGTTACCCCTCGACCCACGCCGAATATCTCGATCGTTGCCACGCTGCCGGCCAGTGCAAACCGACGCCGCTGCTGCTGAGTTATGGCGAGGGCGATTACAACTGCCTGCACCAGGATCTGTACGGCGAACACGTTTTTCCGCTGCAGCTCACGGTGCTGCTGTCGCAACCGGGAAAAGACTTCGAAGGCGGCGAATTCGTGCTGACCGAACAGCGTCCTCGCATGCAGTCACGCGTCGAAGTGGTGCCGTTGCGACAGGGCGACGCGGTGATTTTCCCGGTCCATCACCGGCCGGTGCAGGGCGCGCGCGGCGTGTACCGGGTCAACCTGCGTCACGGCGTCAGCCGCGTCCACAGTGGCAAGCGCCACACGCTCGGCATCATCTTCCATGACGCGGCGTGACCGGTTCCCGTGCAGGTTTTGGTTCGCCGTCAGACGAACCGCCTCGACGTTGTTGCCGTCGGGATCGAGCGGGAAAGCAGCGTAGCAAGTGGGACCGTAGCATTCCGCCAGCGGGGCCACTCAATTTCCAGCGCCTCGCGCGGGCTGCGCTACGACAGACAGGATGTCCAGTACCCCGCGGGTGGCGTGGTCGTTGGCGTTGCCTTCGGGCAGGATGATCCTGCCGTCCACCACGATCGGACTGTTCCAGTGGCCCGCGCCGCAGGCGAGCGTGGTGATGCGCGTGCCTGAGGCCGCCTCGTACACGTTCAGTCCGCCGTTGGGTGCATAGACGTATAGCAGGCCGTCCGCTTCGAACGGGCTGGTGCCGTCGGTGCCGTTGCTCCACATCCGGCGCAGCTTGCCGCCCTGCAATTGCCACGCTTCGGTGCCGCGCTCGTCGCCGACGAACATCCAGGTCTGCCCCGCGTGTTTCCATACCGCCGGCTGGGTAAAGAGGCTGGCGCCATCGGGGGTGGCGACGGTTTGCAGTTCGCCGCCCCTGTGCGGCGTGGTCCCGGCAATGGCTTCCAGGCTGAGCAGCACGATCTTGCTGTCCTTGCCGCCCTGCGCGATCAGGCCGTTGCCAAGCAGCACCGGCGAGGTCGAGCCCAAGTCCAGGTCGTCCTCGTTCAGATGACCGGTGTTGGCGGGCGTGTAGTTGCCCAGCATCCGGGTGGCATCGGCGTCGAGTTCGACCAGCGAATCGCCCCAATTGGTCTTGCCGTCCCAGTCGGCGTTGCCGGTCGCGACGAAGATATGGCCGCTGTCGGGATCGATCACCGCGCCGGCGCGTCCCCAGATCGCGGAATCGCTTTGCGGGCACGAACTCGGTTCCATCAACACGGTGCGATCGCTGCACAGCGAATTCCACACGTGGAGGAGTTGGCCGGATTTGCCGTCGAGGATCGCGACGTGGCCCTGGTAGGGTGGCGCGTCGCCGATGTACCCCGCCGTCACGGCAATCACGTGGCCGCGGAAGAACTTCAGCGGCGAATCCATCTTTTCGCGGTGCGCCAACCTGGTGATGGCGGTGCGCCAGACGGCATGGCCGTCGCCGATCGCGAGCTTCTGGATATAGCCGTCGGGCGACGCGGCATAGATGAATTGCCGGTCGGGGTCGGCTACCGGGGTGGAGTTGGTGATCTGGCGGGTGCCCGCCAGCTTCGAATAGCTGGCCGGCGTGTAGGTCCACAGGATCGCGCCGCTCGTCGCGTCGGTCGCCAGCGTCTTGCCGTAGGTGGTGGTGACGAAGATCGCGTCGTGGCGGGCGCCGTGGATGGCGACGCCGTGCAGGTAGATGGCACTGGCGTCCACGGTCCCGGGCAGCTCGACCTGCCGGCGCGTGAGCTTGCCGACGTTGGCCGCGGTGATTCCGGTGGGCTGGGGGTTGGCGCTGGTGCTCTGGACGTTGCCGCCGAACATCGGCCAATCCTGCGCGGCCGGTGTCTGGGCGAAGCCGGCGACAGCCACGCCCACGCCAAGCAGCAAGCCCATCGCGACCCGGCATTCCATCCCGGAAGTATGTCACCTGCCGGTGTAACGAAGCGGTGAAGAGGCGCGGCAGTGCCGCCGTACCCGCCACTGGCGTTCTTGCCGAAAGGTACTTATAGTTGTACCCATGGACGAACTCACCGACCGCCAGCGCGAGATCCTCGACTTCATCGCCCGCCGGATCGGTGAGGGGCTGCCGCCGACGCTGGTGGAGATCGCCGGGGCGTTCGGCTTCAACCAGCCGCGGGCCGCGTGGAAGCACTTGCAGGCGCTGCAGAACAAGGGCTGCATCGAGCTTCTGCCCGGCCGCGTACGAGGTATCCGGCTGGTGGCGGATGCGCCCCGTGCCAAGCCCGCCGGCCTGCCGCTGGTCGGCCGGGTCGCCGCCGGACGCCCGATCCTCGCCCAGGAGCATATCGAACGCCATGTCGCAGTCGATGCCCGCCTGTTCTCGCCGCGCGCGCATTTCCTGCTACGGGTGGAGGGCGATTCGATGCAAGGCGTCGGCATCCTCGATGGCGACCTGGTCGCGGTGCACCGCACCCCCGAAGCGCGCGACGGACAGATCGTGGTGGCGCGGATCGAGGACGAGGTCACCGTCAAGCGCCTGCGCATCCGTCGCCAGCGGGTGCAACTGCATGCTGAGAATCCGGCCTATCCGCCGATCGAGGTCGATCCGCGTCGCACGACCTTCGCGATCGAGGGGCTGTACGTCGGCGTAATCCGGGTGGATTGAGATGTCCGAAGCTGCCCTGCAGCCGTTGTTCGAAGGAGGCCGGCTCTGGCGCGGGCAGGGCAACGCCTTGCCGCGTTCGGCGCTGCCGACCGGATTTGCGGCGCTGGATGCCGTACTGCCCGGCGGCGGTTGGCCGGCAGCGGCCCTGAGCGAGGTCCTGCTGCCCGCCGACGGCGTCGGGGAATTGCAGTTGCTGTGGCCGCTGCTGGCGCGGCTGTCGGAGCAAGGCGGCCGGATCGTGTTGGTCGCGCCGCCTTACATTCCGTTCGCGCCGGCCTGGGCCGCGGCGGGCATCGCGCTGCCGCAGTTGCAAATCGTGCAAACGGCCGACGACCGCAACGCGATGTGGGTCGCCGAACAATGCCTGCGTTCGGCCGCGTGCGCGGCGGTGGTGTGCTGGCCGCGGCAGGGCGATGCCCGCATCCTGAGACGCCTGCAGCTCGCCGCTGAAACCGGCCAGTGCCAGGGTTTCGCGATGCGGCCCGCCGGCGCAGCCGCGCAACCTTCGATGGCGGCGCTTCGGATCCTGGTCGAAGCCGATCCCCCGCAATGGCGGGTACTCAAGTGCCGCGGCGGCAATCCGCCGGCGCGCGCGGTGCCGCTTCCGTCTCGTCATTCCGGGGCTGCCCGCGTTGGCGGGCAGAGCCCGGAATCCTGCCTTACGTACATTGGAGGCAAAAATTGGATTCCGGGTTCCATCGCCAATGGCGATGGCCCCGGAATGACGACAATCGGGGGGATGGTGGGGTCAGAGGGAGACGGACGTTTTGCGGCGTCTGCCTCGTGAGACGCCGTGATGCGCTGGGCCTGCATCCTCTTTCCGCAACTCGCGCTCGACGACGTCCTGCGCCGCCGCGCCGATCGCGATGCGCCGCTGGTATTGATCGATCCCGCGCAGTCGCGTCCGCTGGTGCGTGCGGTGAACCGCCGGGCGGGTGCGGCGGGCGTCAAAGTGGGCCAGTCGCTGGCCGTGGCGCGCGCGTTGTGCGATGGACTCGTCGTCGCCGATCATGACGATGCCGCGGCGGAGCGTTGCCGGGAATTCCTGGCGGCCTGGGCGTACGCCTACAGCTCCGAGGTCAGCCGCGATTTCCCGGATGCGTTGTTGCTGGAAGTCGAGGCGAGCTTTCGCCTGTTCGGCGGCTGGCCCAACCTGCAGGCACGCTTGCGGCTGGAGCTGGACGAACTGGGATTCCGGCACCGCATCGCGCTCGCACCCAACCCGCATGCCGCGCGCGTGCTGGCCGGCGTGCACGATGGAATCGCGATCCCCGATGCGATCCTGCGCAATGCCCTGGGTGCCTTGCCGGTGGAGCAGGCGGGCCTGGAACCCGAATGCGCGATGGGCCTGCGCCGGATGGGCTTGCGCAAACTGCGTCAGATATTCGCCTTGCCGCGCCCGGAACTCGGCCGGCGGATCGGCAAGGATGCACTGGCGCACCTCGATCGTCTCACCGGCGCCCTCGCCGCGCCCCTCACTTTTTACCGGCCGCCGGATGCGTTCGACGCGTGCATCGAACTGCCGTTCAACACCGCATCCAGCGAATCGCTGCTGTTTCCGCTGCGGCGCCTGGTCCGGGATTTCGCGTCGTTCCTCGCCGGCCGCGACGGCGGCGTGCAGTGCTTCACGCTCACGTTCGAACACGAGCACGACGCCCGCACCCGGATTCCCATCGGTCTGCTCTCGCCGGAACGCGATCCGTCCCTGCTGTTCGACATCGCACGGGAACGTCTCGATCGCACCAGCCTATGTGCGCCGGTATGTGCGCTGCGTCTGCAGGCGGATGAACTGCCACCGTTCGCGCCCTCGCGGCGCGACCTGTTCGACCCGCGCACGCAGCAGGCGGAACCGTGGGAGGCGCTGCGCGAACGCCTGCGTTCGCGGCTCGGCGACGAAGCGGTGCACGGAATCGCCCTGCACGCGGACCATCGTCCCGAACGTGCATGGCAGGTCGAACACGGCAAACCACGTGTGGACGAACCGCCGCGGCATCCGCGCCCCGCCTGGCTGTTGCAGCGGCCGATCCCCCTGCGTCCCGCGGTGCGCCAGATCCTCGCCGGTCCCGAACGCATCGAAAGCGGCTGGTGGGACGGCCAGGACGTGCGCCGCGATTACTACGTCGTCGAAACCGGCGCCGGCCAGCGCGCCTGGGTGTTCCGTCCCGCCGGCGAGACCGGCGCGTTCATGCTGCATGGGTGGTTTGCGTGAGAGGCCGGGGCTTGGGACCCGAGACCTTCAAGCCCTCCCCCTCAGGGGGAGGGTTGGGTGGGGGTGGGTTGACGAAGCCCTACGACGCAAAGAACCAACCCATCCCCACCCCAGCCCTCCCCGTGAAGGGGAGGGAGAACAGCGGAGTCGGGGCGGAATTCGGAACAGCAGCAGCAAGCGCAATCCACACTATGGACCGGCGAATCCTTCCACCCTACGCCGAACTGCACTGCCTTTCGGCTTTCAGTTTCCAGCGCGGCGCATCGGTCGCTCGGGAATTGTTCGAGCGCGCCAAACGCCTGGGTTACCGTGCGCTCGCCATCACCGACGAATGCTCGCTGGCCGGGATCGTGCGCGCGCTGGAAGCTTCGCGCAAAACCGGCGTGCGCCTGATCGTCGGCAGTGAAATGCAAGTCCAGGACGGGCCGAAGCTGGTGCTGCTGGCGCAGACGCAAGCGGGATATTCGAGATTGTGCAGCCTCATCACGTTGGCGCGCCGGCGTGCCGACAAGGGCGAGTACCGTTCGTTGCGCGAAGACTTCGCCGAAGGCTGCAACGACGATTTGCTCGCGTTGTGGGTGCCGGGGGCCGACATCGACGAAACGCATGGCGCCTGGGTGCGTGACCTTTTTCCGGAGCGTGCCTGGCTAGCGGTGGAACTCCATCGCGGTCCCGACGATGCGACGCGGCTCGCGCAACTGCGCGATGCCGGCGCGCGCCTCGGCCTGCCGCTGGTCGCCGCGGGCGACGCGCACATGCACGTGCGCAGCCGCCGCGCGCTGCAGGACGTGCTGACCGCGGTCCGCCACAGGACCACCATCGCCGAAGCGGGGCACCGCCTGTATCCGAATGGCGAACGGCACCTGCGCACGCCCGAGGCGCTCGCCGCGATTTATCCGCACGCGTTGCTCGAGGAAACCTTGCGCATCGCGGACCTCTGCACGTTCCGCCTCGAGGAGCTCCGCTACGAATACCCGCACGAACTGGTGCCGGCGGGACACACGCCCACGAGCTGGTTGCGCGAACTCACCGAAGCCGGCGCACGCAGGCGCTGGAAGGGCGGCGTGCCGGACAAGGTGCGCGCGCTGATCGAACACGAACTCGCGTTGATCGCCGAGCTTCGCTACGAATCGTATTTCCTCACCGTGCACGACATCGTGCAGTTCGCGCGCTCGAGCGGGATCCTGTGCCAGGGGCGCGGCTCGGCCGCGAATTCCGCGGTGTGCTACGCGCTCGCCGTCACCGAGATCGACCCGGCGCGGATGAACATGTTGTTCGAGCGGTTCCTGTCGAAGGAACGCAACGAACCGCCCGACATCGACATCGATTTCGAACACGAACGCCGCGAGGAAGTCATCCAGTACGTGTTCGATCGCTACGGCCGCGATCGCGCCGCGCTGACCGCGGTCGCGAGCAGTTACCGCGGCCGCGGCGCGATCCGCGACGTCGCCAAGGCGCTGGGCCTGCCGGCGGACCTGGTCGACCGGCTGGCGCGTTGCATGGATCACTGGGGCGGTGCGGAGTCGCTGGGTGCGACCCTGCGCGAGCGCGGCTTCGATCCGGACTCAGGCACGCTGCGCAAGGTGGTGGCGCTCACCGTGCAGCTCATCGGTATGCCGCGGCACCTGTCGCAGCATCCCGGTGGTTTCGTGATGTCCGAGCATCCGCTGCACACGCTGGTGCCGGTCGAGAACGCGGCGATGGAAGACCGCACCGTGATCCAGTGGGACAAGGACGACCTGGACGTCCTCGGCCTGCTGAAGGTCGATTGCCTCGCGCTCGGAATGCTGACGGCAGTGCGCAAGACGCTCGAGCTGTTGTGCGCATCCGGCCGCCGCGACATGAAGCGGCTGGCGGACATTCCGTCGAAGGATCCGGACGTGTACGCGATGATCGGCCGCGCCGACACCATCGGCGTGTTCCAGATCGAATCGCGCGCGCAAATGGCGATGCTGCCGCGCCTCAGGCCGAAGTGCTTCTATGACCTCGTGATCGAGGTGGCGATCGTGCGCCCCGGTCCGATCGTGGGCGACATGGTCCACCCGTACCTGCGCCGCCGCAATGGCGAAGAGAAGGTCACCTATCCCTCCGATGCGTTGCAGGCGGTATTGGAGCGCACCCTCGGCGTGCCGCTGTTCCAGGAACAGGTGATGCAGATCGCGATCGCGGCGGCGGGCTATTCGCCGGGCGAAGCCGACGAGTTGCGCCGTTCGATGGCGGCGTGGAAACGCCACGGCGGGCTCGAGCCGCATCGTGACCGGCTCGCCGCCGGCATGCGCGCGCGCGGCTACAGCCAAGCCTATGCCGACCATTTGTTCGAGCAGATCAAGGGGTTCGGCAGCTACGGATTTCCCGAATCGCACGCCGCGAGTTTCGCGCTGATCACCTGGGTCAGCTGCTGGCTGAAATTCCACGAACCCGCGGCGTTCGCCTGCGGGGTCATCAACTCGCAGCCGATGGGGTTCTATTCGCCGGACCAGTTGTTGCAGGACGCACGCCGCCATGGCATCCGGGTGCTGCCGGTCGATGTCCGCTACAGCGGCTGGGATTGCTCGCTGGAGGACCGCAGCCCGGGCTCGGCACAACCGGCGATCCGGATGGGGTTCCGGATGATCCGCGGTTTCCGCGAAGATGCCGCCGCCGCGATCGTGGCGGCGCGCGCCGCGCGCGCGTTCACCGATGTCGCCGACCTGTGCGCGCGTGCATCATTGGACGTCCGCCAGCGCAGCTTGCTCGCCGACGCGGCGGCATTGCGCGGGCTGGCCGGCCACCGCCACCGGGCGCGCTGGACGGTCGCCGGCGTGGAGACCTCACCGCCGCTGTTCATCGATGCACCGGCCACGAAGGAAACCGCGATCACGCTGCCGCTGCCGACGCGCGCCGAGGAAGTCCGCACCGATTACGCGATGACCGGCACCACGCTCGGTGCGCATCCGCTGTCTTTCCTGCGCGCGACATTGTCGCGGCGCCGTTGTCGGCGCTCCGCGGAATTGAAACGTTGTCCGAACGGGCAGCAGGTGCGCACGGCGGGCCTGGTCACCCTGCGGCAGCGCCCCCAGACCGCGAGCGGCGTGATCTTCATGACCCTGGAAGACGAGGACGGCATGACCAACGTCGTCGTGTGGAACGACCTCGCGCAACGCCAGCGTCGCGAACTGCTGGAATCGCGCCTGCTCGCGGTGGAGGGTCGGCTGGAGAACCGCCACGGCGTGCAGCACCTGATCGCCGAACGCCTGCACGACTGGACGCGGTTGTTGGGCGCGCTGGATACGCGCTCGCGCGATTTCCACTGACGATATTTCCCCTCTCCCCTCGGGAGAGGGTGCCCCGTCAGGGGCGGGTG
>DASSNH010000090.1:0-5049 GCA_035701405.1 Rhodanobacteraceae bacterium
CCCGGATCAGCAGCAGCGCGATCTGGCGCTGGCCGAGCGGCAATTGCTGAGCGACGACTGGCATGGTCTGGCCGATCGCATTGAAACCGCACTCAAGCAGCCTGGGTGCAGCGCACCGAACTGGATGCCGGTATTCGCCAGTGCGTTCGGCTATGGCGATCTGATCGAGAACCTCGGTGCGCGCGTCAATGTCTGCGACCCGCTGAACGGTATCAACTATCGTACCCGGGTGTCAGTGGCACTGGCGACCGGACATCCGCAGCGCGCGCTGGATGTACTGGCGATGTACGCGAAGGCAAGTGGCGATGGTCCCATGCCAACGGCACCACAGGCCATCGCACTGGCCATGCTCGGGCGGATCGGGGAAGCGCAGGCCACGCTGGCATCGATGGAACCGCGCGGCGATGGTTACTACATCGCACAACTGAGCGTGGGTAAGGCCGCCGGGGAAGATCCGGTGAAGCTGCGTGCCAGCCTGCAGGACGTCGATCGCAAAAACTCGAAGCTTCAAATGGAGGGCATCACCGACGCGGTGGCAGCCGCGTTGTCCGGTAACCGCGCCCAAGCCAATCGACGCGCTGGGGCGCTAGACGCGCGACCGGCGGGCGGCCTGCTGCTTGCCATCGTGGTCACCGAATGCCAGTGCGGCGCGCCATTCGACCTCGACGCCACACCGCGTTTCAAAACGCTGCTCGCCGAATCCGGACTGCGTTGGCCGCCACCACAAACCATCAAATACCCCGCCCGCGCTCCGGCGAACGGAGCCAAGCTCATTCCTGCGCCAACAACAGCAAAGGACACCGCGCATGACTGATCTTCGGCAACGCACGAAGGAACGCAAGCTGGTGCAGTGGACAGTGGCTTATGCGGCGGGCGCGTTCGCGTTGCTGCAAGGCGTGGACATGGTGGCCGCCACCGCGACGTCTGGATGAAATCTACCTAGGAGCCAAAGTTAACGCACCACATCCGATAGTCGCACTCGTCATCGCGTTGCTGGTTCTTGGTGCAGTACTTTTGATGCTCGTGCCGCTTGCGCGATGGTGCGTTCGCTGTGCGCGTCCAGATCGAGTTCAATCAGAGTCAGCCTGACTTGCGATCTGTGTACACAGCGGCGACCGAGTATTGGGGAGTAGTCGTATGCGGATCTAGCGCTTCTACGCCGAGTCAGGGACCAAAGGCCGCTATCGGGCGACTTGGTAAAGCCGGCAGCCGTCCGCTTTTGGCCCGATGGCCGCCATCCGAACCAGTGATGACCGGCGTCTGCGAGCGCCTACGGGCACCCGCGGCAGCAGGTCTCGTGATTCCTGAGGCTCCGCTACAGCGCGCCTTCGAAAAGTTGGCGCGCACGCCGTTCCAAATGGCTATGATCTGCCTCGTGACGGGCGAGGGGATTGGCCATGAATGCGATCGCCGTTGTTTCACCGGCTCCGGTCGAGCCGCTTCCGGGCGAGCGGGCTTCTGGATCACCCGAGCAGGGGATCGCCATATGCCTTTCCGGCGGTGGCTACCGCGCCATGCTGTTCCACACGGGCGTCATCTGGCGGCTGGCGGAACTCGGCCTGCTGGGCCCTGCCACGCACAACTTCCGGAAGGCCGACGGTTCGCTGCAGCCGGCCGGCACGCTGCAACGGATCTCCAGCGTCTCGGGCGGTTCGTTGCTCGCGGGCATGCTCGGGCTGAAATGGAAGGATCTCGCGGTGGCGGAGCCCGGGCTGGTCGACCGCTACGTCGAATTGGTGGTTGCGCCGATCCGCAAGCTTGCCGGCGTCTCGCTTGCCGGCAAGGACACCCAGGGCGTAATGCACATGCTCTGGAACATCGTTTCGCCGGGTTCGGTGAACGACCACATCATCGCGGCCTACAAGAAGCACCTGTTCGGTGACGCGACGCTTCAGGATTTGCCTGATTCGCCGCGGTTCGTCATCAACGCTTCGAACCTCCAGTCGGGTGCCTTGTGGCGCTTCATGAAACCGTACATGCGCGATTGGCGCGTGGGCGAGGTGAAGCGGCCGACCATTTCGCTGGCGCAAGCCGTCGCCGCATCGTCCGCGTTTCCACCCGTCCTCGCGCCCGCACCGCTGTCACTCGAGGACACGGACTACACGCCGAACTCGGGCGGAAAGGGCCGCGACGATTTGCAGCGCGCACCGTTCACCACCAGGCCGGTGCTGGCCGACGGCGGCGTGTACGACAACCTGGGCCTGGAAACGGCCTACAAGCGCTACCAGACGCTGTTCGTCAGCAATGCCGGTGCGCCTTTCGGCATCCAACCCGAGGTCCACTCGGATTGGGTCCGCCTGGGGCAGCGCTGCATCGATGTGATGGACAATCAGGTACTCAGCTTGCGCAAGCGTTTGCTGGTCGGCGACCTCGTGGCGGGCGTGCGCAACGGTGCGTTCTGGGACATCGAACAGGATATTGCCGTGCACGGGTGTGCGCAGGCGCTGGTGTGTCCGGGCGATGCCACCACGCGCCTGGCGCAAGTCGGCACGGACCTTTCGACCAAGGACGCTGCCATCCAGGAGCGCTTGATCAATTGGGGCTATGCCGTCTCGGATGCGGCGGTTCGCGGGCACTTCGACGGCGGGCTGCCGGCGCCGCGCGGATTTCCGTACCCCGGCGGCGTGGGGTAGATTCGAAATCGCAAGAGCGGGATCGTGATTCGACACCTGTAGTGGAGACGTCCATGGCTCGCCGCGCTGTCCATGGCAATCGACCGGATGTGCAGACGGAGCCGGCGCCCACGCGAGGCGAGTCGGTGCCGCTGCGCTCGTTGACGATCCTGGCGCAGGATCCGGCGGTCCGGCGCGACGGCAAGATCCTCTTGGCCACGGCGCAGATCACGGCCGAACCGCTGATGGACGGGCCTTGCGGCGCACGCATCAAGGTGGTCGATTACGACGCCTCGCGCGATCGCCTTTATCTGCCCATGAAAGGTGGTTACCAGCAGGGCGAGGAGTGCCTCGATCCCTTTGCCGGCAAGAACCCGGCACGGTTCCTCGACGATCCCCGCTTCCACCAGCAGAACGTCTACGCGATCGCGATGCGCACCCTCGGTGTGTTCGAAAGCGCGTTGGGCCGGCGCACCTGCTTCGGCTTCCAGGGCCACCAGCTCCACATCGCGCCGCATGCTTTTGCCGGTCCCAACGCCTACTACCAGCGCGAGAACCGTTGCCTGTGCTTCGGGTACTTCCCGGGGCCGGATGGGCAGTTCGTGCATACCTGTTTGTCCCACGACGTCGTCGCGCACGAAATGACGCACGCGCTGCTCGATGGCCTGCGTCCGCGTTTCATCGATCCCTCGTCGCCCGACCAGGCCGGGTTCCACGAAGGATTCGCCGACGTGGTCGCGCTGCTGTCGGTGCTGTCGGACCGCGCCATCGTCGAGCAGGTCCTCATCCGGCGAAAGGTGTTGCGCGACCGGCGTGCCCTGATCGCGACCAGCGAGTTGACCGCATCCGCGCTCAAGGCTTCGACGCTGCTGGGGCTGGCGGAACAGGTGGGCACGTCCATTCCCAACGGCGCGGCCACGGCGCTGCGGCGCTCGGTGGAACTGAAGGCCTCGCCGCGCTGGCTCCAGGATCCGGACTGCGAAGAACCGCACCGTCGCGGCGAAATCCTGGGCGCCGCGGTGATGGACGCGTTCCTCGCAGTGTGGGTGGCCCGCGTCGCGAGCCTGGGTACCGTCTCGCGCGGGCAGTGCGATGGCGATCGCGTCGTCGAAGAGGGCGTCGCGGCGGCCAACCACCTGCTGACGATGTGCATTCGGGCGCTCGACTACGCGCCCTCCACGGATCTCCAGTACGTCGATTACCTGAGCGCGCTCCTCACCGCCGACAAGGAAACGGTCCCGGACGATTCGAAGTACCACTATCGGCAGATCATCCGGAACTCCTTCCGCGCGTGGGGCATCGAACCGGTGAGCCACCCCGACGGTGACGGATGCTGGGAATCCTTCGACCGGCGGGTGTCGTATCGCAACCTCCGTTCCGAATCGTTGCGCCGCGATTCCGACGAGGCGTTCCGGTTCATCTGGCAGAACTTCGACGCGCTGCAGCTGGCGCGCGAGGCGTATACCGAAGTGCAGGCGGTGCATCCGGTGGCGCGGGTGGCGCCCGACGGGCTGATCGTCCGCGAGACCGTGATCGATTACCTGCAGATCCTCACGGTGCGCGGGCATGAGTTGCGTGCCCTCGGACTGCGGCGTCCCGAGGAACTTCCCACCAGCAAGGAGGTGCGGCTGTACGGCGGCGGTGTGCTGGTGCTCGATGAATTCGGGCGGCTGAAATACAGCATCGGCAACAACGTGGCGAACGTCGCCCGCCAGCAGCCGCGCCTGGATTACCTGGCCAAGATGGGCTTCTTCGAGTACCGCAGCGACCAGGATTTCAGCCGCGGTTTCTTCGCACGCCTGCACCTGGCGCGTGCCCGCGACCGCTGGACCCCGGGAGGTTGAGCATGGCTCCGGCGAGCGTGCGGGTGCGCATGTACCACGTCGGCTTCGGCGACTGCTTCCTGTTGACGTTCCGCTATCCGGGGCGAACGAAGCCGCGCCACGTGCTGATCGACTTCGGCACCACAGCTGCGCCGAGCGGCAGCCCGGCGAAACTGCTGGCCAGGATCGCGGAGGACATCCGCAAGACGGTGGGCAGGGATCCCTTCGCCGTGGTCGCGACCCACCGCCACCGCGACCACATCGCCGGCTTCGATCCCGGTTCGAACGGCAAGGGACCGGGCGCCGTCATCGCCGCGCTCAAGCCCCAATTCGTGGTGCAACCCTGGACGGAGCAGCCGGATCTCGCCGTGGATGCCAAGGCGCCTCCGGGATTCAAGGGATTGGCGGCCCGTCGGGAAACCCTGGCATCGCTCCAGGCCATCGCCCGGCATGCCGTGGAAGAGGCGCTTCCTAAGCTGCAACGCTCGTTCCGGCACACCGCGACCGCCGAGCAGTTGGCGTTCATCGGCGAAGACAACATTTCCAACGAGGGCGCCGTCCGCAACCTGATGGGGATGGCGCCCAACGATTACGTGTACGCCGGGAAGACCACC
>DASSNH010000091.1:0-12051 GCA_035701405.1 Rhodanobacteraceae bacterium
GCATCACGGCGGCCAATCCGGGCAAATCCAAAAAACGTCGTGATGACAAATCTTTTGGATTCAAAGGCCTTGCCAACGTAGCTCACAAGGCACCTGAATTCCAGTCACAACCTCGCCTTTCCCTTTGATCTACAAGCAAAAATTGCTTGACAGTCTCATCCCCTGCGACTAAGGTGGGCTCACGTGTCGTTTTGTGGGAATACGTGGGAATTCTGACCGATGTTTCAGGGCGAAACCGCGATCAGCGTGGACGAAAAAGGGCGGCTGGCGATTCCGACCGCCTACCGCGAGCCGATCGCGCGCGTCTGCAACAGCCGGCTGGTGATCACCTACAACCCGTTCGAGCCGGGATGCCTGTGGGTGTTCCCGCAGCCGGAGTGGGAGCGCGTGCGCGACCAGGTCAACGCATTGTCCAGCGTCAAGCGCGTGCACCGCGACCTGCAACTGAAGCTGGTGGGCGCAGCCGCGCAGGTCGAGCTCGATGGCGCCGCGCGGGTACTGCTCCCGGCCAGCCAGCGCGCTGCATCCGGGATCGAGAAGAAGGCCGTGCTGCTGGGGATGGGCAACAAGTTCGAACTATGGAGTGAACAGGCTCACCTCGCCAAGATCCACCAGACGATCGGCGAGGAGGAAGTCAGCGAGGAAATGGTGGGATTGAGGTTGTGAGGATCGCGTCCGGCGAACGGCGGGCAGCGCCGGCTCGGACGATGCGGGTGGCACATGCGCGCAAGCGGCGTGCGCGACGGATGGACGGGACGCGGGCAATGACGGGCAGCCACGGGCTCATGCACATCCCGGTGATGCGGGACGCGGTGCTGGCCGGACTCGCGCTGAAGCCGGATGGGCGTTACCTCGATGGCACGTTCGGGCGTGGCGGCCATGCGCGCGCGATCCTCGAACGGCTCGGCGCGGACGGGCGCCTGCTGCTGATGGACCGCGACCCGGAAGCGATCGCCTGCGCAACGCGTGAATTCGGCGCCGACCCGCGGGTGGCGATCCGGCACGCCAATTTCTCCGAAATGGACGACTGGGAAGACACGCGCGCGGGGCTCGACGGAATCCTGCTGGACCTCGGCGTGTCTTCGCCGCAGCTCGACGACGCGGGGCGCGGGTTCTCGTTCCAGTCCGACGCGCCACTCGACATGCGCATGGATCCGACCACCGGTGAAAGCGCGGCGGCGTTCCTCGCGCGGGCCGGCGAGCGCGAGATCGCCGACGTGCTGTTCCGCTTCGGCGAAGAGCGCATGAGCCGCCGCATCGCCCGTGCGATCGTCGCCCGCCGCGACGAGGCGCCGCTCGCGACCACCCGCGAGCTCGCCGAACTGGTCGAGCGCGCGCTGGGACGGCGCGACCGCAAGCATCCGGCGACGCGCACCTTCCAGGCGCTGCGGCTGCAGGTCAACGACGAGCTGGGCTCGCTCGAGCGCGCGCTGCCGGCGGCGGCGGCGACCCTGAAACCCGGCGGTCGGCTGGCGGTGATCAGTTTCCATTCGCTGGAGGACCGCATCGTCAAGCAATTCATCCGCGGCCCGCAGCCGAGGCCGGTGCGACGCGGTTTGCCGCCGCCTCCGATGGCCACGCGCCCGCCGCTGCGGGCGGTCGGCCGCAAGCTCGTCGCCGATCCCGCGGAAGTCGCGCGCAATCCGCGCGCGCGGTCGGCGGTTCTCAGGATCTCCGAAAAACCGCCGTCGGATGGTGCCGCATGAGGACCGTCGGAGCCCTCGCGGTGGGGGTGCTGCTGCTGGCGGTGATCGCGAGCGGCATCGCGGTGGTGTGGGCGCGCCACCAGGACCGCGCTGCCTTCGTCGAACTTTCGAAGCTGCAGAACCAGCGCGACGCCTTGAACGTGGAGTTCGGGCGCCTCGAACTCGAGCAGGCGACCTGGGCGAGCCCCTCGCGCATCGAGACGATTGCGCGCGGGCAACTCGGCATGATCAGTCCGCCCCCCGCGAGCGTGGAGATGATCCACGAATGAAGCCGCGCCGTCCGCCCGAAACGATTTCGCGGCCACAGCGCCGCCGCCGCCCCGATCCGCGCAAGCGGCTCGCGCTGGTGGTCGGCGTGCTCGCGCTCGCCTCGATCGGCTTGATCGCGCGCGCGGTGGACCTGCAGGTGGTGCACCAGGCGTTCCTGCAGCAGCAGGGTGACGCGCGCTTCCTGCGCGAGGTCGAGATTCCCGTCTCCCGCGGCACGATCTACGACCGCAACGGCGCTCCGTTGGCGGTGTCCACGCCGATGCTCTCGCTGTGGGCCAATCCGGAGCAGGTGTTGCAGCACAGCGAGCGCATCCCCGAACTTGCGAAGGCACTGGGGGTCGACGCCAGCGATCTCGCGCGCAAGTTCCAGGAACGCAGCGACCGTGAGTTCGTCTACCTGCGGCGGCTGATGCCGCCGGAGGCCGCGCAGGCGGTGCTGGCGCTGGACATCCCCGGGGTCAACGGCCAGCGCGAATACAAGCGCTATTACCCGGACGGTGCCGCAACCGCGCACGTGCTCGGCTTCACCAACATCGACGACCGCGGCCAGGAAGGGCTGGAACTCGCCTACGACGGCTGGCTGGCCGGCAAGCCCGGCGAGAAACGCGTGATCCGCGACCGCCTGGGCCGCGTGGTCGAAAACGTCGAGCAGATCCGTGCGCCGGTGCCGGGCCACGATCTGGCCCTCAGCATCGACAGTCGCATCCAGTACCTCGCTTACTCGGCGCTTTCCGAGGCCGTCCTGAAGCGCCATGCGGGGTCCGGCTCGATGGTGATCATGGATCCGCGCAACGGCGAGATCCTCGCAATGGTCAACGTGCCCTCGTACAACCCCAACGACCTCGACAGCAGCACCGCCGCGCAACGCCGCAACCGCGCGGTCACCGACGTGACCGAGCCGGGCTCGACGATGAAGCCGTTCACGGTCACCACCGCGCTGGAGTCCGGCAAGTGGACGCCGACAACCATGCTCGATACGGGACCGGGCTGGTTCATGATCGATGGCCACACCGTCCGCGACGACAGCAACAACGGTCGCATCGACGTCAGCCACGTCATCACCTATTCGAGCAATGTCGGTGCTTCCAAGATTTCGTTGACCCTGACGCCGCAGGAGATGAGCGGCGTGCTGCATCAGTTCGGGTTCGGCGCGAGCACCGGCAGTGGTTTTCCGGGGGAAGTGTCGGGTTACATCCCGGCGCCGCGCACATGGGGCGATTTCGTCAAGGCAACGATCGCGTTCGGCTATGGGCTCAACGTGACGGCGTTGCAACTCGCGCAGGCGTATTCAGCGATCGCGGACGGCGGCGTCCGGCACACGCCGACCTTCATCAAGGGCGACGACAACCCCGGCGTCAGGGTCGAACCCCTGAAGATTTCCGACGAGGTGATGGCGATGTTGCGCACGGTGGTGAGCCCGGAGGGCACCGCGCCGCAGGCCGCGATCGCCGATTACAGCGTCGCCGGCAAGACCGGCACCGCGCATCTGGCGATCGCGGGCGGCTACTCGCGAAACCGTTACGCGGCGCTGTTCTGCGGGATCGTGCCCGCCAGCAATCCGCGCCTGGTCGGGGTGGTGATCATCCGGGACGCGGGCGGCCATGGTGGCGAATATTTCGGCGGCATCGTGTCCGCGCCGGTATTCCGCGAAGTGATGACCGGCGCGCTGCGCCTGCTCGACGTCCCGCCGGACAACGTGCAGCAATGGTATGCAGGCGGGCCCGTGACGCCCGCGCCGCCGCCTGCGCCACCCGAAGCGGTGGCGACCGCGCGCCGCGGGCAGGGGACGACGCCATGAGCGCGATGACCCTGGCCGAACTCCTGGACGGCATCGCGTCCGCGGCAGACGGCGGCATCGTGGTTTCCGGGCTCACCCAGGACTCGCACGCCGTGCGCGCCGGCGACGCGTTCGTGGCGCTGCAAGGCGCGCGCACGCACGGAATGGCTTTTGCGCCGGATGCGGTGGCGCGCGGTGCCGTTGCCATACTTGCAGAAGTGGGAACAGGGAACAGGGAACAGGGAACCGCGGCATCCGCGCCGGCTTTGCAGCCCCGTTCCCCGATCCCCGTTCCCGCTGTATGGATCGAAGGCCTGCGCACCCACCTCGGCGCGATCGCGTCGCGTTTCCACGGCGATCCTTCGGCGTCGCTGCACGTGGTCGGTGTCACCGGCACCAACGGCAAGACTTCGACGGTGCAGTTGCTGGCGCAGGCGTTCACGCTGCTCGGCCATCGCGCCGCCACGATCGGCACCCTCGGCGCGGGGCTGCACGGTGCGCTCCACGAGGGCGAGCGCACCACGCCGGACGTGATCCGGGTGCATGGCCTGCTCGCCGAATTCCGCGATGCCGGCGCCACGCACGTCGCGATGGAAGTTTCCTCGCACGCGCTGGACCAGCATCGCGTCGATGGCGTGCGTTTCGACGCCGCGGTGTTCACCAACCTCACGCGCGACCACCTCGACTACCACCACACGATGGAAGCCTACGGGGCGGCCAAGGCGAGGCTGTTCGCGTGGCCGGGCTTGCGCGCAGCGGTCATCAACGTGGACGACGCGTTCGGCCGCGAACTGGCCGCAAGGCTGCCGACCCGCGTGCACACATTGCGTTGTGCCACCGGGGCCGGTGACGCCGAACTCCGTGCGCGCGACGTGCACACCCATTCCGACGGCATCGATTTCGAGCTCGTGACGCCCTGGGGCAGCGGCGCCGTGCGCAGCCGCCTGCTCGGTCGCTTCAACGTCGCCAACCTGCTCGCGGTCGCGGGCGTGCTGGGTGCTCTCGACGTTCCGTTCGCCCAAATGCTGCCAGCGCTGGAATCGCTGCAGCCGGTGGCCGGCCGCATGAGCCGGATCGGCGGCGGTGCACTGCCGCTGGTCGTCGTCGACTATTCGCATACGCCGGACGCGCTGGAGCAGGCGTTGCTCACGCTGCGCGCGCATTGCGAAGGAAAACTCATCTGCGTATTCGGTTGCGGCGGCGAGCGCGACGCGGGCAAGCGGCCCGAAATGGGCGGGATCGCCGAGCGGCTCGCGGATCTCGCGATCGTCACCGATGACAATCCGCGCGGCGAGGATGGCGATGCGATCGTCGCCCAGATCCTTGCCGGCATGGGTTCGCCGGAGCGCGCGATCGTCGAGCGCGATCGTGCGCACGCGATCGATCTCGCGCTCGCTCGTGCAAGCGAAGGCGACGTGGTGTTGCTCGCGGGCAAGGGGCACGAGGCGTACCAGGAAAGCGCCGGCGTGAAGCGGGCGTTCGACGACTTGCAGGTGGCGCGTGCCGCCCTGGAGGCGCGCACGTGCTGAACCTGCGTCTCTCGGAAATCGCCGTCTGGACCCGCGGGAGCCTGCGCGGCGCGGACGCGTCCGTCGCCGCGATTTCCACCGATTCCCGGACGCTCGCGGCGGGCGACCTGTTCGTCGCGCTGGTGGGCGAACGCCACGACGGCCACGACCACGTCGCCGAAGCGGCGGCGCGGGGCGCCGCGGCGGCGCTGGTATCGCGGCCGGTCGATACCGACCTGCCGCAGGTCGTGGTCGCCGACACACTGCACGCGCTCGGCGACCTCGCGAGCGCGGTGCGCGCGCGACGCGACGTCACCGTGGTCGGCATCACCGGTTCGAACGGCAAGACCAGTGTGAAAACGCTGACCGCGCAGATCCTCGCGCGGCATGGCCATACCCACAGCAATGCCGCCAGCTTCAACAACGAGATCGGCGTGCCGTTGACGCTGCTCGCGATGCCCGACGACACCGAATACGCGGTACTGGAAATGGGCGCCGGCAAGCCGGGCGACATCGATTACCTCGCCGCGATCGTCCGGCCCCGGATCGGCCTGGTCAACAACATCGGGCCCGCGCACCTCGAGCGGATGCATTCGCTGGAAGGCATCGCCGAAACCAAGGGCGCGATCTACCGGGCGCTGCCGCCCGACGGTGTGGCCGTGATCAATGCCGATGACGCGTTCGCGGCCTATTTCGCCGGGCTTGCGGGTGCGCGCCGCGTGCTGCGTGTCGGCCTCGAAAAGCCCGCCGACATCACGGCCGAAGACTTGAAGCTCGGTCCGGACGCGAGCGGATTCACGTTGGTCACGCCGGTCGGCCGCGCCGCAGTGCGGCTCCCGCTGCCCGGGCACCACAACATCGCCAATGCGCTGGCAGCAACCGCGCTCGCGCAGGCCGCCGGCGCCGCGCTGGACGACATCGTGGCCGGGCTGCAATCCGCGGAATCGATCGGCGGCCGGTTGTTGCGACATGCATCGCCCGAAGGCTGGGTGCTGTTCGACGACAGTTACAACGCCAATCCGGGCTCCGCGTTGGCGGCGGTCGCGACGCTCGCCCTGCAACCGGGCGAACGCTGGCTGGTGCTCGGCGACATGGCCGAACTCGGCGCGGGCGCCGGCGACCTGCACGCCAAGATCGGCGCGGCCGCGCGCGAGCAGGGCATCGCGCGGGTGTACGCCGTCGGCGCGTTGGCCGCGCGTGCGGCCGAGGCATTCGGCCAAGGCGGTTCCGTGCACCCCGACCAGTCTGCGCTCGTTGCGGCGTTGCGCGGCGACCTGCACGCGGGCGCAAGCGTGCTGGTCAAGGGCTCGCATTCGTCGCACATGGAGAGGGTGGTCGCCGCGTTGCTCGCGAACGACGAGGGGGGCGACCGGCATGTTGCTTGAGCTCGCCCATTGGCTGGAGCAGTACTTCGGTCCGTTCCGGCTGTTCGACTACATCACCTTCCGCACGATCATGGCGGCGTTGACGGGGCTGTTTTTTTCGTTGTTCTTCGGACCCGCGATGATCCGCCGGCTGACCGCGCTGAAGGCCGGACAAGTCGTGCGCACGGATGGCCCGCAGACGCACCTGGCCAAGGCAGGCACGCCGACGATGGGCGGGGCGCTGATCCTTGTCGCGATCGTGGTGGGCACCATCCTGTGGGGCGACCTGCACAGCCGCTATTTGTGGGTCGTGCTGGTCGTGACGCTCGCCTGCGGGCTGATCGGTTTCTACGACGATTACCGCAAGCTGGTATTGAAGGACCCGCACGGGCTGATCGCGCGCTGGAAATACCTCGCGCAATCGATCGTGGGCCTCGGCGCGGCGCTGTTCCTTTTCCATACGGCGGACGTGCCGGCGGCGACGGCGCTGTACGTGCCGCTCTTCAAGCATGTCGTCATTCCGCTCGGGGCCGGCTTCGTCGTGATGGCGTACCTGTGGATCGTCGGCTTCTCGAACGCCGTGAACCTGACCGACGGGCTCGACGGACTCGCGATCATGCCGGCGGTGCTGGTGACGGCGGCGCTCGGCGCGTTCGCCTACCTCGCGGGCAACGCGGTGTTCTCCGCCTATCTCGGGATCCCCTCGATCCCGGGCGCGGGCGAACTCGCGGTCTTCTGTGGTGCGCTGACCGGCGCGGGCCTCGGCTTCCTGTGGTTCAACACCTATCCCGCGCAGGTGTTCATGGGCGACGTCGGTGCGCTCGCGATCGGCGGCGCGATCGGCTGCGTCGCGGTGATCGTGCGCCAGGAAATCATCCTGCTGGTGATGGGTGGGCTGTTCGTGGTCGAAACCGCTTCGGTGATGCTGCAGGTCGGCAGCTTCAAGCTGACCGGCCGGCGCATGTTCCGGATGGCACCCATCCACCACCATTTCGAATTGAAAGGCTGGCCCGAGCCGCGCGTGATCGTGCGCTTCTGGATCATTTCGGTTGTGCTGGTGCTGGTGGGTTTGGCGACGTTGAAGGTGCGGTGATGAAAGAACTGCAAAAGCGGGAACGGGGAACCGGGAACAGGGAGGATGGTTCCCGCGCAAATTCTATTCCCCGTTCCCCGTTCCCCGTTCCCGCCCTCCAGGGGCCCGACGCATGATGTCCTTGTTCGCGCCCTCCCAAGCCACCCGCCGCGGCGGTCCGCGCGGTCGGCACGATCCGTGGTTGCTGCTGGCGATCGTCGGATTGGCCGCGTTCGGAATCGTGATGGTGGCTTCGAGTTCGATCGCGGTGGCCGACGGCCACCACATCGGCGAGTTCTATTACCTCCAGCGGCACGTCACCTTCCTCGCGCTGGGCGGGGCGATTGCGCTGTGGATCGCGCTCAGGATCGAACTGAACACGCTGGAGCGCTGGTCGGGCTGGTTGATGGTGTTCACGTTCGCACTGCTGGTCCTGGTGTTCATTCCGCACATCGGCATGCGCATCAACGGCGCGCGGCGCTGGATCAATCTCGGGATCTCCGGGTTCCAGCCGGTCGAACTCGCCAAGTTGACGGTGGTGCTGTACGTCGCGAGCTACCTGGTGCGCCACCGCGACAGCGTGGAAACGAAGTTCCTGGGTGCGGTCAAGCCGGTGGCGGTCGCGGGATTCACCGCGGTGCTGCTGCTCGCGCAGCCGGACTTCGGCTCCGCGGCGCTGATCGGCGTGGTGACGATCGGCATGCTGTGGCTGGGAGGCGCGCGGATGCGCAACCTCGTGATCATGGGGCTGCCGCTGGTGCCGCTGGGCTCGTGGCTGGCGCTGTCGACCGACTACCGCGTGAAACGCCTGACCTCGTTCCTGGATCCATGGAAGGACCCGTTCAACGATGGATTCCAGTTGACGCAGGCCTTGATCGCGGTCGGACGCGGCAAGTGGTTCGGCGTCGGCCTCGGCGGCAGCGTCCAGAAGCTTTTCTACCTGCCCGAAGCGCATACCGATTTCATCCTCGCGGTGATCGCGGAAGAACTCGGCTTCGTCGGCGTGCTGTTCGTGCTCGCATTGTTCGCGTTGCTCGTGGGCCGCGGCCTGCAACTCGGCCTGCGCGGCGTGGAAGTCGGCCAGCACCGCGCGGGCTACGTCGCATCCGGGATTTCGCTGATGATCGGGCTGCAGGCGCTGGTGTCGGTGGGCGTGAACCTCGGCGTCCTGCCGACCAAGGGCCTGACCCTGCCGCTGATCAGTTCGGGCGGCTCCAGCACCTTGATGACCTGCATCATGCTGGGCGTGCTGGTGCGCGCGGGCTACGAAATCCATCGCGCCGAGGATGCGCGGCGGATGGCGACCCGCCGGGCGCCGGGGCCGATCACCGACGACATTCCCATCGAGAAGCCGGCTGCCGAGCTTCCGCTCGCCGCGCGCAAGCGCATCGAGCCCCGCCTGGACGAGGTGCGCGCATGAGCGACGCGCGGGCGCCCGTGCTGATCATGGCCGGCGGGACCGGCGGCCACATCTTCCCCGGCCTCGCGGTGGCGGCGGCACTGGGCGCGCGCGAAGTTCCGGTGGTCTGGCTCGGCGCACGCGGCGGGATGGAAAACCGCATCGTGCCCGAACACCGGATCGAAATGCGCACCGTGCCGGTCGCGGGCCTGCGCGGAAAGGGAGCGGCGGTGCGTCTCGCGGCGCCCTGGATGCTGTTGCGTGCGATCCTCGCCGCGTGGCGGGTCCTGCGCGACATCCGGCCGCGCAGCGTCTTGTCGCTGGGGGGCTACGCCGCCGGGCCAGGCGGCATCGCCGCGTGGTTGCAGCGCCGGCCGTTGCTGGTGCACGAACAGAACCGCGTGCCCGGATTCACCAACCGCATCCTCGCGAAATTCGCGCGCAAGGTGATGGGCGGCTTTCCCGACGCATTCGCGCCGGGCGTCCACTCGGAGTGGACCGGCAACCCGGTGCGTAGCGAAATCACCGCGTTGCCTGGGCCTGCGGCGCGCTTCGCGGATCGCGCGGGCGTCCCGCGCCTGCTGGTGCTGGGCGGCAGCCTCGGCGCGCGCACCTTGAACCTGGGCTTGCCCGAGGCGTTGTCGCTGATCCCGCGCGACCGCCGCCCCGAGGTGTGGCACCAGTGCGGCGAGGCGCACCTCGAGACCACCCGCACCGCGTATGCGGGCGTGGACGTACACGCGAAGGTGGCCCCCTTCATTTTGGACATGGCGGCGGCGTATGCGTGGGCGGACCTGGTGGTATGCCGCGCCGGTGCCCTGACGCTCGCGGAACTCGCGGCCGCGGGACTCGGCGCGATCCTCATGCCGTTCCCGTACGCGGTCGACGACCACCAGACGAAAAACGCCGAAGGCTTCGTCGCCGCCGGCGCCGCGGAGTTGGTGCAGGACCGTGACTTCGATCCTGCGCGGTTCGCGGCGCTGCTGGAGCGCCTGCTCGGCGACGCCGCCAAGCGGCTCGCGATGGCGAAGGCCGCACGCGTCCTCGCGAAACCGGATGCCGCCGACGTGATCGCGCAGCGTTGCCTGGAGGTGGCCGCATGACGCCGCACCGCCTGCCGCCGCACGGGGACATCATGCAGGGCTTCCGCCACGTGCATTTCATCGGCATCGGCGGCGCCGGCATGAGCGGCATCGCCGAGGTGCTGCACACGCTGGGCTATGACGTCTCCGGTTCGGACCGTGCGCAATCGCCGGTCACCGAGCGGCTGGTGAAGATGGGCGTGGATGTCGCGATCGGCCACGCCGCCGAACACATCAGGAATGTCGACGCGGTCGTGGTGTCGAGCGCGATCAAGCCGGACAACCCGGAACTCATCGCTGCGCGCGAGCGCCGCATCCCGGTGGTGCCGCGCGCGGAAATGCTGGGCGAGCTGATGCGCTTCCGGCGCGGCATCGCGGTGGCCGGCACCCATGGCAAGACCACGACCACGAGCCTCGTCGCGAGCGTGCTCGCCGAAGCCGGCTACGACCCGACCTTCGTGATCGGCGGACAACTCCTGTCCGCCGGCGCGCACGCGCGGCTCGGCGCGGGCGATTACCTGGTCGCCGAGGCCGACGAATCCGACGGCTCGTTCCTGATGCTTTCGCCGGTCGCGGCGATCGTCACCAACATCGATGCCGACCACCTCGAGCACTACCACGGCGACTACGCCGAGTTGAAGCAGGCGTTCGTCGATTTCCTGCATCGCCTGCCGTTCTACGGCCTCGCGGTGCTGTGCGTGGACGACCCGGACGTCGCCGAACTCGCCCAGCGCACGCCACGCTCGACGCTAACCTACGCGATCGATCGCGCGGCCGACGTGCGCGGTGCCAATCTGCGCGCGGAAGGTCCCTGCATGCGCTTCGACCTGCAGTTGCCCGGCCAGCCGCCCTTGCCGGTCACGCTGAACCTGCCGGGGCGCCACAACGTCCTCAACGCGCTGGCCGCGGCGACGCTCGGTTGGCACCTCGGCATCGAGCCGTTCGCGATCGCCCGCGCGCTGGAACGCTTCGAGGGCGTCGGTCGGCGCTTCCACATCAACGGCGAGCTGGCGGTCGACGACGGTCGGGTGATGCTGGTCGACGACTACGGCCACCACCCGCGCGAAATCGCGGCGGTGATGGAGGCCGCGCGCGCGGGCTGGCCCGAACGCCGGGTGGTGATCGTGTTCCAGCCGCACCGCTACACCCGCACCCGCGACCTGATGGACGACTTCGCGGCGGTGTTGTGCGAGGCCGACGTGCTGGTGTTGACCGACGTGTACCCGGCGGGCGAAATGCCGATCGCAAATGCTGACGGCCGTGCACTGGCGCGGGCGGTGCGCGCGCGGGGCAAGGTCGATCCGGTGTTCATCGACCACCCGCGCGAACTGCGCGAAACCCTGCCGGCCCTTCTGCACGACGGCGACCTGGTGCTGTTGCTGGGGGCCGGCGATATCGGTGCGGCGGCGGCGGAGCTGGCGCGGGGCGGGGATCTGAAGACGGACGGTGGCGTGTGATGGCCGTGCAGCCTGACAAGCGGGAACAGGGAACAGGGAACAGGGAACAGGAGGCGCTGGGCGCTTCCGCTTCCCCGCTCCCCCTTCCCCGTTCCCGCTTCACCGATCCCCGCTCCTTCGGCCGCGTAGCCGTCGTGATGGGCGGCAGTTCCGCCGAGCGGGAGGTCTCGCTGGACTCGGGGCGCGGCGTGCTCGAGGCGCTCAAGAGCCGCGGCGTGGACGCGCATGCGATCGACGGCATCCCGGCGCTGCTGGACGCGGTGCGCGCCGGGCATTTCGCGCGGGTGTTCAACATCCTGCACGGCCAGCACGGCGGTGGCGAGGACGGCGTGCTGCAGGGCGCACTGGATTCCCTGCACGTTCCCTACACCGGCTCGGGCGTGCTCGGCTCGGCGCTGTCGATGGACAAGGTGCGC
>DASSNH010000092.1:0-10914 GCA_035701405.1 Rhodanobacteraceae bacterium
CAGCTTGCCGGTCTGGTTGGACATCGCCATCAGCAGCACGCCGCGGCTGCGCGCCTGCAGGTTCTGCGCCGTGACATCGCCGAGGTCGCCGCAGGCCGGGGCGAGGGCCGCGGTGGCCGCATCGACCATCCCGGGAATGGGCAGGTCGAAATATTCGACGCCGAGCGTTTGCGCCTGGGCGTGCGCCTCGCGCAGCGAAAGTTCGGATGTGTAGCGCGACGGCAGCATCACCGCGGTCACGTTCTCCGCGCCGAGGGCGTCGACGGCGATTGCGAGTGTCAGCGCCGAATCGATGCCACCCGACAGGCCCAGCAGGACGCCCTCGAACCCGTTCTTGCCGGCATAGTCGCGCACGCCGCGCACCAGCGCCGCGTAGAGCGTGGCTTCCGGCGAGGCGTCGGGCGCCGTCGGCCAGTCCCGCGCGGTCCAGCGGCGCGATGCGGCGTCGAAATCAGCCCACAGCAGCGCGTCGACGAATGCCGGTGCGCGCGCCGCGACCGTGCCGTCGCCGTTCACCAGCAGCGAGGCGCCGTCGTACACCACCTCGTCCTGGCCGCCCACCATGTTGAGGTACGCCATCGCGCAGCCGGTTTCCTTCGCACGCGCAGTCAGCATCGCCTCGCGGCGCGCCTGCTTGGCAACGTCGTAGGGCGAGGCATTGACCACGACCACCAGCTCGGCGCCCGCCCGCGCCGCGGCGGCAACCGATTCGGGCTGCCAGACGTCCTCGCAGATCAATACGCCGATCCTCGCATCCTTCAGGGTCGCGACCGTGGCGGCGCGTGCCGGTTCGAAATAGCGCTTGTCGTCGAACACGCCGTAATTGGGCAGCACGCTCTTCCTTGCGGTCTGCGCAACCCGCCCCTCTTGCAACAGCGCGGCGGCGTTGTAAAGCACGCCCTCGCTGCTGGGAAAGCCGACCAGCGCGGCGAGCCCTTCGGCTTCCACCGCCAGCGTGTCGAGCTCGGACCGGCAAGCCGCGAGGAAGCTCGGGCGCAGCAGCAGGTCTTCCGGCGGATAGCCGCTCAAGCTCAGTTCCGGGCACACCAGGAGATCGGCGCCTCCCGCGCGCGCGTCGCGCATCAACGTGCGAACGCGTTCGGCGTTGGCCGCGATCGCGCCGACCGGAAAGTCGCATTGGGCAAAGGCAAGATGCAGGGTCGCCATGGAGCGTTCCAGGAAACGCGAAGGCCGCGACGGGCGCGGCCTTCATTTTACCGTTGTGCGTACTGAACCGGCTCAGTGCTTCATCTTCCGGGCCAGCGTGGCGCCGAGGTCGGCCGGGGACTTGACCGTGGTGACCCCGGCCTTCTCCAGCGCCGCGAACTTGGCCGCGGCCGTGCCCTTGCCGCCGGAGATGATCGCGCCGGCGTGGCCCATGCGCTTGCCGGGTGGGGCCGAGGCGCCGGCGATGAATGCGACCACCGGCTTGCCGACATACTCCTCGATGAACTCCGCGGCTTCTTCCTCGGCGCTGCCGCCGATCTCGCCGACCATGATGATGCCTTCCGTCTGCGGATCGTTCTGGAACAGCGTCAGGCAATCGATGAAGTTCATGCCGTTGATCGGGTCGCCGCCGATGCCGATGACCGTGGATTGGCCGAGCCCCACGTTGGTGGTCTGGTAAACCGCCTCGTAGGTCAGCGTGCCGGAGCGGGACACGATCGCGACCTTGCCTGGCTTGTGGATATGGCCCGGCATGATGCCGATCTTGCACTCGCCCGGGGTGATGATGCCCGGGCAGTTCGGCCCGATCAGGACGGTGTCGGGATAGTCCTTCAGCACGTTCTTGACGCGCAACATGTCGAGCACCGGAATGCCTTCGGTGATCGCGACGATCACGCGGATGCCGGACGCGGCCGCTTCGAGGATCGCGTCGGCCGCGAACGGCGGCGGCACGAAGATCACCGAGGCGTCGGCGCCGGTATCGTCGACGGCTTCGCGCACCGTGTTGAAGACCGGCAGGCCGATGTGCTCGCTGCCGCCCTTGCCCGGGGTGACGCCGCCGACCAGCTTGGTGCCGTATTCGAGCGCCTGTTCGGAATGGAAGGTGCCCTGGTGGCCGGTGAAGCCCTGGCAGATGACCTTGGTGTTCTTGTTGACGAGCACGGACATGTTTTTGATCCTGTTTTTTGTAGGAGCGCGCCATGCGCGCGATCCACATGCAGCATTCGGTCGCGGCCGTGGGCCGCTCCTACATCATGCTGCTTTCGCGGCGGCGACGGCCTTCTGCGCGGCGTCGTTCAAATCGGTGGCGGGCGTGATCTTGAGGCCCGAACCACTCAGCAGTTCCCGGCCCTTTTCGACGTTGGTCCCTTCGAGGCGCACCACCACGGGAATCTTCAAGCCCACTTCCTTCACCGCCGCGATGATGCCCTCGGCGATCAGATCGCAGCGGACGATGCCGCCGAAGATGTTGACGAGGATGCACTCGACCTTGGGCGAGGACAGGATCAGCTTGAACGCCGCGGTCACGCGCTCCTTGGTCGCGCCGCCGCCGACGTCCAGGAAGTTCGCCGGTTCGCCGCCGGCCAGCTTGATCACGTCCATGGTCGCCATCGCGAGCCCGGCGCCGTTGACCATGCAGCCGATCGATCCGTCCATCGTGACGTAATTGAGGTGCTCGGCCGCGGCCTCGGCTTCCGCCTTGTCTTCCTGCGAAACGTCGCGCATCGCGGCGAGTTCCGGATGCCGGAATTCGGCGTTGTCGTCGGAATTGACCTTGCCGTCCAGCGCCACCAGGTCGCCGGACTTCACGATCGCCAGCGGATTCAGCTCGATCAGCGAGAGGTCCTTGGCATTGAGCAGCCGGTACAAGCCCAGCATGATCTTGGTGAGCTGGTTGACCTGCTTGCCGGAAAGCCCCATCGCGAAGCCGAGTTCGCGGCACTGGTAGGGCTGCAGGCCCTCGGTGAAATTCACCGTGACGGTATGGATGTCGTCCGGCGTCTCGCGCGCGACCTGCTCGATGTCGACGCCGCCGCGCGCCGAGGCAATGAACGCGACCGCCTTCTCGCCGCGGTCGATGAGCGTCGAGAGGTACAGCTCCTTGGCGATGTCGGTGGCCTCGGTGACCAGCACCAGGTTCACCGGAAGCGCGCGGCCGGCCGACTGGTAGGTCGCCATGTCCTTGCCGAGCATGCCCGCCGCGGCCGACTTCACCTCGTCGAGCGACTTGCAGAACTTGACGCCGCCCGACTTGCCGCGGCCACCGGCGTGGATCTGCGCCTTCACCATCCACTGCTCGCCGCCCAGTGCGCGGGCCGCCTCGACTGCCTCGGCGGGCGTCGCCGCGACCTTGCCGGGGGGCACCGCGATGCCGAATTCGGCGAACAACTGCTTGGCCTGGTACTCATGAAAATTCATGGAAGACCCTCGTGATTCCTGGAAGGTGCCGGCGACGGCCGATGCCACCGCCACGTGCCGCGGAAACAGGACCACGCAGGCACGACAGCCGCCTATTGTTGCGGCGGATGGCGAGCTTGTCCAATGCGACCGTCCCCGATCGCGCTTCGCGCCGCGGCACGCAGCGTCTTGCGTCAGCGCTGCTGCCTGCCGGCGAACAGGCCGAAGACGATCAGCAGCACCGCGCCGACGCTGATCGCCGAATCGGCCACGTTGAAGGTGGGCCACGACCACGTGCGCCAGTAGACCTCGATGAAGTCCGTGACGCGGCCGTGCACGACGCGATCGATCAGGTTGCCCAGTGCGCCGCCGACGATCAGCGCGATCGGCAGGGCCGTGCGCCAGTCGCCTCGGCGGGTGAATGCCAGCCACGCGATCAACCCGATGCTGACGGCCACCGCGAGCAGGCCGAACAGCCAAGTCTGCCAACCGGAGCCGCCGGCGAGGAAACTGAAAGCCGCGCCCCGGTTGAAAGCCAGCGTCCAGTTGAGGACATGCGGGATCACCGGCTGCGGCAGGTACAGTTCCAGCGTATCCCGCGCGACGGCCTTGGTGACCTGGTCGAGCGCGATCGTGGCGGCGGAAACGACCAGCCACGCCAGCGCGTTGGGCTTGGCAAGCTTGTTCAATCGGAATTCCTTGCGGCACGCATCGCTGAAGCGCGCATGATAGCGGCGCGTGCGCGTCAGTCCCCGCGCAAAGCCTTTCTCGCAACCGGCAGGATCACCTCGACCCAGCGCGCATACTGCGCCGACGATGGATGCAGGCCATCGGCCGCGAGCTCGGAGCGTGCTGCGGGTGCGCGTGAAACCATGGTGACATCGACCCAGTGCGCGCCCGCATCGTCCGCCTCCGCATGCGCGGCGGCGTTGAAGGCATCGATGTCGCGTGCGATCGATGCGGCTTCGCGGCCTTCGCGCGCCGCGAACGGCGTCCCGCCCCAATCCGGAATCGACACGACCACCACGCGCGTCGGGGCGCCGCCTGCAAGGGCGACGGCGCGCCCCAGCAAGGCGCCGAACTGCCCGCGGTACTCGTCCACCGGGCGCCCGCGGTACTGGTTGTTGACGCCGATCGAGAGCGTCACCAGCGCGTGGGGCGGCGTCAATGCGGCGGCGTCCATCGCCGCCTGCAATTCATCGGTGGTCCAACCAGTGGTCGCCACGATCCGCGGCTCGCCGATTTCGATGTCTTCCGACCGCAGGCGCGCCGCGAGCAGCGAGGGCCAGGTCCGGTCCCCCGGAACGCCTTCGCCGATCGTGTAGGAATCGCCCAACGCCAGGAATGCATGCATGGTTGATTGTTCCAGACTGCTGTAGTGCGAAGGCCGGTCATGCACGCCCGTCATGGTCCTGTCTCGTCGAGCGTGCTTCCTGATTCGTCCAAACGCGGAGAGGGGCAAGCACGGATGATCTCAACATGAACGACGTGGCTGCAAACGGGCGCGGGATCGGGCATGCTAGCGGGCCGAGGCGCTCCCAAAGACCTTCCGAACTCCCGACCGGCGATTCTCCGCCATGGCAACTGCTTCGCAGCAATCGGCATCCGCGCTCCAGCGCATCGGATGGCAAGGGGATCTTCCCGCGATTTCCGGCCATGCTTGCATTGCGCGGGTGTCCGCGCAGCATCGCGCCGGGTACGAACTGGACGATGGCGACCACACCTTCAACGCGCAACCGGCGCCGAAGTTCCTGAAGCGCAACCTCGGTCCCGAGGAGCGTCCCGCGGTCGGTGACTTCGTGCTGGTGGAGCCAGGCACGCCACCGCACATCACGGAGGTTCTGGCACGCCGCAGCGCGTTGACGCGCGCCGCGGCCGGCGAGCGCTACGCCCGCCAGGTCATCGCCACCAATGTCGACGTCGTGCTGGTCCTGACGGGCCTCGACGGCGACTTCAATCCCGCCCGGATCGAACGCTACCTGGCTCTGATCGAAGGCTCCGGCGCGCGCGCCGCGGTGGTGCTGACCAAGCGCGACCAGCGGGAGCCGGCCGAGGTGGACGAGGCGGTCGAAGCCCTGCGCAAGCGACTGCCCCCTGGCACGCCGATCCATCCGGTCAACGGCAAGGATGCCGAAAGCGTCGCGGTGCTCGACAGCCTTCTCGCGCCCCGCACGACCGCGGCGCTGGTGGGGTCCTCCGGCTCCGGCAAATCCACGCTCACCAATTCCCTGCTCGGCGAAGCGCGCGTAGCGACGGCGCCGACCCGCGCAAGCGACAGCCACGGCCGGCACACGACCACCCATCGCGCCCTGCTGCGCTTGCCGGGCGGCGCCTGCCTGATCGACACCCCCGGGATGCGCGAGCTCAAGCTGACCGGCGACGAGGACCTCGAGCTGTTCGCCGACATCGACGAGCTGACGGAACAATGCCGCTTCGCCGACTGCAGCCACGGCAACGAGCCCGGCTGCGCGGTGCGCGAAGCGCTCGAGAACGGCGAGCTCGACCCCGCCCGCTGGCGCCACTACCGCAAGCTGCACGACGAGCGCGAGGACCAGGCGGCGCGCTTCGAGGACCGCCTGCGCGGCACCCACGAACCCATCCGCACCCACCGTCGCCGCGACTGGCAGGAACGCGAGTAGCGGCCGCCGCGGCCGCGGCCGCGGCGCCTCCGAGCCGTCAGGGCTTGCCGGCGGGCGCTCCCGCGACTACGCCGGACTCCACGCCCGGTCCGATGTTGGCGGCCAGGAACGCATCGACCTTTTCGAACAGCTCGGCGATGTTGCCCTGGTCGTAGAAGCCGTGCCACTCGTCGCGCTTGTACAGCCACGCGTGCGCGATACCGCGCTTCTGCAGGGCCGCGTGCAACTCGAGCCCCTGCCCCGGCGGCACCCGCGTGTCGCGCCCCCCTACGACCAGCATCACCTTGGCCTTCAGGTTGTCCAACTGGTAGACCGGCGAGCGCTGGGCCAGCGCCGTCATGTCGGTGCCGATCGTGCGCTGCATGTAAGCCTCGCCGTAGAGCGTCTGCTGGGCATCGCCCCGCTTGAACAGCATGGGCAAGTCGTACACACCGACGTAGCCGACCGCGCACTTGTACAGGTCGGGTACCTCGACCGCGCCCTCGAGGGCCGCATAGCCGCCATAGCTTCCCCCATAGATGCAGATGCGGTTGGCATCGGCGATGCCCTGCGCGATCGCCCAGCGGGTGGCGTCGGTGACATCGTCCTGCATCGCACCGCCCCACTGCCGCCAGCCGGCCTTCTCGAACGCTCGGCCGTAGCCGCCGGAGCCACGGTAGTTGACCTGCAACACCGCGTAGCCGCGCGTCGCCATCGCCTGCACGTAGGGATCGTATTCCCACCAGTCCCGGACGCCGAACGGGCCGCCATGGACGAACACCACCATCGGCAGGTTCTTTGCATTGTCCTTGCCGGGCGGATAGGTGACGTAGCCCTGCTCGGTCAGGCCGTCGCGGGTCTTGAAGGTGAACGGCATGGCGCGCCCGAGCTGGTCGGGATGGATCCAGTCGGCACGCCGCAGCACCGGCGTGAACGTGTTCGACGCGCGCTCGTACAGGAAAAAGGTGCCTGGATCGGCGTCGGCCTGGACCAGCGCGATGGCCTTGCTGCCATCGTCCGTGCCCGACACGAAACTCACTTCCTCGCCCGGGTACTGCTGCATCAAACCGACGATGGCCTGGACCGCCGGCGCCTTGTTGTCGAACACCGAAATCGACGGCCGGCCATCGGTGAACTCGACACCGATCGTGGATCCCGTGGCCAAGCCATGGGCCAGGCCCGTGGCCATCACGTGCGGATTGCTCCACACCTGGGTCATCGCGCGGGTCGCCGGATCGAACTTGCAGATGCCGAACCCGTTCGGCTTGCCGGGACAGGTGAACCACACCGTCTGGTCATCGGCACTGAACGCGATCGGCCAGTCCCGGTCGTCGCTCGCCTGCTGCAGCAGTTGCCAGTCGCCGCCGTCGACGGGGCGCATGTAGATCACGCGGTTGCCCGCGCGGTCGTCGCCCATGGCGAAGCGCACGTGGCCGTGGTGGTCGGCGAGGAACTCCGCGTCGCGCATCGGCGCGGTGGCGACGTGTACCTTGTGACCATTGCGCACGTCCATCCGGTAGACGTCGCTCAGGCTGCCGAGCGCCCGGGAGTGCTCCCAACTGCTCACGGTCACCAGGATGTCGTGCTCCTCGCCATCGATGCGCGCTAGGAAGTCGGCCGTGCCCCGTTCCGGGCTGGCACGCTGGATATGCGAACCGACCTGGCCGCCAGCCATGCGATAGCCATAGATCATCCTGCCGCCTTGGCCATCCGCCTCGACGCTGTACAACTCCCCCGTGGGGATCGGCCTGTCCCAACCGCCCAGGTGCTGCGCCACGTCATAGACCACGTACTTCGGCGATACCCACCAGAAGTCCAGCACGTCGTCGTTGCCGCGCGGCGCGAGGCTGACGCCCTTCCCGGTCTCTATATTTTTCAGGAACAATACCGTCTGGCCGGACGGGAGCACGGCCGTCACGGCCAAATTGGTGCCGTCCGGCGAAATCTTGACCGTCTTGAACTGCTTGTGCCGCGCGAGATCCGCGAATGAAATCTGGCCGGCGGCCACCGCCGCAGCCGCGAAGCCGAACAGCAACACCCCCACGATGCCACGCAGTGCCCGCGTCATGTCGCGCCTCCCAATGATCGCTCCCCATCCGGTCCGGCTGCGCCGTGACCGCCCTGGCCGATCTTAAACCCGAAAGGAAAAGCTGCGCACACGCTCCCCGACGCGCGCCCCCGCGGTGTACCGTCCGCGGCCTAGAACCAGCGCCGTGCCTCGCCCGCACCTCGGCCTTCGAACGCCGCGACGTTCACGACGCAGCGACCGCACAATTCCGGGTGCCCGGCGTCCCTACCCACATCATCGCGGTGGTGCCAGCAGCGCACGCACTTGGGCGCTTCGCTGACGGCCGCCGACACCCACACGTTGGCGCCTTCGAGCTCTGTCAGCACCGCGTCGGCGGGCGCGTCTCCGATGTCGAGGCGCAGGTCCGACACGATGAAGAAGAACCGCAGTTCGTCCGCAACCTGCTTGTAGCGCTCCGCGATCGCGGGATCGGCGTGGATCGTGAGCGTCGCATCCAGCGAGGAGCCAATCTTCCCGTCCTTGCGCATGCCTTCCAGCACCCGCGCGGCGGTATCCCGGATCGCCAGCAAGTCGCCCCACCAGCGCCGCTGCTCGGGGCTGTCCTGGGCTTCGCGCAGGCCTTGGTACCAGGTTTCGTACAGCACCGATGCGTCGCGCAGGGTGAAGCCACCCCGGATTTCCGTGGGCATGTGCATCTGGCGCGGCATCGCCTGCCAGATTTCTTCCGAAGTGAACGCGAACAGCGGCGCCAGCCAGCGCACCATCGCCTCGAGGATCCGGAACATCGCCGATTGCGCGCTGCGCCGGCCATGACTGGCGGTCGGCATCGTGTACAGGCGGTCCTTGGTGATGTCGAGGTACAGCGCGCCCATTTCGTTGGTGCAGAAATTCTGCACGCGCTGCACCACTTCCGGATAGTCGTAGCGGGCGTAGGCGGCCACCACCGCGTCCTGCACGTCGCGCGCACTGCGGATCGCCCATTGGTCGAGCAGCAGGCAGCGGTCGACGGGGAGCAGGTCCGCCGCGGGATCGAAACCCTCCAGGTTGCCGAGCAGGAATCGGCAGGTGTTGCGGATGCGGCGGTAGCTGTCGGCGACCCGCTTCAGGATCTCTTCCGACAGCGCCATCTCGTTGCGGTAGTCGGCCGACGCGATCCACAGGCGCAGGATGTCGGCGCCGTAGCGGTTCATCACGTCCTGCGGCTCGATGCCGTTGCCGAGCGACTTCGACATCTTGCGGCCCTGCGCATCGACCGTGAAGCCGTGCGTCAGCACCTCGTCGAACGGCGCGCGGCCGTGCATCGCGCAACTCGTCAACAGCGACGACTGGAACCAGCCACGATGCTGGTCCGAGCCTTCGAGGTACATCACCTCGTCGCCTTCGTTGCGATGCAGTTGGGGACGCTGGTCCAGCACGCAGAAGTGCGTGACGCCCGAATCGAACCATACGTCCAGGATGTCGTGGACCTTCTCGTAATCCCGGGCCTCGTCACCGAGCAGTTCGGCCAGGTCGAGTCCGTACCAGCCGTCGACCCCGGACTGCTCGACGCGCTGCGCGACCTGTTCCAGCAATTCGGCACTGCGCGGATGCGGCTCGCCCGTGACCTTGTGGACGCACAACGCGATCGGCACGCCCCAGGTGCGCTGGCGGCTGATGCACCAGTCCGGCCGGCCTTCCACCATGCCGGCGATCCGCTCCTCGCCCCACGCGGGGTAAAACTTCACGTCGTTGTGCACGGCTTGCAGCGCGCTGGCGCGCAGGCCTTTCGCGTCCATCGCGATGAACCACTGCGGCGTGGTGCGGAACGCGACCGGCGTGTGGTGTCGCCAGCAGTGCGGATAGCTGTGCGTGATCCTTTCCGATGCCAGCAGCACGCCGTGCTCGCGCAACAACTCGATGATCGCGTCGTTGGCCTTCCAGATGTGCTGGCCTTCGAAGAGGGGCGTGCCCGGCAGGTACACGCCGTTGGCGCCAACCGGGTTCAATACGTTGGCCGGGGTCGCGTCCACGATGCCGTATTGCTTGCCTACCGCGAAGTCTTCGGCACCATGGCCGGGCGCCGTGTGCACCGCACCGGTGCCGTCTTCGGCGGAAACGTGGTCGCCCAGTACCAACGGAATTTCGCGGTCGTAGAACGGGTGCTTCAGGCGCAGGTTCTCGAGCGCGGCACCTTTCGCATGACCGAGCGCACCCCCATGTGCCCTTCGGGCACCTCCCCCCGCAGGCGGGGGAAGGGATTCAGTTCGGTAGCGCGCCAGCACCTTTTCCGCCAGCGCTTCGGCGACGACCAGCAACGCGCGCTTGCCGCCTCGCGCCGGGCCTTCGACCAGCACGTAGTCGAATTCCGGCCCGAGCGTCACCGCCATGCTGGCGGGCAGTGTCCAGGGCGTCGTGGTCCAGATCGGCACCGAGACGATCGTGCCGTCGTCGATGGTGACTCCGAACTTCGCGGCCAGCGCCTGCGGATCGATCGCGTCGTAGGCGACGTCGATCGCGGGCGACTGCTTGTCCTGGTACTCGATCTCGGCTTCGGCCAGCGCCGAACCACAGTCGAAGCACCAGTGCACCGGCTTGAAGCCACGCGTCACGTGGCCGTTCGCGTACACGCCTGCGAGCGCGCGCAGGATGTCGGCCTCGTACCGGAAATCCATCGTGCGGTAAGGGTGTTCCCAGTCACCCAGCACCCCCAGGCGCTTGAAATCCTTGCGCTGCAGGTCGATCTGCTGGGCGGCGTAGTCGCGGCAATGCTGGCGGAAGGCTTCCGCGTCGATCTTGTGGCCGACCTTGCCGTACTTCTTCTCGACCGCGATCTCGATCGGCAACCCGTGGCAATCCCAGCCCGGCACGTACGGCGAGCGGAAGCCCGCCATCAGCTTCGAGCGCACCACGATGTCCTTCAGGATCTTGTTGACCGCGTGCCCC
>DASSNH010000093.1:0-28360 GCA_035701405.1 Rhodanobacteraceae bacterium
TTGCAGCGCACCGCGGCGGACTGGCTGGCGACGGCGCAGGCGCAACTGCTGCGTGGCGATGCCGCCGCGGCGCAACGAACCCTGGCCCACGCATTGGTCGAGCATCCGGATTCGGTCGATCTGCGTCGCGCGCAAGCGGGCGCCTGCCAGCGACTGGGCCGCATTGCCGAAGCGGAATCGCTGCTGCGCGAAGTGCTCGCTGCCGATCCCGGCGACGCCGCGGCGGCATTCACGCTCGCGCGCCTGCTGAAGGAGCAGGGACGGACGGCCGCCGCGGCGGCGGCGATGCGCGCATGCCTCGCCGATCCGCGGCACAGCCGGGACCCGGATCTCGCCATCAACGCGATCGAGTTGCTGGACGACTGCGACCGCAAGTTCGACGCCGCCGCGATCGCCCTCGCCGCGATCGCGGACAATCCGGACGAACCCCGCCTGCACGCCTACGCGAGCATGCTGCAAATGCAGGTCGGCGAGTTCGAGCAGGCGCGCCGGCATTACCTGGCCGCGCTGGAGCGCGACCAGCGGGCCTGGGAATGGCACATGCCGATCGGCCTTTCCTCGGCGCAACGCTATGCGAGCGCCGAACATCCGGATTTCGCGCTCTTCCGTGACGGCCTGCGGCGCGAGGATCTTTCCGCCAAGGCACGCGCGGAACTGCACTTCGCGCTCGGCAAGGCACACGATGATGTCGGTGCTTACGAAAACGCCACGCGCCATTTGCGCGAAGGCAACGCGATCGTGCACCGCCTGACGAAGTGGTCGCGCAAGGACTGGCGGCGCATGGTCGAGGCCCGGCTGGCGGCGGCACCGATGGCCCATCGCGTCGACCCGCGGGACGACTTCACGCCGGTATTCGTGGTGGGGATGCCGCGTTCCGGAACCACCCTGGTCGCCGAATTGCTGTCGCGCCATCCCAAGGTCTGCAACCGCGGCGAGTTGCCCTGGATCGCGAACCTCGCGGCGCGCCCTGGCCTGAACGGCAATCCCGCGCGCGTCGAGCTGGAACGAGCCGCCGCAACCTACATCGCGCATTCGCGGCAGGATGACGGGGGCGATGCACGGTGGTTCGTGGACAAGCAGCCCATGAACTTCTGCTACCTCGACCTGGTGCTGGCGATGTTTCCGCACGCGAAAATCATCCATTGCCAGCGCGGCGCGCGCGATACCGCGCTGTCCCTGTGGATGCAGTGCTTCCTGAAGGATGTGCAGGGCTACAGCTACGACTTCGGCGACATTGCTCTGGTGATGCGCGATCACGCCAAGCTGATGGCGCACTGGGTCTCGCGCCATTCCGCGTCGATCCGAACCCTCCGCTACGAGGAACTGGCGTCGGATCCCGCGCGCGTCATCCGGGACTTCGCCGGGTGGATCGGCCTGCCGCCGCGCACGGATGCGGCGCCGGTCGATCCGAAGTCGCACATCAGCACCGCCAGCCTCTGGCAGGCGCGCCAGCCGGTGCACACACGCTCGGTCGGACGTTGGCGGCATTACGCAGCGTTCATCCCCGAGCTGTCGCGCATTCCCGGCTAGACTGCCCGACCGCCCCCCGGTACTTTCCCGGCCGGGGGTAAACCCAGCGCCGAGCGCAGCGGATCCAGCAGCGCACCGTACGCGGCCGCGGTAGCCGCGCGTGGGAGTATGGGGGCGCGCACCTGCGCCGCGCTGAGGGTGTGCACGCTGCGGGACGCGGCGTTGGGCGCGAGGCAGGCCGGGTCGAATGGCAGGCCGCAGAATTCGAGCAGCGCGCGGGTCTGCGCCTCCGCGTCCTGCGTCAGCGCTTCGTACGGCAGTTCGCGCACCCGGGCCGGGTCGCGCGCCGCCCATGCCGAAGCTTCGCGATCGAATGCCTTCCAGAACGTGGCGAGCTCATCGAAGTCACAGGTGAACTCCCAGCCCCGTGCGAAGAACTGCTTGAAGCACGACCAACAGGTCTCGAGCGGGTCGCGCCGGCAGATCACGATGTGCGCGCACGGCAGCATCGCCCGGATCGCGCCGAGTGCCTGCCAGTTGTTCGGCATCTTGTCGGTGAAGCGCGGGCGGCCGTCGCGATGGGGCGCGATGAGCTCCAGGTAGCGTTGGCCGAGCCTTTGCCAATCCTGCGGGGTCGCCTGCGGCACCCACTCCGGGTAGCGGCGTTGCCTGCGCGTGGATTCCTCGGCCAGGACTTGCGCCAGTTCGCCGAGTTCGCCCATGCCCTGGACCTCGGCGTGCGAGGCCAGTACCTGCTCGACCAGCGTGCTGCCGGAACGCGGCATCCCCACGATGAAAACCACCTGCTCGCCGAGGTGCGGATCTTCCGCGGTCGCGTACGGCGCCGCGAACACCTGCTCTGCAGCCTCTGCGCGCGCCAGGAATCGTCCGGCATCCCAGTGCCCCATCTCTCCCTTGCGCCTCGCGTTGGCGGCCACGAACAACCCGTACGCTTCGGCGTGGAGGCCGCGGTCCTCGCATGCCTTCGCGAGCGCAAACTGGATTGCAGTGCGCTCGCCGTCGTCGATGCCGACGCGACGCAACAACGCCTGCATGGCCGAGACTTCTTCGTCCGTGACGGGCAGCGTCTTGATGTCGACGAGGTCGAGCCATGCGGCGGCAAACGCGGGTTGCAGCGCGATCGCCTTGCGCAGCGCGGCCGCGCCTCGTTCGACCTGCCCGCAGGCCACGAGCGCATCGCCGAGCTTCAGTTGTGCCGGCGCGTAATCCGGCGCGAGGTTGGCGGCACGTTCCAGGTACGCCACGGCCTGTTCGGGACGCCGATGGCGCGCGAGGTGTTCGCCGAGGTCCGCCAGCGCCAGGGGCGAGCCGGGCAGGCGCTGCACGGACAGCTCGCGCAAGCGCAGTGCGGAGGCCACATCACCGGACTGCTCGCGGACCTGCGCGTATTGCCAATAGCCGATCGCATCGTCCGGCGCCGCGCGAAGCACGGCTTCGAAATTCGCGAACGCGGCACGAAGATTGCCGATCCGCGCCAGCAGCAAGCCATAGAGGCGCAGCACATCCGGCTGGCCCGGCGCAGCCGCGAGCGCATTTCGCAGCGCCGGCTGCGCGGCCGGCAAATCGCCGGCCGCCAATGCATCACTGGCAAGCTGGAGCTGCGCACCCAGCGGTGGCGGCAGGCGTTGCAGGCGCGCGTTGATTTTCGCGAGGTCGGGCGCTGGCGGTTCGAACATCCGGTCGGCAACACCCACCGCTCAAGGCTCCATTGCCGCGGCGGTCGAATCCGTCGCGTAACCCCAGTGCTCGAGCATCGGCTGCAGGATCGGCAGCACCGGCTCGAAGTACCGGCGATAGCGTTGCCAGCGGCCCATGCCCTTGCGGTTGATCGGCTCGATCACCTGGGTGTAGCTGGGGGTGGCGATGAATCCCTTCTCGCGTGCGCGTCGGTCGAAGCCGAGCATGGCCTGGGCGTCCCCGAGCTCCAGGAACTCGGCGATGCGGCGCGTCTGGGCCTCCGAATCCGCCACGAGGTCCTCGTAGCGCGAGACGAACACGTCCGGCTTGAACAAGTCGACGTGGTAGAGCCAGTGCCCCATGGAATCGACGTACGCCTGGGCGAGCGTCTCCAGGTTCTCGCACACGACTGCGAGGCTGCTGGACATGAAGTTCTGCATGTAGCAGCTCAGCAACACGTCGCACGGGTGCCGGACGGCAAGGATGAATTTCCCGGCGGGAAACATGCGGTGGATCATCGGCAGCCACAGCATGTTCATCGGATTCTTGTCCACCAGCCGCGCGTCCCAGCGGCGCGGCACCTTGCCGCACGCCAGGATCACGTAACCCTTTCGCAACTCGTCGCAATCGCCCTGGTCCAGCTTGCCGAGGTCGCGCGGGACCACGGCACCGGTGGTATTTTCGAGTTCGGTGGCCAGCATGTTGAAGAACGGCCGCTCGTCCATCGACTGCAGGCGCGGATGGGCATCCAGCATTTGTTCCAGCAGGGTGGTGCCGGAGCGCGGAAAGCCCACCACGAAGACCGGCGACTCGGCCGCAGCCGGAGCCCTGAGCGCCGGCCACGCCGCATAGTCGGAGGCAGAGACGCGCGGGTTCCGGTTGGGCAGCGTCCTGGCGCCCGGCTCGAACCAGCCCGGATGGTTTGCCCTGATGTCGGCAATCTGGATCGCGTGGGCACGCTCGAGCGCCGCCATCGCCGCGGTGGTGTCGCCGAGCTTGTCGCAGATCTGCCCCAGTTCGAACCAGTGTGCGCAATGGTGGTCGTCGTGGGGGCCCGAGCGCTCCAGGAGCTCGCGCGCCGCGGCATGGTCGCGCCGCCGCACGGCGAGGCGTGCCCGCTGGTGGGCCATCTCCCGCATCTCGCGGGGCAGCGCGTCCGTCACCACGCCTTCGGCTTCGATCCGGTCCAGCAAAGCGCCTGCCTCCTCGAGGCGGTTCGCCCGCTCGTACAACGACGCCAGCCGCAGGCGCAACCGCCACTCCGCGGGCAACCGACGGACAAGGTCCTCCAGCAGCTCCGTCGCCGCCAGCACGTCGCCCTGCTCCTTCAGCGCTTCCGCCAGCTCGGACTGGAGAGGAGCATCGAGCGGCAGCCACTCCCGCCACGGCCGCAGCAGGTGCTCGGCCCGCGCGTCGCGGCAGGCCGAGCAAGCGCGCGCCGCATGGATACGGATGACCGGGGAATCCGGCGACTTCCCGAATGCGCGCAACAACGTGTCGCGCGCTTCGGCAGGCTTGCGCAAATCCATCTGCAGCAGGCCGTGCCAGTCCAGCAGTTCCGGATCGTCGGGCGCCAGCCGTACCGCGTTCGCCGATGCCGCCTCCGCGGCTTCGAGCTCTCCGGCCTCGCGCAAGGCGGTCGCATAGTTCCGCCAGTGGACGAGTTCGCCGGGGTGCTGACGAACCAGGCGCCCATAGACCTCGAGCGACTCGCTGCGCATTCCCAACTGCCACCGCGCCAGCGCCAGCAGCACCAGCAGGTCGGGCGCATCGGGGTTCCGCTGCAGTTGCTCGCTGCAGAGACGCTCGGCTTGCGCCGGTTCGCCGGCCTCCAACGCAGCGACGATCGCGGCGGCCGCGGATTCCGTCATCGTGGACACGCGAAAAAGAAAAGGGCCGCACGGAGGATACCCGTGCGGCCCGGAAGGGTGAAGCTTGGTCGAGCCTGATCAGGCCATGCCGGATCAGAACTTGACGGTCAGGCGTCCCCAGTAGTAACGGCCGATGACGTCGAAGTCCTCCGGGGAGGTGTTCGCGTTCAGCACGTTGTTGGCATACAGCAGCGGCGGCTGCTTGTCGAACACGTTGTCCACGCCCACGTCGATGCGGGTGTTGATCGGTTCGATGTTGTAGCCGACCGTCACGTCGTTGTACACGAACGCGCCGTAGTGCAGCACCAGCGGACCGGCAGGCCCGTTCACCGGGAACGATGCCAGCGCGGTGTCGCCCTCGGCCGGATTCTCGGAACCCGACTTGAACCTGCTGGAGTAGCGCATGGTCCACTGTGCATCCCACGGACCCAACTGCCAGCCGAGGGTCCCTTGCGCGCGGACCCGCGGGAAGAAGCACACGCCGCCCGCCGGGAACGGGCAGGAGCTGCCCAGCCCGGTGCCGAACCCGCCGAACATGCCGGGGCCGTTGCGCACCTGGTTGACGCCTTCGATCCCGGGTGCCGTCTGGATCTTGAACTGGCTCAGGTAGGTCGCGTTCAGGCCGACGTTGAACTGGCCGAAGGAGAACGCAGGCAGCCGGTAGTTGGCGGCGAAGTCCACGCCCTTGACGTCTAGCCGGCCCAGGTTGGCGGTCGGCTGGAGGATCTGGCTGATCTGGCCCTCAAACCCCGTGGCGTTGGTACGGGTGATCAACGGGCAGAAAACCTCCAGGCCGTTGAAGCACGCGTCGAGCACGGTTTGCGCACCGACACCCGGAACGATCACGTTGTTGAGGTAGATGCGCCACAGGTCCGCCTGCACCGTCAGGCCCGGCACGAAATGCGGCGAATAGACCACGCCCGCATCAAACGACTTGCCGCTCTCCGGCCCCAGCGGGAAGCCGGCATACTGCGAACCCGACGTCAACGCCTTGATCTGCTGATGCGCCGCGACGAGCTTGTTGACGAAGGTGCCGTTGGTTGGGACGTATTGGCACGCTGGATTGCCGGCCGTGGTGATGTGGTCGCACGGATCCGAGGTCAGGATCGGCGCCGAACTGCCTGGCGCGGCGAACACGTCGCTGACACCGGGGGCACGGAAGACCGTCGAGACCGTGCCACGCAGGAGCAGGTCGTCGATCGGACGCCACTCGACGCCCACCTTCCAGTTGCTGGTGCTGCCGAAGGTGCTGTACTTGGAGTAGCGATCGCCCAGAGTCACGTTCAGGGCATGGAAGAACGGCATGTCCTTGAGGACCGGGATGTACAACTCCGCGTACGCTTCCTTGACGTTGTAGCCGCCCTGCAGGTGCGCGCTGCAGGAGGTGCCCAGCACGCAGGTGCCGGTCGCGGGATTCAACAACAGGTTCGAGTCAATGACGTTGTTGGTGTAGATCTTGCGGTACAAGACACCGGCGGCCAACTGCATGGTGCCCGCCGGCAGGTCGAACAACCCTCCGCTGACATCGGCGTGGTAGATCCGGTCGACGTTCCAGGTGTTGTTCAACGCCGGGGACGATACCGCCTGGATCACCGCAGCCGTATTGGGATTGTTGAGGTTGAACGGATCGAACGGCGTGCAGGTGTCGAGCGAGATCGGGGCTGCTGCCGTACCGCACTGCACCACACCGTCCGCATTGAGGAACGACGGACCAGCCTCCTGGTTCAGGATGCTCTGGTTCGGCAGGCCGCGGTTGGTGTTGACCCTCGAGAGGTGGCTGTAGTTGTAGCCCACGTCCCACGTCCAGGTGCGGTCACCGAAGTTGAGGTTGCCGCGGAAGCCCGTGAACACCTGGTCGGTGACGATCTGCCCGGAGAAGATGCGGGGACCCGCGGGAACCAGGCGGCCGGTCCAGGTGGCACCATTCGAGGTGAAGTCCACTCCGAAGGGGTTGTAGTAGTTGTCCTTGGAAATCTGGAAGCCGGTGTCGAAGCCGAGCGGACCGGTGCCGATCACCGCCGGCGCGAGCTGGCTGCCCGAACTGGTCTTGTTGTGGATGACCGTGCCGTAGAAATCGATGTTGTCGGTGAGGTGGTAGGTGCCCTTGAAGAACGCGTTGGTGCGCTCCTGCGGGGTCAACAGGTAGTTGACCGACGCGTAGTTGTAACGGTCGTTCTCGCCGGTGGCGGGATCGTTACCAAAACAGTGGTAGTCGGCGGTGGTCGCACTGGGATCCGCGCCGGAGGCGAACGTGCCGCTGTTCAGGGACAGGCTGCTGCACTGCGACAGCGGGTTGCTGTCGGGGAGTGCGCCCGGCGGCAGGAAAATGCGGTTGCGCAACGCGAACGACGAGCCGCCGACGAACGAGGTGTAGCCCGAACCGGGCTGCGCCAGGTAGGTCAGGCCGGCAGGCGCCGTGGCCGTGCCGCCGTAGGTGTTGGTCGCCGTCAGCGACAGGGCGTTTTCGGTGAACTTGCGCTGCGACTGCAGGATCGGGTCGAACTTGTTGTAGTCGATGCCGGCCAGGATGCTGCCCTTGTCGGACGTCTGGCCGAACATGAAGCTTGCGCCCTTGCGCACGCCGTCATCGTGATCGGAGATGCCGTAGTTGAGCTGGAACTGGGCGCCCTGGTAGTTGTCCTTCAGGATGAAATTGATGACGCCGCCGATCGCATCCGACCCATAAATGGCCGACGCGCCGTCGGTCAGGATTTCGATTCGTTCCACCGCGGCGGCCGGAATCGCGTTCAAATCCGCGGGACCGAAGGTGCCGGTGACACGTTGGCCGTCGACCAGGATCAGGGTGCGGCTCGCGCCCAGGCCGCGCAGGCCGACGAGAGTCTCGCCAGTGGCGCCGCTGTTGTTGACGCTGGGGTTGTTCACGCCGCCGGTGATGACCGGAAGGTTCTGCACGACGTCGCCGAGCGTCAGCTTGCCGGTCTGCTGGATCTGCTGCGCCGTGACGGCAACCACCGGGTTGGAGGTTTCCAGGTCCACGCGGCGAATGTGCGAACCCGTGACCACGATAGTCTGCAGGGTCTGCGGTTGTTGCTGATCGTTCTGCGGGGCAGCCGTGTTCTGCGCGAAGGCAGTTCCGGCAACGCCCACGGCGGCGACGGCACCCATTGAAAGGGCCGTCTGCACGGCCTTGGACAGCTCACTGCGGTCGAGTCTCATTGCACTCTCCAGACGTCAAAAAAATGTTCGAACAGTTCGGGACAAATTCCCCATCAGGTGGCCCGGTCCACGCCCTCTAGCTTTTTTTGCCGGCGATCTGCCCGCTTGGGCAGGCGCCGATGCCGCGATGCTACCGCACTTCGTAAAAAGGGTGTTAACGCCGCTTGGCACCCCGGTCAGTGACCATTCAGTGCGAGTTCCCCCTGGCACTGAAAACAGGCAGACACTGTCCGTCGAAGGCACGCGGCGGGCCATGCGCGTGTGCCCCGAAGTCCGGACGTTGAACCTTAACCGATCAAAGATCCTGGTGATACTGCACGTACGGCACCCGGCCCTGGTCGGGGGTGGCATTGTTCGCCGGCCCGAACAGCAGCGGCGATCGGCCGGAGGTCCACACGTTCTGGGCACCGAAATTCAGCTCACCCCGCCAAGGCAATCGCACGCTGATGCCGAGATCGACGCCGCTCCAGCGCTGGTTCCGGTCCAGCGCCGCCCCGGGCAGGTTCGGTTCGAGCACGTGCCCCACGATTGCGCCGCGCACCGCGCCGTGCTCGATGCCGAGGCTGAGCGTGGTCTGGTCGAGCGTGTCGTCCTCGGCCAGCCCGGAACCCGGCAGGAACCGGACGCGTCCGACACTGGCGCCGAGGTTCACGCTGGTATCGGGCGCAACATCCACCTGGCCGCGCGCGCTGATGCTGGTCGCGGTGCTGTTGCGGAACCACAGCGGGGCCGCGACATCGGCGCCGCCTTCGGCCGGCAGCACCCGCGGCAGTGCCACCCGGCGTGACAGCGCGGACGTGGCGCCGGTCCCGCTTTGCGATTGGCCGACCGACAGATCCAGCTTGAGGCCGTGGCCGGCGAACCCGGCCCCGATTTCTCCGCGCTGCACGCCGTCGCTCACGATGCCGTTGAAACAGGCCGGATCGGCCGGTGCGCCTGCGATGGGTTCCGCGCAACTGGACGTCACCGGCGACCAGCGGATCTCACGGACATTGGCGTGGGCGGTCAGGCCCGGCTTGGAAGTGAGGCGGACGCCCGCGGCAGCGGAACGGGTCTGCCCATCCACTGACGCGGCAGATCCCGTGGGCACCGCAGTGCCGGCACGGCCTTGCGCCGTGACCGACAGCGTGGCGTTCTTGTCCTGCCAGACCGGCGCACTGGCCTTGTCCTTGGCGGGCGCGGTCTGCACGGGCGGAATAACGGGCATCGGCGGCGTTTGCGCAAGCGCCAACCCCGGCAGGGCCAAGCCCAAGCCGGCTAGCAACGCATTGGCAAGTATCCGACGCATCTCCGAAGACCCAATTCCCGTAGCCGCAGCCCAGCCGACGCGACGGCGCCGACTTTGGGCTCTAGTGTACGCCACCTGATTACACTTTGCTAACAATTGCTGCACCGCCCGGTGCGGCATTTATCGAGGGTTTTCCCAAAGCGGTGGCAAAGCCCCTTGCCGCGGAGAACGCGGATCGGTGCCCTTCGTCCGTGTTCGCCCGATCCGTGCCGGGAATCGCCTTTTCCCACTGCCAAAAGGGCCATGCTTCACGCAGGCATCAGCAAGTCGCGTGCGGCGGCCGCCCGGCTACCGCGCGCAAGTCGCCGAGACTGGCGTTTTCCCCACGCCAGCACGACTTTTGCATGACGTCGCGGTTACACTCTGAACTGCGAGGGGTTGGACCATCCATGGCAGGCGACGTTCACCATCTGGCCGTTTCCACGAGCCAGCCGTCCACCGTAGCTGGCTTATTGAAGGCCAGCGGCACGCTGTGGGCGGCGACGGACGTCGGCGGGATCGAAGCGGCGGCGCGCGTCCTGTTTGGCGAACTGGTCCCGGGAACGCGTGTCCAGCGGTGTCCGGCGGAAGCCGCCGTAGCGCCTTCCGCGTCGCGCCTGCACATTCCGCTACCGGACCGCGAGTGGCTGGTGGTCGATGCCGGCAGCGACGAGCCCGGCAACCGCCCCTTGCTTTCGGCGGCGGCGGAGATGATCGGCGCCCGCATCACGGCGCTCGGCAGGCAGAACTCGCTCACAGAATCGGTCGAACAACTGGGCCGCGCCGAGCGCCTGCAACGCGCCTTGTATGCGATCGCCGACCAGGCCAGCGCGGCCAACGCCGACATCACGACGATGTTCCAGGCGTTGCACCAGATCGTCGGCACGCTGATGTACGCGCAGAACTTCTACATCGCGTTCTACGACGCCCGCACCGACAGCGTCCGGTTTCCGTATTACGCCGATACGGTCGATGCCGATCCGCCCAAGCCGGCCACCGATTTCCCGATGACCGAGATCCTGCACGGTCCGACCTGGTACGTGATCCGTGATGGCAAACCGCTGATGGGCTCGCTGCCTTCGATCGGGGCGCAGGTGCACGGCCCGTTTCGCGGCATCGGCGCCGAATGCGTCGACTGGCTGGGCGTGCCGTTGTTGCGCGGCAGCGAAGTGGCCGGCTGCGTGGTGGTGCAGAGCTACGACGATGCCCATCACTACGACGAACAGGACAAGGCGCTGCTGATCTACGTCGCCCAGCACATCCAGACCGCGCTGGAACGGCGGATGGCGCACGCGGAGCTGGAGCATCGCGTCGGCGAGCGCACCGAGGCGCTGCGCGAAGCCAACCGCGTGCTGCAACAGCAGGTGCTGGAGCGGCAGCGCGGGGAACGCCTGCAGGCGGCGCTGTTCCGGATCGCGGAGCTTGCCAGCACCACCGACAGCATCGACAACTTCTATGCGGCGGTCCACCGGGTGGTCGGCGGGCTGCTGTACGCTCGCAATTTCTACATCGCGCTGTTGTCCGAAGACGGCGCCGAGTTGACCTTTCCGTATTCCGTGGACGAGCGCGATCGCAAGATCCAGTCGCGCAAGCTCGCCAACGGGCTGACCGAGTACGTGTTGCGGCACGGCACCGCGCTGCTCGCCAACGCGCCCGAGATCGCAGAGCTGCGCGCCAGCGGCGAAGTGGCGCAACAAGGGCCGGATTCGGTGTGCTGGCTGGGCGTGCCGCTGGTGTGCGCCGACCACACGGTGGGCGCGCTGGCGGTGCAAAGCTATTCGCCGGACCATCGTTACACCTTGCGCGACCAGGAACTGCTGACCTTCGTCTCCTACCACATCGCCAACGCGCTGGAACGGGTGCGGGCGACCGAATCACTCCGGCACGCCTACGCCAACCTCGAGCAGCGGGTCGGCGAACGCACCCGCGCGCTGGCGCTCGCCAACCGCGACCTGCGCGCGCAGATCGCCGAACGCGAGCGCATCGAAGCGCGCCTCAAATACGAAACGCTGCACGATTCGCTCACCGGCCTGCCCAACCGCAGCCTGCTGATGCAGCGGCTCGAACATGCGCTCGAACGCTTCCACGCCGACCCCAGCAAGGCCTTCGCGGTGCTGTTCATGGACCTCGACCGCTTCAAGGTCATCAACGATTCGGTGGGGCACCTGATCGGCGACGACCTGCTGTTCCAGGCCGGGGGACGGATCCGCGCCTGCGTCAAGTCGGAAGATGTCGTGGCGCGATTGGGCGGCGACGAATTCGGCGTGCTGCTGGAGGGCGTCTCCGACGCCAGCCAGGCGTGCCGCATCGCCAAGCGCATCATCGACGACTTGAACGCGCCGTTCCGGCTCGCGGCCAAGGAGCTTTTCACCTCCACCTCGATCGGCATCACGCTCGCGACGTCGCACTACCGCCACCCCGAGGAGTTGCTCCGGGACGCCGACTCGGCGATGTACCGCGCCAAGGCCGACGGCCGGCACCGCTACGCCGTGTTCGACGAAGGGCTGCGGCGCGAGGCCGTGTCCCTGATGGAGGTCGAGAACGACCTGCGCCGCAGCCTGACGCGCGGCGAGTTCGTGCCTTACTACCAGCCGATCGTGGACCTGGCCGACGGTTCGGTGCTCGGCTACGAAGCCCTGATGCGCTGGCGACATCCCGAGAACGGACTGCTGCTGCCGGCCGAGTTCCTCGGCGTCGCCGAGGATACGGGCGCGTCCGAAACCATAGACTGGCAGATCTACGAACAGGTTTGCCGCGATGCCAATTCGCTGGCGGCCGGGGATGGCGTGTTCGTCAGCATCAACCTGTCGCCGCGGCATTTCCGCAATCCCGAACTGGACCGGCGGCTGCTCAGGCTGCTCGCCGACCATGACGTGTCGCCCGTGCGGATACGGGTCGAGGTCACCGAACGGGCGATGCTCGAGAATCCGCCCGAAGCCAAGCGGATCCTGCAGACGCTGCGCGGCGCCGGGATCGGCATCGCGCTGGACGATTTCGGCACCGGCTATTCCTCGCTGTCGTATCTGCACCAGTATCCGGTGCAGGCGATCAAGATCGACCGTTCCTTCATCACCGGGCTCGATGCCGGTAGCGAAGGCGGCGCCGCGGTGATCCGCACCATCCTCGCGATGGCAAACCTGCTGTCGATGCAGGTGATCGCCGAGGGCGTGGAAACGGCCGCGCAACGCGACCTGCTGATCAAGATGGGCTGCCGGGTCGCGCAGGGCTTCCTGTACTCGTCCGCGCAACCGCTGGAGGCCTGGGTCAGCGACACGGTGCCCGAAGCCCCGGCATGAGCCGAGCGGCAGGGACCCGCGCCGCCGGTCGGCGCTCGTTCGCGCGCCGCTGGCTGCGACGGCTGCTGTGGCTTCTCGTGGCGCTTGTCGCGGTCACCTGGCTGATGGTGCTGGCGCTGCGTTTCGTCCCGCCACCCACCAGCGCCTACATGCTCGAGCGCAAGGTAAGCGAAACGTGGCGCGGCAACCACGACTTCAGGGTCCGCTATCACTGGGTGCCGTTCGAGCGCATGGCGCCAGTGGCGCCGCTCGCGATGGTCGCGGGCGAGGACCAGACGTTCCCCTTCAACCACGGTTTCGACATCGCCTCGATCCGCTCCGCGATCGACGTGGCGCAATCGGGTGGCCGGCTGCGCGGCGCCAGCACGATCACCCAGCAGACCGCCCGCAACCTGTTCCTGTGGTCCGGCGGCGGCTTTTTCCGCAAGGGGCTCGAAGCCTGGTTCACGGTGTTGATCGACATCACCTGGCCCAAGCGCCGCGTGCTCGAGGTGTATGCGAACATCGCCGAGCTGGGCAACGGCATTTACGGCGTCGAGGCCGCGGCGCAAACGTATTTCCACGAGCCCGCATCGCGGCTGACGAAGCGTCAGGCCGCGCTGCTGGCGGCGGTCCTGCCGGATCCACGCGACTGGCACGCCGCACGTCCTTCGGCCTACGTGCAGCGGCGCGCGGCGTGGATCGAGCAGCAGATGCGGCAGTTGGGTGGCGTGTCCTACGTGCTCGACAAGCACCCGCCGAGGCCCAGGGTCAAAGAGGCGAAGAACCGGTTCCGCAAGCGCTAGACTGGTTGCGGCACATCGCCCGCCACCCAAGGAGATTCCCATGCGACAGGTCAAACATCTGTTGGAAGGCAAGGGCAACGCGGTCTACACGATCACGCCGGAGGCGCCGGTGCTCGACGCCATCCGCCTGATGGCCGAGCGCAGTGTCGGTGCGTTGCCGGTGATGCGCGGCGAGGCGCTGGCTGGCATCGTCACCGAGCGCGATTACGCGCGCAAAGTGATCCTGAAGGGCCATTCATCGCGGGAAACGCCGGTCTCGGACATCATGACCCCGGCGCCGACCAGCGTGGCACCGGTGACCACCGTCGATGAATGCATGCGTCTGTGCACCGAACTGCGTGTCCGCCACCTGCCGGTCCTGGAGAACAACAAGCTGGTGGGAATCGTATCGATCGGCGACCTCGTCAAGGCGGTGATCGACGACCAGGCCGCCGAGATAGACCACTTGCAGCGCTACATCGCGGGGTGAGCCGGGGCTTTCGTGAGATGCCAGTGGCATCTCACGCCGGCGAACGCCCGCACAGGGAGGTGCGGGCCGGCTTCACGCACCATGGATGGCTGCTCGCCGAAAACCTGATCGCGCGACGTCCGACATCGCGAAGTCGCTTCACTGGACCTGCGACACCATCCACTTGACCGTGGCTTCGACCTGTTCGTCGGTGAGCGCCGGGTTGCCGCCCTTGGCGGGCATGTGGTTGCCGTCAGGCCCGGTGTAGCCGTCGATCGCGTGCTTGACGAGGGTGTCGATGCCTTCCTTGAGGCGCGGCGCCCACGCCGCCTTGTCGGTGATCTTGGGCGCACCCGCGGCACCCGTCGTATGGCACGTCGTGCAAAGCTTGTCGAAGACCACCTTGCCGTCGGTGGTGCCGCCGTAGGCGACCTGCGAAGCCGCGGCCTTGGTGGCCTCGGCCTTGGCGGCCTGCATCGCGGCGCGGCCGGTGTCGCCGGCGTATACCGCGCCGACCGGCGTGATCCGGTCGCCTGCCTGTTTCACCTGGGCCTCCCGGCCGTCCTTCGGCAGCGTCGACCACACCAGCGCGCCGATGATGATCAGGATGACCGCCGTGCCTCCGAGCATCGCGATCATGATCGCGAATTGTTTCATGAAGGTACGGTCGGACGGGGTGAGATGCGTGCTCACTGGCAGACTCCGGTAAATGGACCGACGGCATCCCCGGGCCCCCGTGGATGCCGCATATCCGCAAAAGTATAGCCGCCCGGTGGCGCGGCCACCAAATGTCGCGCCCATTGACCTGATGTGCACGCCGCGGCCGGTACAACTCCCCACTTTCCGTGCGCGGTAGCATCGTTACGCGGGCATGCCCGAACACTACGACATCATCGTGATCGGTTCCGGTCCGGGCGGTGCGAGCCTTGCGCACCGGCTGGCGCCGTCCGGTTTGAAGATCCTGATCCTCGAGCGCGGCGACTGGCTGAAGCGCGCCGCCGCCAACTGGGATCCGCGCGAGGTGTTCATCAACAACATCTACCAGGCGGACGAAACCTGGTACGACAAGTCCGGCGAGGCGTTCCATCCCGGCCTGCACTATTTCGTCGGCGGCAATTCCAAGATGTACGGCGCCGCGTTGTTCCGGTTGCGCGAACGCGACTTCGGGGAACTCCGGCACGCCGACGGCCTGTCGCCGGAATGGCCGTTGAAGTACGACGTGTTCGAGCCCTACTACGACGAGGCCGAAAGGCTGTTCCACGTCCACGGCGCGGCCGGCGAGGATCCCACCGAGCCGCCGCGCAGCAGGCCCTATGCCTGGCCGCCGGTGTCGCATGAACCGCGGATGCAGGAGCTGTCCGACACCTTCAGCCGGCACCACCTGCACCCGTTCCACATGCCGCTCGGCATCCTGCTGGAGGAGCAGGACGGCCGCGTGTTGCGCCGCAGCCCATGCATCCGCTGCGGCGCGTTCGATGGTTATCCGTGCCTGACCAACGGCAAGGCCGATGCCGAGGTGATCTGCATCGATCCGATGCTCGGCGCCCATGACAACGTGACGCTGCTGACCGGCGCGTACGTCTCCAGGCTCGACACCGATGCCGGGGGCCACGCGGTGAGCACGGTGCAGGTCGAGCGTGGCGGCGCGAAGGAAAGTTATTCGGCAAACGTCGTGGTGGTCGCCTGCGGCGCGCTCTCGACCGCGCTGCTGCTGCTGCGCTCAGCAAACGACAAGCATCCCGACGGGCTGGCCAATGGTTCCGGCCAGCTCGGCCGCAACTACATCCGGCACAACCAGTCGGTGTTGATGGCGATCACCCGCCAACCCAACGACACGGTGTTCCAGAAGACCGTGGGCGTGAGCGACTTCTACTTCGGGGCCGACGACTTCGAATTCCCGCTCGGCCTGATCCAGATGACCGGCAAGTCGCACCCGGACACGATCCGCGGCGAAGCGCTGCCGGCATGGCTGGAGTGGCTTCCGGAGAAGCCGTTCGAATACCTCGCCAGGCATTCACTGGATTTCTGGCTGTCGAGCGAGGACCTGCCGAGGCCGGAAAACCGCATCCGCTACGAGGGCGGGAGGGTGGTGGTCGAACAAACCGACAACAACATGCAGGGACACCGGCGGCTGCGGGCGAAACTCGAAAGCCTGCTGGGACCGATGGACGCGCACCCCTTCATGCTCGAGCGCAACTACTACCTCGGGAAGGACGTCCCGATCGGCGGCACCGCGCACCAGGCGGGCACCGCGCGCTTCGGCGAAGACCCGGCGACATCCGTGCTCGATCTCGACTGCAAGGCCCACGAACTCGACAACCTGTACCTCGCCGATGCCAGCTTCTTTCCCTCCATCGGCGCAGTGAACCCCACCCTCACCATCATCGCCAACGCGCTGCGGGTGGCGGACCGTATCGCGGAGCGGATGAAGTGAACGCGGTGTGACCTCACGCGAGGAGCCGTACCCTCACCCGGCGCTTCGCGCCACCCTCTCCGATGGGAGAGGGACAATCCAACCGAGGAGCGCCCCATGTGGCTGGACCTCTACGTCATCCCGATCCTGATTCGCGTGTGCCTGGTGGTGCTGTTCCCGTTCAGCGCGCTCGACAAGATCGTGTTCTGGAAGGACGCCCTCGCGCAGGCGGACTCGTCGTTCCTGCCGAAGTCCAGCGGACCGCCCTTGCTGGCCACCGCCATCGTGGTGGAAGCCATTGCGCCGTTCTGCATCGTCGTCGGCTGGCATGACCGGATCGCGGCACTGGTCCTCGCGCTTTTTTGCGTGGTCACCGCGATCCTCTACCACCCGTTCTGGAAGTTCGCCGATTTCTGGAAGCCGGGCGACAGCATTGCACGCAGCCACTTCTGGGATTTCCTCAAGAACTTCGGGCTGGTCGGCGGGCTGTTGCTGGTGGTGTTCGCGACACGACTCGCGCCGGCGGGCGTGATCGCGCACCGGCCGCTTTCCTCGACCGCGGTGTACACGGCGGCGGGCACCGCGCCGGCATCCGCCGTTCCAGGCCGCACGCACGACATGCAAAGGTAGGGCGAAAACCGGGGTCAGAGTGCACTTTCTCGTTGCGACACCAAGCAGCGCGATTGCTTCCACGAAGGTGCATTCTGACCCCCGTTTTCCATCGGAGAATCCCATGGCACACGGCCATTCCAACGAAGCACCCACTCTGGCGTACTGGCACGTGTGGGTGGACGACGACGGTGTCAGCAGGCAGGAGCGACGCTCACTCGGCCGCTTCGAGCAGCAGAGCATGGGCGGCGCGGCGCCGCAATGGAACGCGGTGCAGCCCGCCGCGCCCAGCAAGGCGATTTTCACGGTGCTTCCGGTCGGCTGGAGCGGCGAATGGCACGAGAATCCGGCGCCGCAGTGGATCGTTCCAATGAGCGGTCGCTGGTTCGTTGAAACGATGGATGGCCATCGCGTGGAAATGGGCGGGGGCGAACTCTCGTTCGGCGGCGACCAGGGTTGCACCGCCGACGCCGAAGGCCGCAAGGGACACCGCTCCGGCACGGTCGGCGATGAGCCCGCGGTGCTGATGCTCGTCCAGATGGATGACGGATGTTGCAGACAGTAAACACCAAAGCCTTCGACGCGGATAAGAGCAGAAAAAGCGGATAGAAACCCGATCCGTGTTTATCCGCGTCCAATGCTTCTCCGCCTTCGTCCCGGCCTTCCCAAAACAACAATGAGCGATTACGAAATCCTCGATCCGCGTTTCCGCGCAATGGTGCTGCCCAATGCACCTCTGGAGAAACTCGCCGACGGCTTTCGATGGCTGGAGGGACCGGTGTGGTTCGCGGACCTGCGGTGCCTGTTGTTCAGCGACATTCCGAACGACCGCATCATGCGCTGGACGGCGAGCGGCGGGGTGTCGGTATTCCGCGAGCCCTCCCGATTCGCCAATGGTCACACGCGCGACCGCGAGGGACGCCTGATCGGGTGCCTGCACGGTGGCCGCGCCGTCGTGCGCACCGAGCACGACGGCACCGTCACCACCCTCGCCGACCGCTACCAGGGCAAGCGCCTCAACTCGCCGAATGACGTGGTGGTGAAATCCGACGGCAGCATCTGGTTTTCCGATCCGCCCTACGGCATCCAGACCGACTACGAGGGCGGCCGCCGCGAATCCGAACTGCCGGCCAACCTTTACCGCCTCGATCCCGCAAACGGCTCGCTCCACCTTGCGTGCGGCGACATCGCGGGCCCCAATGGATTGTGTTTCTCGCCCGACGAAAAGCGCTTGTACGTCACCGACACCGGCATCCAGTTCGATCCCGATTCGCCGCGCTGCATCCTGGCGTTAGATGTCGCCGAAGACGGCAAGACTCTCTCCGATCCACGCGATTTCCACGCGGTTTCGCCCGGCCATGCCGACGGCATCCGCTGCGACGAGGACGGCAATGTGTGGGCGGCCGCTGGCGACGGCGTGCACTGCATTGCACGCGACGGCACTTTGCTCGGCAAGATCAAGGTTCCGGCGACGGTGTCGAACTTCTGCTTCGGCGACCGCCACTACAGCCGCCTGTTCCTGTGCGCATCGCAGGCGCTGTACGCGATCTGGGTCAACCGGCGGGGCGCCCAGCGGCCGTGAGGCACGGCGTGCAACGCCTGCTGCGCATCGAGCGCAACACGCGTGACCTCGAGCGCGCGATCGCATTCCACCGCGACGCGCTGGGCTTCTCGGTGATCGACGCGGATGCGTCACCGCCGGCCTGGACGCAGCTCCCCGGCCTGGATGCGGCACCTTCGCGGTGCGCGCGGCTTGGGCTCGGCGAGCAGGAAATCGAGTTCACTGAATTCCCGGACGCCGCGCCGTATCCGCACGGCAGCACCTCCTGCGATATCGGGTTCCAGCACTGCGCGATCGTCGTGTCCGACATGGAGGCCGCGTACCGGCGGCTCGTCGTCGAAGGCACGGTTCCGATCACGCAGGGTGGTCCGCAGCAACTTCCGCCTGCCACCGGATCGGTCACGGCATTGAAGTTCCGCGACCCGGATGGCCACCCGCTGGAACTGATCTGGTTTCCGGAAGGCACCGGCGACCCGTGCTGGAAAAAGCCGCGCAGCGGGAATCCGGCGACGCTCGGCATCGACCACACCGCGATCAGCGTCGCCGACACCGGCCGCAGCGTGCTGTTCCACGAACTCGTCGGCCTGCACGTGGGGGCACGCGGCGTGAACCGCGGCATTGAACAACAGCGGCTCGACGACCTGGCCGGTGTCGAAGTCGACGTAATCGCCATGCAGGCGGCCGCCCATACGCCCCACCTGGAACTGCTGGGCTACCGCACCCCGCGCGGTCGCGTGGCGCCGCCCGCGCCCATCACCGCCGTGGTGGCAGACCGCGTGGTCTGGCAGGCGGAAGCCGTGGACGTGCTGCTCGAGGCGGCCACCGATGGCGGTTTCGCCGACGGGGTGGTCGCGAGCGGCCGCGTCCGTGGCACGACCATCGCGCTGCTGCACGATCCCGACGGCCACCGGATGGTCCTGGCCGGCGCGGCTGCCTGAACGCCCCGGCAACGCCGGGTTCGCTACCATCGAAGACTCCGCCCGCGGAGTACCTCCATCCGGTGCCACACAGTCATCGCCCCGAAGCATGGATCCGCAGATTCAGGATGCGGCGCGCTGCCCGCCGTGTCGCGCACGCCCATGCCCGGGCCTTGCCGTACGAGGCACCCGACGACGAAGCCCCACCCACTCCTGCCAACATCCTCGCGCGGCAGCACGGCCAGCTCACCAGCGCCGCGCCGTTCGATCTCGGCAGGGCGCTGGCGGCGTACGACCAGGCCCTCGCGCGGGCCTATTCGGTCGCACGCACCGCCGCCACCGACAATCGCCGCGTCGAGCCGGCCGCCGAATGGCTGATCGACAACGTCTACCTGGTCCGCAACGAGATCCGCGAAGTCCGCGAAGCGCTGCCCGCCAAGGTATGGCGGCGGCTGCCGCGGCAGGCGGTCGAGGGCGGCGTGGTCGTTCCCCGCATGTTGCGGGTACTGCGTGCATCCATCGCGCAGCTCGACGGCAACATCGAACCCGACGCCATCGAAGACTACCTCGAGGCATACCAGCGGCGCGCTTCGCTCGACCTCGTCGAGTTGTGGACGCTGCCGGTGCTCGCGCGGGTCGCGCTGATCGAGAGCCTCGCCGCCGGCGCGAACACGATCGCCCGGCGTCTCGAGGCCTACTCGAACGCGGAGTTCTGGGCCGAACACCTGATCACGGTGGCGGCACGCGCGCCCAACGACATGCTGGGCAGCGTCGCGGAGATGGCCAGAGCGAACCTGTTCGTCTCGCCCGCGTTCGCGGCGGAGTTCTACCGGTTGCTGGAAGGCAAGCACCCGTCGCTGAAACTCGCGCTGGGGCTCGCCGAACAGCAACTCGAGCAACAAGGCACCAGCGTCGCGCGGGTGATCGACAGCGAGAGCCGCGCACAGGCCGCCGACCAGGTGTCGATCGCCAATCGCATCAACAGCCTGCGGCGGATCACCGACTACAACTGGTCGGACCTGATCGAGCGGGTCGGGACGGTCGACCGGATCCTGGCGGGCGACCCCGCCGGCGCGTACATGCGGATGGACTTCACGACCCGCGGGCGCTACCGCCACGCGGTGGAATCGCTGGCCCAGCGCAGCGGCCGCGGCGAACCCGACATCGCGCGGCGCGCGGTCGAGCTGGCGGGCGCGGAGCGCGCCCCCGGTTCGGATCCGCGCACTCGTCACGTGGGTTACTTCCTCGTCGGCGCCGGCCGTGACGCGTTCGCACGCGAGCTCGGCGTGCGGCGGTCCGCCGAATACCGGATCGCGGCACGGCTCAGGCGCTTGCCGTCGACAACCTACCTCGGCAGCATCTTCATCACCACCGCGATCATCACGGCGGTGGTCGCCTCGGTGCACCACTGGTACCTCGCTCCGCTGCCGATCGCCGCCGACACCGCGCTGCTGGTGGCGGTGTTCGTCGCCGCCAGCCAGCCGGCAGTGACCCTGGCGAATTGGGTGCTCGGGATGCTGGTGCCCGCGCAACTGTTGCCGCGGATGTCCTTCAGCGGCGGCATCCCCGATGAGTGCCGGACGCTCGTGGTGGTGCCTTGGCTGTTGGGCAGCACCAGCACGCTTGCCGAACAACTCGACGCACTGGAAATCCGCTACCTCGGCAACCGCGACCCGAACCTCCGCTACGCGCTGCTGACGGATTTTCCCGATGCGCCGGAGCGCGACATGGCCGGCGACGCCACGCTGCTCGCGGCAGCCAGCGCCGGGATCGAGCGGCTCAACGCGAAGCACGCGTTGCCGGGCAGCACCCGTTTCTATCTGTTCCACCGCCCGCGCGAATGGAACGCGCGGCAGTCCGCGTGGATGGGCTTCGAACGCAAGCGGGGCAAGCTCGGGGACCTGAATCGCGTGCTGCGCGGTGCACGGCCCGCCCGTTTCTTCAGCAAGGTGGTGGGCGACCTCGCGGCGCTGCAGGGCACCCGCTACGTGATCACGCTGGACGCCGACACCCAGTTGCCGCCCGAGGCCGCGCGCAAGCTGGTCGAAACCATGGCCCACCCGCTGAACCGGCCCTGGTTCAGCAAGGGGTCGCGCCGCGTGGTCGCCGGCTACGGGCTGCTGCAGCCGAGGATCTCGGTGACCTACGGCGCCGAGGGCCCCAGCCGCTTCGCGCGGCTGTACAGCGATGCGACGGGTCTCGATCCCTACACCCGCGCGGTATCGGACGTGTACCAGGACCTGTTCGGCGAGGCCTCGTTCGTCGGCAAGGGCGTCTACGACGTCGACGCCTTCAGCCGTTCGGTCGGCACGCGTTTTCCGAATGACCTGATCCTGTCGCACGACCTGCTGGAAGGCAGCTACGCGCGCGCCGGCCTGGTCAGCGACATCGAGCTGATCGAACACCAGCCAAACCGCTTCAGCGTGGACGTGCGCCGCCGCCACCGCTGGACCCGCGGCGACTGGCAGATCGTGCAATGGCTGCTGCCGATCGTGCCGGGCCCGCGCCGGCGTGGCCTGCGCAACACCCTGAAGGCCCACCATCGCTGGAAGATCCTGGACAACCTGCGCCGCGGCGTGGTGCCCTTGGCGATGCTGGCGCTGTTGCTGGGCGGCTGGAACCACAGCAACCACGGCGCCTACTGGAGCCTGGTGGTGGTCGCGTTCCTGCTGGGGCCGCCGCTGCTGATCTCGGCCGTCCAGGTGCTGCGCAATTTGTGGCAACGGGTGCCACCGCGGCGCTGGCGCAACACCTGGCGCAACATCCGCCACGAACTGTTGCGCGACGTATTCGCGATCGCGGTGCTGCCGTTCGAGACCTGGCTCAACCTGGATGCCATCCTGCTCAGCGGCTGGCGGCTGATCTTCACCCGCAGGCACCTGCTGGAGTGGACGCCGATGACCGACGCCGAACGCGGCGCGGCGTCGGGCCTCCCGGGCTACACGCGACTGATGTGGATGGCGCCATCGGTCGCCGTGATCGCCGGCTTCGCGCTCGCGTTCGAGAACCCGGTCGTGCTGCCGCCGGCGCTGCCGTTCCTCGTGTTGTGGTTCGTCGCGCCCTTGCTCGCGTGGTGGATCAGCCGCACCCCGCAACATCCGGCGCTGCCGCTGGACGCCAGGCAGCGCCTGTTCCTGCACGCGGTGGCGCGCCGCGTCTGGCACTGGTTCGACACCTTCGTGAACGAGGACGAGCACTGGCTGCCGCCCGACAACGTCCAGGTCTTCCCGGTCGAACAGGTCGCGCGACGCACCTCGCCGACCAACATCGGGATGGCACTGCTGGCCACCCTGTCGGCTTGCGATTTCGGATACATCACCCGCGACGGCTTGTTGCGCCGCACCGGCGCGACCCTCGAAACGCTCGGCAAGCTCCAGCGCCACCGCGGCCACTTCTACAACTGGTACGGCACCGCGACGCTGGAGCCGCTGTCGCCGATGTACGTGTCGAGCGTTGACTCGGGCAACCTCATGGGCTGCCTGCTGGTGCTCGCCAACGCCCTCCAGCACACCGACAGCGATCCGCTGGTGCCGCCGAATCTCGCCAGCGGCCTGCGTGACACCGCCCAACTCCTGGGCGAACTGCTCCCCACCATGGAGCCGACGGCGCCGCACGCCATGCTGGCCTTGTCGGCGACGCTCGCCGAACTCGACGCACTGCTGCAGGACGCGATCGCCAACGCCAGCGTGCTGCCGGTCCTGCATGGATTGCTGGCGCGGATCGAAAGCGAGTCCGGCAAGCTCGGCCAGATCGTCAACGACAACGCCATCGGCGGCGAATTCGCGGAATGGGTGGGGGTGCTGGCTCGGCAGGCGACCGCCGCCTGCGAGGAACTCGACGAGCTGGCGCCGTGGCTCGGGCTCGGCGACTCGGGCAGCGACGACGAACAGGCACGCGCGTGGCTGGTGGAGCTCGAGCACAACCCCGACACCGCCCGCGCCCGGACGCTCGCCGCCGGCGTCGTCGGGCGGCTGGAAGCCGAAGGCGCTGCCGATTCCTGCGCCGCGCTGCGCGAACTGCAGGCGACCCTGAACCGGCGCCGCGATGACGCGCTGGCCCTGGCCGCGCAATGCCGGGAATTCGCGGCCATGGACCTCTCGTTCCTGTGGAACGAACGGCGCAGGCAATTCACGATCGGCTACGACGTCGCGCGCGACAAGCGCGACGCCAGCCACTACGACCTGCTTGCGTCCGAAGCCCGGATCCTTTCCTACGTCGCGATCGCGCAAGGACAGGTGCCGCCGACCCATTGGTTCCAGCTCGGCCGCCTGCTCACGGTGGCCGCGGGCCGGCCGACGCTGGTGTCGTGGAGCGGCTCGATGTTCGAGTACCTGATGCCGCTGCTGCTGATGCCCAACTACCGCCACACCCTGATCGCCGACACCTGCGGCGCGGCGGTCGCGCGGCAGATCCAGTACGGCGCGCAACAACAGGTGCCCTGGGGCGTTTCCGAATCCGCCTACAACGCGACCGACGCCAACCTCGTCTACCAGTACCGCGCGTTCGGGGTGCCGGGGCTGGGCCTGAAGCGCGGCCTCGGCGAGGACCTGGTGATCGCGCCGTACGCCACGACGATGGCGCTGATGATCGATCCGGCCGCGGCCTGCGCCAACCTCCAGCGGCTCGCGGAGGTCGGCGCACTGACCCGCTACGGCTTCTGGGAGGCGCTCGACTACACCGCAGGACGGGTCAGCGAGAACGAGGACTTCGCACTGGTGAAGAGCTGGATGGCCCATCACCACGGCATGAGCCTGCTCGCGATGTCCTCGCTGCTGAACCGCCAGCCGATGCAGCAGCGCTTCATGCGCGAACCGATGTTCCGCGCCTACGAGCTCTTGCTGCGCGAGAAGATCCCGGAGGCACGCCCCCGGCATCCGGCGACGCTCGACGTCGAGCAGCCGCGCCAGACCCGCGCCCGCGTCCACGCGCAGACGCGCGAAATCCTGGACATGGACACGCCGCTCCCGGAAGTGCACCTGCTCTCCAACGGCAACTACCACGTGATGCTGACCCAGGCCGGGGCGGGCTACAGCCGCTGGCGCGAACTGGCGCTGACCCGCTGGCACGGCGACGCGGCGAGCGACGACGAGGGCCTGTTCGTGTACCTGCGCGACGTCGACTCCGGGCAGGTGTGGTCGGCGACGCGCCAGCCCATCGGGGACGCCGGCGGCACCTGCAGCGCCACGTTTTCGCAGGCGCGCGCCGAATTCCACCGCAACGATTTCGGCATCGCCACCGAAATGGTGGTCGCGGTGTCGGCCGAGGACGACATCGAGCTGCGCCGCCTGCGCCTGACCAACCGCACGCTGAAGCCGCGCACACTCGAAATCACCAGCTATGCGGAGATCGTGCTGGCGCCAGCCACGGCCGATGCGGCACACCCGGTATTCAGCAAGCTGTTCCTCGAGACCGAATCGGCGCCGGAGCTGGATGCGCTGCTGGCGACGCGCCGCGCGCGCGGCCCCGACGACCACCATCCGTGGATGCTGCACCAGATAACCACCCGCGGCGGCACGATCGGCGAAGGCGCGTTCGAGACGGACCGCGAGGCTTTCCTCGGCCGGCTGCACGGTCCGGCCCATCCGCAGGCGATTGCGGGCGACGTTCCGCTGGCGGGCCATGCGGGTGCGGTACTCGATCCCATCTTCTCGTTGCGCCGCCGCATCCGGATCCTGCCGGGCCACACCGCCGGCGTGGACGTCCTCACCGGGGTGGCGCCCGACCGCGATGCCGCGCTCGCGCTGGCGCGCAAATACCACGAACGGCACCTGCACCAGCGCGTGTTCCAGCTCGCATGGACCCACGAACAGGTGGCGTTGCAGCAACTCAACATGACGGCGGTCGAGGCACAACGCTACGAGCGGATCGCGAGCGCGCTGCTGTACGGACCGATCGCGGCGCGCCGCGACACCGGCGGCGCGCTCCCCGCGCGTTCGGCGCTGTGGAAGCACGGCATCTCGGGTGACCTGCCGATCGTGCTGGCGCGGATCGCCAATGCCAGCCAGATCGACCTCGTACGGCATCTGATCCAGGCCCACGGCTACTGGCAGATGCGCGGCCTGCACGCGGACCTCCTGATCTGGAACGAGGAACTGTCGGGCTACCGGCAGGAGCTGCAGGAGCACATCCTTTATTTGATCGAGTCCAGCGCCGAGGCGCGCGGGGGGCTCGGGCGCGGGCGGATGTTCGCCTGGCGCATCGAGCACCTGGCGGCCCCCGATCGCGCATTGATGCTGGCCATGGCGCGCTGCGTGTTTTCGGGCGACGCCGGACGCCTGCGCGACCAGATCACGCGCCTGCTGCCGCCGGGGGAACCGTCCAGGCCGGTGGCGCGCACGCCGCGGCACAAACCGCAAGCCGGCAGCTACGCGCTGCAACTGCCTTCGGAGGACCTTCGCCTTTCCAACGGATTCGGCGGCTTCCGCAACGACGGCAGCGAGTACTCGATCTGGCTCGACGGGGACGCGGCGACACCCGCGCCCTGGTGCAACGTGCTCGCGAACGCCGACTTCGGCACGGTGCTCAGCGAAACCGGCGGCGCCTACACCTGGAAGGAGAACGCCCACGAATACCGCCTGAGTCCCTGGTACAACGATCCATTGCGCGACCTGAGCGGCGAAGCCGCATGGCTGCGCGACGAAGCCACCGGCGAATACTGGTCGTTGACGCCGCAACCGACCCCCGACGGCGACCCCCACCGTGTGTGCCATGGCTTCGGGTCGAGCCGCTTCGAGCACGTGCACGCGGACCTCTACAGCGAATGGACCGTCTGCGTTGCCGCGGAGGCGCCGGTCAAGCTGTCGCTGCTGAAGCTCGTCAACAAGAGCGACCGGGTCCGGGTGATATCGCTGACCAGCTACGTCGAGTGGACCCTGACCGAAAACCGCGCGCGCAGCACGGGCCACGTGCGGACCTGGATCGACCGGGGCTCTGGCGCGCTGTTCGCGCGCAATCCGTTCGAAGACACGTTTGCCGACCGCGTCGCGTTCCATGCATTGGCCGCGCGGCCGGTGACGCATTGCGCCGACCGCCGCGCCTTCATCGGCCGCAACCGCGGCCTCGCCGCGCCCGCGGCGATGCACCAGGCCCTCGACGGCACGGTGGGTGCGGGCCTCGATGCGTGTTCGGGGCAGCGCACCGTGTTCGAACTCGCTCCGGGCGCGGAAATCGAAACCGTGGTGCTGCTCGGCGCTGCCGCGGGCGAACACGAGGCGCGCGAACTGGTGCGCGCCTTCGCGGACGTCGACGCCGCGTACGCCGAGCTCGAGCGGGTGCGCGGCGACTGGCACCACGCGGTCTCGCAACTGCACGTGCACACCCCCGACGCCGCCACCGACCTGATGGTGAACGGCTGGCTGGTCTACCAGGTACTGGCCTCGCGGATCTTCGCCCGCAGCGGCTACTACCAGTCAGGTGGCGCATGGGGCTTCCGCGACCAGTTGCAGGACGTGATGGCGGTGATGCATACGCGCCCCGACCTCGCGCGCGAGCAATTGCTGCGCTGTGCGCGACACCAGTTCCGCGAGGGCGACGTGCAGCACTGGTGGCACCCGCCCGGCGGCAAGGGTGTGCGCACCCGCATTTCCGACGACCTGTTGTGGTTGCCGTGGTGCACCGCCGAATACGTGCGCGTCACGGGTGACGGGACGGTGCTCGACGAGACCGCCCCGTTCATCGAGGGCCGTCGGCTGGCGGCCGACGAGGAGTCCGCCTTCGAGGACGTGCACGTCACCGACGAAGAGGCCAGCCTGTACGAACACTGCCTGCGGGCGATCCGCGCGAGCCTGAAGTCCGGCAGCCACGGCCTGCCACTGATCGGCGGCGGCGATTGGAATGACGGCATGAACCGGCTGGGCCTCGAAGGCCGCGGCGAAAGCGTGTGGCTCGGCATGTTCCTGCACGACGTGCTGACACGCTTCGCGCCCCTGGCCGAGGCGCGCGGCGATGCCGGCAGCGTCCGTCAATTCGGGGCAGCCGCCGCCGAACTCGCGGCGATGCTCGAGCACAACGCGTGGGACGGCGACTGGTACCTGCGCGCCTGGAACGACGACGGCATCGCGATCGGATCCAGCCAAAGCGAAGAATGCCGGATCGATTCCCTGCCCCAGAGCTGGTCGGTGCTGGCGGGCATCGGTGACGCGGCGCGGCGCGAGCGCGCGATGGACGCGGTGCTGGAGCGGCTCGTCGACGAGGAGGCCGGCATCGTGAAACTGTTCGCGCCGCCCTTCGACAAGGCCCCGCTCGATCCCGGCTACATCAAGGGCTACGTGCCGGGCGTCCGCGAAAACGGTGGCCAGTACACCCACGCCGCGATATGGGTGGCGATGGCGCTGGCGAAGCTCGGCCGGGCGGACGATGCCTGGCGGATCGCGCGAATGCTGAACCCGATCCGCCACAGCGAGGCGACCGAGGCGGCGCGGCGCTACCGGCTGGAACCGTACGTGGTCGCCGCCGACGTGTACTCGGCACCCGGCCACCTCGGCCGCGGTGGCTGGAGCTGGTACACGGGATCGGCCGGCTGGATGTACCGGCTGCTCACCGAATCGCTGCTCGGCCTGCGCCGCGAAGGCGAACGGCTGACGTTCGCGCCGCTGGTGCCGGATGATTGGCGGCGCTGGTCCGCCGACTGGCGCCACGGAGGCACGCGCTACCACATCGAATTCGTGCGCCAGCCAGGCGACACCGGCGTCGCCGACGTCAGCGTGGACGGTGCCTTGCAGTCCGGGCACGCCATCGACCTGGTCGACGACGGCGACAACCATGAAGTGCTGGTGCGGTTCGCGAAGATGGAAGGCGCGCGTGCGACCGAAGACAGCGAGCAGCGCGCGACGTCCAGGGACGCCAGTGG
>DASSNH010000094.1:0-7368 GCA_035701405.1 Rhodanobacteraceae bacterium
TCGATGCCCTTCGAAACCCCGTGGAGAGGAACAACTCATGTTCAAAAATCGTGCAGGTTTGCGTAGCCGGGTTCTTACACTTGCCGTTGCGGGCGCATTGGGCGTCGCGGGCACGGCAGTTGCCGCCGCACCGGCCGGCGGGCAATTCAGCGTCCTCACCAAGGCGACGCAGCTCGGCCGTGGCAACACCGTGCAGAGCGCCGTTCCATTGAACAAGTCCATCAACATCTCGGTGGTCCTGAAACTGCGCAACGGCGATCAGTTGAAGTCGTTCCTGAGCAAGGCCGGCCCTGGCCGCGCGATGGGCCCCGCGCAGTTGCAGAGCCACCTGCCGACCGGCGCCCAGGCGCAGGCGGTTGCCGCTTTCCTGAAGCGCGCAGGGTTCAGCAACGTCGAGATCTCTTCGAACCGGATGATCGTCAATGCCACCGGCAACGCGGCGGCGATCAAGTCCGCGTTCCAGACCAGCCTTGTTTCCGTCCGTACCCGTGACGGCCGCACGGCCTACGCCAACAATTCGGCGATCCGGATCCCGGCGGCCCTGCAGGGGAGCGTGCAGGCGGTACTCGGCCTGCAGACAGTCCACAAGATGAAGACGATGCCGCGGGTACTCGAGAAGCCCGGCGTCTTCGGCCATCTCCCGACGGAATTCCCGGACATCTACAACGCCTCGAGCCTGCCGGCGGCGACCGACGTGGACGTGGCGGTCTGGGGTTGGGGCGGCATGCAGGAGACGGTCGACGACTTCAACGACTTCATGTCTGTCAGCGGCCTCGACTCGGGTCCGGTGACGGTGGTTTGCACCGACTACAACGGCTATGACGCCGGTGGCGTGGTCACCAACGATCCCACCTGCAACAACTTCGACCAGGGTTCGTCGGAGTGGGACATGGACAGCCAGAGCATCCTCGGGATGACCGGCGGCACCAAGAGCATGACCTTCTACGCCGCGTACGGCGGCTACAACTTTTCGATCGTCAATGCACTCAACGAGATCGTGACGCCGACCGTGGGTGAACCGCTGGCGCAGGTGGTCAATGCCTCGTTCGGCGAGTGCGAGCGCTACCAGGATGCGAACCAGGGCGGTGACGGTTCGATGCAGGCGATGAACGCCCTGTTCCAGGTGGGTGCGGCGCAAGGTCAGACCTTCAGCATCTCGACCGGCGACTCGGGTGCCGACGAATGCGGGGACGGGCAGAAGGATTCCGCCAGCTTCCCGGCCAGCTCGCCGTGGGTGGTTGCCGTGGCCGGCACGACGCTGCGCGCCACGACGACGACCTGGGCCCGTGAGAACGTGTGGGGCGGTTCGGGTGGAAGCCCGAGTTCGGCCAACGAGGCACAGCCTTGGCAGGCCCCGCTGACGTACGGTGCGTTTGCGGGACAGCGGGGTCCGGACGTGGCATTCGATGGCAACCCGAGTTCGGGCGAACTGGTGCTGATCGGCGGCCAGTACTACCAGATCGGCGGCACCAGTCTCTCGGCGCCGTTGTTCGCGGGTGCCTGGGCGCGGATCCTCCAGGGCAACCCCGACCTCGGCTTCGCGGCGCCGCACCTGTACACGTTGCCGGCGAGCGCGATCCACGACGTACGCTCCGGCAACAACCACGGTTGGCTGGCAAAGCGTGGTTGGGACTGGGCCTCCGGCCTCGGCAGCCTCGACGTCTCGGCAGCCGCCCAGGCTTTGACCGGTGGCGGTGGCGGCGGCGATTGCACGAGCGGACTGCAGAACGGCGTGCCGGTCACCGGCCTCTCGGCTGACGAGGACGGGCAGTTGAATTTCTGCGTGGAGATCCCGGCCGGCGCGAGCAACCTGGTCGTCACGACCACGGGCAGCAATGGCGATGCCGATCTGTACGTGAGCTTCGGGACGCCGCCCACGCTGTCCACCTACGACTGCCGGGACTACAACGTCGGCAGCAACGGCACCTGCAGCTTCTCCAGTCCGCAAGCTGGTACGTACTACATCATGATCAACGCCTACCAGGCATACACCGGGCTCACGCTCGAAGCGACATGGCAGTGACGAAAGGTGCGTTGAGCACATGAGGTGCAACGGAAGCCCGGCGCAATGCCGGGCTTCTTCTCGGAGGGAGGAGGCGAGACGGGACCATCCGGACGCGTGACGGCGGCGTCCATATGGGATTTCGTGGTGGTCGGCGGGCAGCACGCCAGGAACGCAGGTTTCCGTTTCCCCGCTGCGTCGTGGCAGCCCGAGGGCGGTCGCCGACTTTTCACGAACGCGCATGCGAGGCCCGGCGGTCGCTCGGCGAGGCCGGCACCATGGCATGCAGGCCGTTCGTGGTGATGGTGGCGCGGGCCGGCCGGAAGCGGAGGTGACCGGGTCCGATGGACGATTTGCCGATGTTGTTGATGGCGTAGCAGCGAGCGATGCATCGACCTCGAGTTCGATGCCCCTTGACATTCCCGTGGAGGAACAACCCATGTTCAAGAATCGTGCAGCTTTGCGTAGCCGGATTCTTTCGGCGGCCGTTGTCGCGGCGCTTGGTGTTGCAGGTACGGCCGTGGCCGCCCCCGGCAACTTCAGCATGCTCAGCAAGGCAACGCAGCTTCATCGCGGCGACACCGTGACAAGCGCCGTGGCAGTGAACAAACCCATCCAGGTTTCCGTCGTCCTGAAACTCCGCGATGAGGCCGGAATGAAGGCGTTCATCGCACAGTCCCATCCTTCCGGATCGCGGCACGTAATGAGCCCAGCCCAATTGCAGAACCACCTGCCGACGCATGCCCAGGCAGCGGCCGTGGCCGACTTCCTGCGCGGCGCGGGCTTCGGCAACGTGCGGATTTCCTCCAACCGCATGATCGTGAATGCAATCGGCGATGCCGCGTCCGTGCAATCGGCGTTCCAGACATCTCTGGTGAACGTGCGCACGCACGACGGACGGACCGCATTCGCCAACAGTTCGGCGATCCGCATTCCGGCGACACTGAAGGGATCGGTTCAGGCGGTGCTTGGCCTGCAGACCGTGCACACGGCGCACACGATGGCGCAACCGAACGCGGGCCTGGGCCGCTTCATCACCGGGCATTATCCGGTGGAGTTCGCGGACATCTACGGCGCTTCGAGCCTGTCCACCGCGACCGATGTCGACGTGGCGGTGTGGGGCTGGGGCGGAATGCAGGAGACCGTCGACGACCTCGACTACTTCATGTCCACCACCGGACTGAGTGCCGGTCCGGTCACCGTGGTTTGCACCGACTACAACGGCTACAACGCCGGTGGCGTGGTCAGCAACGATCCGACCTGCAACAACGTCGACCAGGGTTCGATCGAGTGGGACATGGACAGCCAGAGCATCCTCGGCATGACGGGAGGCGTGAAGAGCCTGACGTTCTATGCCGCGTACGGCGGCTACAACGGTTCGGTCACCAATTCGCTCAACGAAATCGTCACGCCGACCGTCGGCGAGCCGCTGGCGCAGGTGGTCAACGCTTCGTTCGGCGAGTGCGAGCGTTTCCAGGACAGCGCCCAGGGCGGCGACGGTTCGATGCAGGCCATGAATGCCCTGTTCCAGGTCGCGACGGCCCAGGGACAAACCTTCAGCGTCTCGACCGGCGACCACGGTTCGGATGAATGCGGAGATGGCGGGGAGGACTCGGCCAGCTTCCCGTCCAGCTCGCCATGGGTGGTCGCAGCCAGTGGTACCACGCTGTTGGCGACCAAGAAGCGGTATCTTCTCGAGACCGTGTGGGGTGGCTCGGGCGGCAGCCCCAGCTCCGCCAACCTCGCACAGCCCTGGCAGGCGCCGCTGACTTACGGCACCTACGCCGGTCAACGCGGCCCGGACATTGCGTTCGACGGCAACCCGAATTCCGGCGAGATCGTCTATGTGTCGGCTTACGGTGGTTACGTGCAGGTGGGTGGCACCAGCCTGTCGGCCCCCCTGTTCGCGGGCGCATGGGCGCGCATCCTGCAGGGCAATCCGACCCTCGGGTTTGCGGCCCCGCACCTGTACGCGTTGCCGGCCAGCGTGTTCCACGACGTGAAGCTCGGCAGCAATGGCTACAGCGCCCAGGCGGGCTGGGACTGGGCCACCGGCCGCGGCAGCTTCAACGTCGGCGCGGCCGCGGCGGCGCTGCAGCCGTAGTCCAGATCTGTTCGACCGCAACAACCGCACCGGGGATTCTGCGCCCGGTGCGGTTTTTCTTTGAGCACTAGTCGGTTGCTCGCCGGGGCAGCTTCAGCGAAGACGGCCTTCCAGGAACGGTACCTCGAAACACTTCTCGTGCATGATCGGGCCATGCCCGAAATAGCCATCCTCGCCGAACATTTCGCCGTGGTCGGCGGTGATGATGAAATGCGTGTTGCGGGGCGCCATCTTCATCAGCCTGCCGATCAGTCCGTCGATGTATTCGGCGCACTTCACCTGCTGCTTCTGCAGCCCCATCAGCCGTTCCAGTACGGACTTGTCGCTGACCTGGACCGGGGCACCCGGCATGCCGTTGCCCATGGATTTCAGCGCACCGTGCACGCCGGAGACATGCGGCATGTCCTTGCCGTCCAGCATGTACGGGTAATGCGTTTCACCCAGGTTGAGGAAGTAGTACTGCGGCTGGTCGTCAGGGAATTCCATTTCCTCGACCATGCCGGCAAAGTCGTTGTGGTTCCCCATCAGCTTGTAGTCGTCGAAATGCTGGCTGATCAGGGTGTGCTTGTTCAGTACCGGCATCGACACCTTGGCGACCGTGCAGTAGCCGAGCTTGCTGAGGACCTTCGGCAGTGAAAGCTCGGGCAGGAAGTTCTTGAACTCCATGCCGCCTCCCCCGATGCGCTCCGTCCATTGCTGGTATTCGTCCTTGTAGACCTCGGAGGCGAGCACCTCGCGCGGGCTCGAGTGCGGCATCATGCCCATCGTGAAGGTGTAGTGCGAGGGCGCGGTCCAGGACGCGTAGGAATAGCGTTTCTGGGGCGTGCCGAGGCGGCGGATGTTGGGCGTGTCGGCCATCATCAACGTGTCGTATCGGCAGCTGTCCATCACGATGAAAACGATGTGGTTCATTTCCATGTCGGCCTCCCGTACGCGGCCATGGTGAGGGGTGGTTCTGTATTGGTGCGATCAGTCGCGATCGGCAGGAGGGGGGAGCAGCGCTTCGTTCGGCGGGTTCGACGGGGAGTGCCGGCTGCTCCGGCGCTCCATGCGCGGCGTCGATGCCGGTGGCGTCCTCGAGCCCGCCGATCCGAACCCGGCGAGGCTTCCCGCATGCATTGGATATTCCCCGGACCCCCGTGTGAGCGCGTGGAACGCGCGGCCCCGATCTGCAGGCAAGTGAAACGCTCGAAACGGAACGCGGACTATATCCCAAAGTCCCTCGCCCGCCCCGGGCGATGGTGCGCCAGAGCTCCGCCCGTCAATCCGGGATCGCTCCCTCGGAAGTCCGGATCCGGGGGTTGAGCATACCGCAAGCGATGGTTCGCGGCGCCGCCGAACGCGGGGGCGGATTGGCCGGAAGATTGCATACGGTTCGTGCCGGTTCGCGGTTGCTCGAGTGCCCTGGTCCGGACGGCTCTGGCGTATGCAGTGAAGACGCATACCCGGCTCGGGGTTGCCCTGCCGCCTCCCGGGAGAGGGGCAAGGACACCCCGTGGCCAACGAAGGCCGGCAGGACGCTGCGCCGGCGGGCCCCAAAAACGTGATGAAGTTCCTTGTCAGATCGTTTCCTGTAGCATAGAATGAGGCCCCCCGGGGGCGACGTCTATGGGCAAGCTGGATGCTTGTGGTGGAATAGGCGAACGGCGTCGGTTGCCGGTCCGTGGCGTGGAGGGATCGGCCGGGATCGTTACCTTCCGTACATGGGCGGCCATGTCGGAACGGCGGGGGCTACGGGGGTAGTGGCATGACGGGATTTGTCACATTTGCGCTGGCCCCGGCGGGATACCGCGACTGCGCGATTGCGATCGCGGCGTGCCGGGCAGGGGCCGTGGGTATCGTCAATGGCGAGTTGAACCCCGACCGCTCGGCGCTGGCCCGCGAACTGGACGAGGTCTCCCGGCGCGCCAAGGGCCCCTACGGCATCAAGCTCGACGCGATGGATGCCGCCCTGGAGGGCGCGTTGCGCGCCCACGCAGCAGCCGGCCTGCGATGGGTCGTCCTCGATTGCGCCCTTGTCGCGGCCGTCCCCGGCCTGGTTTCGGACTTGCGCGGGCAGGGCGTGCGGGTGCTGGGCGAAGTCACGACCCCGGATTGGCCCGGCCAGCCGTTAGACGGCGTTCTCGACGGATTGTGGATCAAGGGGAACGAATCCGGCGGGTTCGTCGGCGAAGAAGCCAGCTTCATCCTCATCCAGAAGTGGTTGAAGCGCACGCACCTGCCGCTGTACGTCCGTGGAGGCGTTACTCCGCACTCGGCCGCCGCTTGCGCGGCCATCGGCATCGCCGGGGGGGTGCTGGATTCGCAATTGCTGCTGTTCGACGATCTCGGCCTCTTCGAAACGTTGAACCCCTTGCTGCGGAGCCTGTCGGGCAGCGAAACCGTTGCGGTCGGCGATGGCGAACGCGGCGAGTACTTCAGGGTGCTGGTGCGGCCCGGCAACCCGGCCGCGCGCGAGTTCGTCGCCGCCGGCGAATCCGAATGCGCAGAAGGCCTGCGGCCCCTGCTGGCCGGCCGGACCGATTGGACCCGGCCGACCCGTTCGCTGCTCCCGATCGGCCAGGATGTGGCCTTCGCGGCCGACTGGCGCGTGCGGTATGGAAGCCTGCATGCCCTCGTCGCGGCGATCGATGACGCGGTGGCGGACCACCTGCGGGCTGCCGTCGCATGCCATCCAATTCGCGAAAATGGTCCGCTGGCGCAGGCATTGGGCATCCGTGTTCCGGTCGTGCAGGGTCCGATGACGCGCGTCTCGGACACTGCGGAGTTCGCGTTGTCCGTGGCGGACGGCGGGGCATTGCCCATGGTCGCGCTGGCATTGATGAAAGAGGCCGCGCTCGACTCGCTATTGGCCCGCACGGCGGAGCTGCTGGAAGATCGCCCGTGGGGCATCGGCCTGCTGGGATTTGCGCCGCAATCGCTGCTCGATGAGCAGGTCGCTGTCGCGCTCAAGTACAAGCCCGATTACGCGATCATCGCCGGCGGACGCCCCGACCAGGCGGTACGCCTGGACCAGGCGGGCATTCCCAGCTTCCTGCACGTACCCAGCGCCCGGCTGATCCCGATGTTCATGCAGGAGGGTGCGCGCCGTTTCATCTTCGAGGGCCGCGAGTGCGGCGGGCACATCGGTCCGCTGAGCAGCTTCGTGCTGTGGAGCGCGATGGTCGATGCGCTGCTGGCGGAGCTGTCCGGCGGCAAGTACGAGCCGTCCGAACTCCAGTTGTTGTTCGCGGGCGGCATCCACGATGCGGTGTCGTCGGCA
>DASSNH010000095.1:0-20276 GCA_035701405.1 Rhodanobacteraceae bacterium
ACCGTGCCGGTGTTGAACCATCGGAGCCCGAATCCTGCGCGGCTCCACCAGTGATCTTCCGGAGTAGCCCATGGCAGTCTCTTCCACCCAGGTTTTGCGCCCGCGCGGTCTCAAGGTCGAGCCGGTTGGACCCAATCATGCACGCGTCGTCGTCGAGCCGCTCGAGCGCGGCTACGGCCACACGCTCGGCAATGCGCTCCGGCGCGTGCTGCTGTCCTCGATTTCCGGCGCGGCGATCGTCGAAGCCGAAATCGATGGCGTGCTGCATGAATACACCACGCTCGAAGGGCTGCAGGAAGACGTGATCGAGGTGCTGCTGAACCTGAAGGGCGTCGCGTTGCGCCTGAATGGCGTCGACGAATCGACCCTCACCCTGTCGAAGAAGGGCAAGGGCGTGGTCACCGCGGGCGACATCACGACCGACCACACGGTCGAGATCATCAATCCCGAGCACGTGATCTGCCACCTGACCAAGGACGTGTCGCTGAACATGCGCCTGAAGGCCCGCCGCGGCATCGGCTACCAGCCGGCCGTGACCCGGGTGAACCCGGACGAGGAAGCCCGACCCATCGGCCGCCTGCAGATCGATGCTTCGTTCTGCCCGGTCCGCCGCGTCGCGTATTCTGTCGACGCCGCGCGCGTCGAGCAGCGCACCAACCTCGACAAGCTGGTGCTGGACGTCGAGACCAATGGCACCGTCGCGGTCGACGAGGCTGTGCGCCAGGCCGCGCAGACCCTGCACGAACAACTGTCGGTGTTCGGTGACTTCAAGAGCCGCGACATGACCGAGTCCGAGAAGGACAAGACCGGCGTGTCCCCGCTGCTGCTGCGCCCGATCGACGATCTCGAGCTCACCGTGCGTTCGGCGAACTGCCTCAAGGCCGAGAGCATCTACTACATCGGCGACCTGGTGCAGAAGACCGAGGTCGAGTTGCTGAAGACCCCGAACCTCGGCAAGAAGTCGCTCACCGAGATCAAGGACGTGCTGGGTGCGAAGGGCCTCGCGCTCGGCACCAAGCTCGAGAACTGGCCGCCGGCGGGAATTTCGTCGGGGATGCAGCTGGGTTGAGGTAGGAGATGCCTTCGTGCCCATATCTCCCGTGTGTTTATTTGTGCGATCTTCCCTGATCGCTGCGTCACGAACGGCTGGGTAATCTTCAACGGTTTCTCGGTCGGCAACACCAGAACGGGCATGTTTTTGCGATCGTCCCTGATCGCGGCATCACCTCCGATTGAGTAATTTTCAAGGATTTCCCAGTCGGAAACATCAGAACGGGCTTCCTGCCCTGACTTCTCACATGTTTGTGCGATCGTCCCTGATCGCCGCGTCAAGAACCATCGAGTCCCTTTAGACGATTCGATGGTTGGCAGCACCAGAACGGCCATCCATGGCCTGACTTTTCACAACAGCTCGCTTCGACGAGCCTCAATAGCGGAATTCCGCGGGACTCCGGACATAGGCGCCGGCTTCCCATAACGATAAAGAGAGAAAACCATGCGCCACCTCAAATCCGGACGCAAGTTCAACCGGACCAGCTCCCACCGCGAGGCCATGTACAAGAACATGACGGCCTCGCTGATCAAGCACGAGCTGATCCGCACCACGCTGCCCAAGGCCAAGGACCTGCGCCGCGTTGCCGAGCCGCTGATCACGCTGGCCAAGGTCGACGGCGTTGCCAATCGCCGCCTCGCATTCGCGCGACTGCGCGACAAGCAGGCGGTCGGCAAGCTGTTCGTGGAACTGGGGCCCCGCTACCGCGAACGGGCGGGCGGCTACCTCCGCATCATCAAGTGCGGCAACCGCGTCGGCGACAACGCACCGATGGCGTATGTCGAACTGGTCGATCGTCCGCAGGCGCCGGCCGCCACCGAAGAGTGACCGCCCAAATCGCTTCACGCAAAAAAAACCCCGGCTTGCCGGGGTTTTTGTTTTCGCGAGCTCGCAAAACGGCCCAAGCCCGCGGGTTTGAGGCGGCATGCTCCGGTGCGCTTGTTCCTGCTGTGCCTTTTTCGGTCCGTAACGGTCTGCCGGGTCCGTCGCTTCGCTCCTTGACCTGTCTCCCTGGGTCGGCCTGCATGGACTGGTCGCAGGTCGGGGCTTGGCATGTGTCCGGCAACCGGTGCATCATCGGCGGGTGGACTCGACCATCGCAACGGATGCGGAGGGGCGGACGAGCCGCGGATCGGCTGCCCGGAACGATCCACGGGCTCGTCGACCGGCTGTTGGCCCGAGCTGATTCCTGCTGACAATCGCCCCGACCCGCGCTAACGTTGTGGTTCTGGTCCGCAGCAGCCACCCCAATGAACCCTTTTCGCTGGTCTTTCCGCGCCGCCTTCCTGCTCGGCTTCCTGGTTTGCGTGGCGTTGCTGGGCTACGCCCTGTATGCCGAGCGGCAACTCAACCTGGTGCCATGCAACCTCTGCATCCTGCAGCGGGTGGCGTTCGTCTGGATGGGGTTGTGGTTCCTCGTCGGTGGGTTGCACGCGCCCCGTGCCGGCGGCCGTTGGGCTTACGTCACGCTGGTGCTGGTCGGCGCGGCGTTCGGCGTCGCGGTCGCGGCGCGCCAGTTGTGGTTGCAATCGTTGCCGGCCGACCAGATTCCCAGTTGCGGCGCGCCGTACAGCATGCTGTTGCAGCAAGTCCACGCCGGCTCGCTGCCGTTCGGCCGGTTCGTGACGCTGATGTTCAGCGGCTCGGGTGACTGCGCGCAGGTCACCTGGCGCTTCCTCGGCCTGTCGATGGCCGGCTGGACCCTGATCTGGTACGTGCTTCTCGCGATCTGGGCCCTGGTTCCGCGTCCGCGCCGCAACGACTTGCGGAATGCACCGCCGTTGCGGGCGATGGGAAGGTGAGCATGGCCGCTCCCGAAGGGCCTTCGCACGCCACGCTGCGTCCGGTGCGCGAGGCGCAGCCGTGGCAAGTCGACAGTTGGCAGGCCCGGCCCGCCGCGCAGATGCCGGTCTACGACGATCCGGCGGAATTGCAGCGGGCGCTCGAGCGGCTCGGCCAGTTGCCGCCGCTGGTGACTTCCTGGGAAATCCTTGCGCTCAAGAATCTCGTGGCCGAGGCCCAGGCCGGCAAGCGCTTCCTGTTGCAGGGTGGCGATTGCGCCGAGACCTTCGCCGACTGCAACAACGAGGTGATCGCCAATCGCCTGAAGGTGCTGCTGCAAATGAGCCTGGTGCTGGTGCACGGGCTGCGGATGCCGGTGCTGCGGGTGGGCCGTTTCGCCGGCCAATACGCCAAGCCGCGCTCGGCCGACACCGAAACGATCGATGGCGTGACCCTGCCGGCGTATCGCGGCGATCTCGTCAATGCACCGGAATTCACGGCCGCGGCGCGGCGTCCCGATCCCATGCGGATGGTCGAGGGGCACGCCCGCTCGGCGATGACCATGAACTTCGTGCGCGCGCTCGTCGATGGCGGCTTCGCGGACCTGCACCATCCCGAGTACTGGAACCTCGCGTGGGTGGAGCGCTCGCCGCTCGCGGCCGAATACCGGCGGATGGTGGATGGCATCGGCAGCGCCGTGCGGTTCATGGAAACCCTCGCGGGCCCGATCGTCGGTTTCATGAAGGTGGATTTCTTCACCTCGCACGAAGCGCTGCTGTTGCCCTACGAGCAGGCGATGACGCGGCAGGTGCCGCGCCAGTGGGGCTGGTTCGACCTGTCGACGCATTTCCCTTGGATCGGCATGCGCACCGCCGCACTCGATGGCGCGCACGTGGAGTTCTGCCGCGGCATCCGCAACCCCATCGCGATCAAGGTCGGCCCCGCGATGCACGCCGACCAGTTGCGGCAGTTGATAGACATCCTCAATCCCGACGATGAAGCCGGTCGCCTGACCCTCGTCCACCGCATGGGCGCGGGTGGCATCAGCCAGCACCTGCCGCCGCTGATCGACGCCGTGAAAGCGGACGGACGACGCGTGCTGTGGCTGTGCGACCCGATGCACGGTAACACCGAAAAGCTCGGCAGTGGCGTCAAGACGCGCCGTTTCGCCAACATTCGCAGCGAACTCGAGCAGGCGTTCGAGATCCACGCCGCGGCTGGCACCCGGCTCGGCGGCGTGCACCTCGAACTGACCGGCGAGGACGTGACCGAATGCATGGGCGGCGCTCGCGATCTGTCCGAATCCGATCTCGCGCGCGCCTACAAGTCCACGGTCGATCCGCGGCTCAATTACGAACAGGCGCTGGAGCTGGCGATGCTGGTCGTACGCAAGTCCGACGGGAAGAATCCGCGCGGCTCCTGAAGCGGCGCCAGCGGGACGCGGGATGCGGCCGTTGGCTTACGGCCCTTGGCTCAGCCGGAAGCATCCTGACGTTCGGCGACGGCCCGGGCCAATTCCCGCCACGGCTCGATGTTCCAGAAGCCGCGTGCCTGCCCCGATGGCGAGGACAGCACGAATACCCGGCTTTGCCCGATCCGTTCGTCCTGTTCGCCGCAGGCGAGATGGCGCGAGCCGCCTGCCAGTCCCGCCCGCGCCGCATTCTTGCTGGTGAAGGCGACGATGCGCGGCTTGTAGCGCGCGAGCTTGCGGCGCAAGCTCGCAGCGTCGAAAGCGCTCATCGGCAGGTCCGCATCCGACCCGAAGTGGTGCTTGGCGACGTCGGTCAGGCCGATCCCGAACTCGAGCACCCGGCGATATTCCGGCGGCGCGAGGCGGACCGGCGTCAGGCCGACCTCGAACAAGGTTCGCCAGAAATAGTTGCCGGGATGGGCGTAATAGGCGCCCTCCATCGCCGAGCGCGTGCCGGGCGCGGTGCCGCAGAACACCACGCGCAAGTCCGGTTCCAGGACGTCGGGCAGGATCTGGCGAGGGCGCGCTGGCACCGCGGGATTGTGACACGCAGGGCGCGAAGCATGCGGAATCCGGATCGCGTGACGAGCGTCTCCGGACCCAAGCTTCCGGCAGATGACGGCATGCCGTTTGCCGTGCGACCATCACCGCCGTCTTCCCCGATGCGCGACCCATGGACCCCTCCGCTGCCGGCGGCATCCACATACTGCCCATCCACTACCAGGCTCCGGGCCTGTACGCCGGGTTCTGGCGCAGGGTCGCGGCGTGGCTGATCGACATGCTGGTCATCGGCACGTTCCACTGGCTGCTGGTGTTCTCGTTCGGCACCTGGCTGCTGGTGCCCTGGGCCATGCTGGGCGGCGCCCACGGGGCGGCGGCGGCGCGGCTGCTGGACTTCGGACTGCAGCCCCTCGGCATCGTGATCTTCTGGTTGTATTTCGCGGCATTCGAATCGTCGAGCGTGCAGGCAACGCCCGGCAAGCTGGCGCTGGGGCTCATCGCCACCGACGAATACGGGCGACGGATAGGTTTTGCCCGCGCCACCGGCCGCTACTTCGGCAAGTTCGTATCGGCGCTCATCCTCGGCATCGGCTTCCTGCTGGCCGGCTGGACTGCGCGCAAGCAGGCGCTGCACGATTTGATGGCCGGCTGCTGCGTGGTTCGAAAGGACGGCCTCGCCGCGTGGCGAAGCGGACTTCCGTCCGATGCGGGCGCGGCCACCGCGTCCGCCGCACCGATGCACGCGGCGCAGCCGGCACACACCGGGATGCCCGGGTGGGCGATCGCACTGATCGTGATCGCGGCGTGCTTCTTCCTGGTCCCCGTCGCCGCGATCGTCACCGCGATCGCGATTCCCGCGTACCAGAGCTACACCGTGCGTGCGGAAGTATCCGAGGGACTGCGGGTGACCGAACGCGCGCGGGCGCTGGTCGCCGAATACATCGGCCAGCGGGGCGCGCTGCCCGACAGCAATATCGACCTCGGCTTGCCGCGGCCGGAAGCCATCCGCGCGCGCTATGTCAGCAGCGTCCGCGTGACCGGTGGCCGGGTGGTCGTGACCTATGGCAACCAGGCCGATTCCCTGATCCGCGGCGGCCACGTCGTGATCTCGCCGCAGGGCAATGCAGCGATGTTGCAATGGCGCTGCAGCAGCCCGGATATCGACGCGCGGTACCTGCCGCGGCAGTGCAAGGACTGAGCCGCGCGCACAACCGGCGTGCGGCGACTACCCGAGTCCCAAGTCCCGGCGGTTACGCCGCCTGCCGTGACGCGCGCTTGCGGTCGTTCTCGGTCAGGTGCTTCTTGCGCAGCCGGATCTCCTTCGGAGTCACTTCCACCAGTTCGTCGTCGTCGATGAACTCCAGCGCCTGCTCGAGCGAAAGCTTCACATACGGCGTGAGCGTCAGCGCGTCGTCCTTCATCGCGGCGCGGACATTGGTGAGCTGCTTGGCCCTGAGGGCGTTGACCGTGAGGTCGTTGTCCTTGGCATGGATCCCGACCAACTGGCCTTCGTAGATCTGCACGCCCGCATCGATCAGCATGCGGCCGCGATCCTGCAGGCCATACAGCGCGTACGCCGGCGCCGGTCCGGTGCCATTCGAGATCATCACCCCGTAGGGGCGCTTGCCGATGGCGCCTTCGGACTTCGGGCCGTAGTGGTCGAACACGTGGAACATCAGGCCGGTGCCGGCGGTGAGGGTGCGGAACTCGGTCTGGAAACCGATCAGTCCCCGCGCCGGGATCAGGTATTCCAGACGCACCCGGCCCTTGCCGTCCGGCTCCATGTTCCGGATCTGCGCGCGACGGGCGCCCAGCTTTTCCATCACGCCGCCCTGGTACTGCTCCTCGAGGTCGACGACCAGTTGCTCCCAGGGTTCCTGCAGGACGCCGTCGACCTCGCGCACGATCACTTCGGGACGGGACACCGCGAGTTCATAGCCTTCGCGGCGCATCGTCTCGATCAGGATCGAGAGGTGCAGCTCGCCGCGCCCCGACACCTTGAACTTGTCCGGGTCGGCCGTGTCCTCGACCCGCAGCGCGACGTTGTGCAGCGTCTCGCGCGCGAGGCGTTCTCGGATCTGCCGCGAGGTGAGGAACTTGCCGCCCGAGAGGTCCTTGTTGCCGGCGAACGGTGAATTGTTGACCTGGAAGGTCATCGAGATGGTGGGTTCGTCCACCGTCAGCACCGGCAGTGCCTCGACGCCCGCGGGATCGCAAATGGTGTCGGAAATGCCGAGATCCTCGATGCCCGAGACCGCGATGATGTCGCCGGCCTGCGCCTCCGGCACTTCGCGGCGTTCGAGTCCCATGAAGCCGAGCACCTGCAGGACCTTGCCGTTGCGCCGCTTGCCTTCGCGGTCGACGATCACGACCGGCATGTTGGTGCGGACCTTGCCGCGCTGCACGCGCCCGACGCCGATCACGCCGACATAGCTCGAGTAGTCGAGCGAGGAAACCCGCATTTGGAACGGACCGTCGGGGTCGACCTGCGGCGCCTGCACGTGCCGGACAATGGCATCGAACAGCGGCGTCATGTCGCCCGAGCGAACCTCGGGGTCGAGCCCCGCGTAGCCCTGCAGCGCCGACGCGTACACCACCGTGAAGTCGAGCTGCTCTTCGCTCGCGCCGAGCCGGTCGAACAAGTCGAAGGTCTGGTTGACCACCCAGTCCGGGCGAGCGCCCGGGCGGTCGACCTTGTTGACGACCACGATCGGCTTGAAGCCCATCTGGAACGCCTTCTGGGTCACGAAGCGCGTCTGCGGCATCGGGCCGTCCATCGCATCGACGAGGATCAGCACCGAGTCGACCATGCTCAACACGCGCTCGACTTCGCCGCCGAAGTCGGCATGTCCGGGCGTGTCGACGATGTTGATGCGCCATTGCTCGCCGGCCGGATCGCTCCAGCGGATCGCGGTGTTCTTCGAAAGGATCGTGATGCCGCGTTCGCGCTCGATGTCGTTCGAGTCCATCACGCGGTCGGGCACCGCCGCGCGTTCCGACAAGGTGCCGGACTGCTTCAGGAGCTGATCGACCAGCGTGGTCTTGCCGTGATCGACGTGGGCGACGATCGCGATGTTGCGGAGTTTCTGGATGGACATAGGTACACGTGACGGCCGCGCAGCGGCGGTCGGCGGGAAATGGGGAGGAGAATGGGGCACGCCCTGCCGTGCAGACCCGCAATTATATACCGGGCGGCCCCGGCGGTGCTTCCAGCGGCGGCGACTGTTAAGCTAGCAGATTGCCTGCAGGGAGCTGCCCATGACCGACCTCAACGCCACCTTCCAGACCTCCAAAGGCCCGATCCACGTTCGGCTGTTCGCCGACGAGGCGCCCGTGACCGTCGCCAGTTTCGTCAACCTCGCCCAGCGCGGCTACTACGACGGCCTCGACTTCCATCGCGTGATCCCCGATTTCATGATCCAGGGCGGCTGCCCGCTGGGCACCGGCACCGGCGGTCCCGGTTACCAGTTCGAGGACGAATGCCGCGCCGACCTCAAGCACGATGCGCCCGGCAAGCTGTCGATGGCCAACGCGGGCCCGCGCACCAACGGCAGCCAGTTCTTCATCACCCACGTGCCGACGCCATGGCTGGATGGCAAACACACCATCTTCGGCGAAGTGCTGTCCGCCGGCGACCAGAACGTGGTCAACCAGATCCGCCAGGGCGACACGATCGAGAAGGTCACGATCGAGGGCGACGCGGCACCGTTGCTCGCCGCGCAGGCCGATCGCATCGCGCAGTGGAACGCTGCGCTCGACGCGCGTTCGTGACGCCATCGACCATGCGAGCGAAGAGGGCGGCCACGAGGGCCGCCCTTCCGATCACGCGCGCTTCGGCCTGAATATCAGGCGGTAGATGATCAGCAGGACAATCGCGCCGATCACCCCGAAGACCAGGCCCCATAAGCCGCCAATGCCCGCACCTTCGGCGGTCGCGCCGGCACCGACGCCGAACACCGCGCTGGCGATCCAGCCGCCGATGAGCGAGCCGACGATGCCGATGATCGCGGTGATGATGAAGCCGCCGGGATCCTTGCCGGGCATGAGCCACTTGGCGATGATGCCGACGACAAGCCCGATGAGGAAAATCCAGAGCCAATGCAGCATGTGGTTTCTCCTTTGTAGGTGAGGGGACACCCAAACGCCATTCGTGCATGGCGTGGGCATTGTGCACCGTCGCGAAGTGTTCTCGACGTGAACGTCCGCGGGTGCCGTGATGCGTCGCAGCATCGCTGTGGTAAAATGTGGCGTTGCACTCGCGAGGAATTTTCCATGCCCAGACTCGCCGCGCGCACCCGCCGCGCCAAACCCAGCGCGATCATGATCATTGCCGACACCGCCCGCCAGTTGAAGGCGGAGGGCAAGGACGTCGTCAATTTCTCGATCGGCGTGCCGAACTTCCTGCCGGGCGAGCACGTCTACGCGGCGGTCCGCGAATGGTTGCCCGCCGACAGCGGCGGCTACGGCACCAACCGCGGCAGCCCGGCGTTGCTCGATGCGATCGTCGCTCATTACCGTGACAGCGGTCTGGACGGCTACGCGCGCAACAACGTCACGGTAGGCATCGGGGCCAAGCAGGTGCTCTACAACCTGTGCGAGGCGCTGCTGGACGAAGGCGACGAGATCGTGTTCCCGGCGCCGTACTGGACGAGCTACGTCGACATCGCCGACATCCTGGGCGCGAAGGCCACGGTCCTGCCATGCCCGCCGGAGCAGCACTACAAGCTTACCCCGGCGCAGCTCGACAAGGCGTTGGCGTCCAGGCCCAAGGTCTTCCTGTTCAACAACCCGTCGAATCCGACCGGCATGGTCTACACGCGCGAGGAGATCGCCGCGCTGGCCGACGTGTTGGTGAAGCATCCCGACACCTGGATCATCACCGACGACATCTACAACCGCCTGGTGTTCGACGGCATCGGCTACCACAACTTCGTGCAGTTCAAGCCCGAACTGCGCGAACGCACCTTCATCATGGACTCGCTGTCCAAGACCTACGGCATGCCCGGTTGGCGCGTAGGTTTCGTCGCCGGCCCCGAAGCCGGCGTGAAGGCGCTGGTGACGCTCAACTCCAACCACATCACCTGCCTGCCGGAAGTCGTCACCGCTGCCGCGGTCGCGGCGCTCGCGGGGCCACAGGACGTGCCGATGGCCAAGCGCGAGGAATTCTCCCGGCGCCGCGATGAAGTGGTCGGTGCACTGACGGCGATCCCCGGCGTGAAATGCCCGCGTCCGCAGGGTGCGTTCTACGCATTCCCCGACATCTCGGTCGCGTTCGGCAAATACCACAAGGGCCGCAAGATCGCCAGCGACGTCGATTTCTGCAAGGTGCTGCTCGAAGAGAAATTCGTCGCGACGGTGCCGGGTTCGGCATTCGGCGAGCCGCGTTCCTTGCGGATTTCCTACACCTGCCCGATGACGCAGGTCCGCAAGGGCCTGGACCGCATCCGCGAATTCTTCGGCGAACTGAGTGAAGAATCCGCCGTTGCAGGGCCGGCCAGCGCCGTAGGCGCGTAACCGGCCGGTCATCCATACGCCATCGGCGGGGCACGCCGTTTTACGGCCAACCCGCCTACGACATGTCTTACGGAGTTCGAGAATGAAGCCACCTGTTCGCGTTGCAGTCACCGGCGCCGCCGGCCAGATCGGCTATGCGCTGTTGTTCCGGATCGCCGCGGGCGACATGTTGGGCCCCGACCAGCCGGTGATACTGCACCTGCTCGAAATCACGCCTGCGCTGCCGGCGCTGAATGGAGTGGTGATGGAACTCGACGACTGCGCGTTTCCGCTGCTGGCGGGCGTGGTCGCGACCGATGACGCGAATGTCGCCTTCAAGGACATCGACTACGCGCTGCTGGTCGGTGCCCGCCCGCGCGGCGCCGGCATGGAGCGCAAGGACCTGCTCTCGGCGAACGGCGCAATATTCGGGCCGCAGGGCAAGGCGTTGAACGCGCACGCCAAGCGCGACGTCAAGGTGCTGGTGGTCGGCAACCCGGCCAACACCAACGCGCTGATCGCGCAGGCCAACGCGCCGGACCTCGATCCGAAGTGCTTCACCGCGATGGTCAGGCTCGACCACAACCGCGCCAAGGCCCAGCTTGCCGCCAAGGCCGGCGCGCACAACACCGACGTCCGTAAAATGATCATCTGGGGCAATCACTCCTCGACCCAGTACCCCGACATCCACCACGCGACGGTGAAGGGCAAGCCAGCGCTGTCGCTGGTCGACCAGGCGTGGTACGAGAAGGAATTCATCCCGACCGTGCAACAGCGAGGCGCCGCGATCATCAAGGCGCGCGGTGCGTCGTCGGCGGCATCCGCCGCGTCGGCGGCGATCGACCACATGCATACCTGGGCGCACGGCACGGCTGAAGGCGACTGGGTATCCATGGGCATTCCGTCCGACGGTTCCTACGGCATCGAGCCCGGCGTGATCTACGGCTACCCGGTCACGGTCAAGGATGGCAAGTACACCATCGTGCAGGATCTCGAGATCGATGGATTCTCGCGCGCACGCATGGACGCCACCGACAAGGAACTGCGCGAAGAGCGCGCAGCGATCGGCGATCTGCTCGGCTGAAGCGCGACACCTCCTGTTGACCCGCAAGGGCGGTGCTGTGCCGCCCTTCGCGCTTCGCCTGAAAGTGCTGCCGTACCGTGCCAGAATGACGGCGCATCGCAGGCAGGGACCGCCGCGCACCCCGACATCGGAGCCGGCGCATGGGCAGCAGGGGGTTCTGGCAGGAACTGAAGCGCCGCCACGTCTATCGCGTGGCCGCGGCCTATGTGGTCGTCGGCTGGGTGCTGATCCAGGTGGTCACGCAGGTGTTTCCGATCTTCCATCTGCCCGACTGGATCGATCAGGCCATCGTGCTGCTGATCCTGATCGGCTTTCCGATCGCATTGGTCCTGGCGTGGGCATTCGATGCGGTGCCACGAGGGAACGTGACGGCGTACGGACCGGCGGACAGCGACGGCCCGAGCCTACCGTTGCGCCGTCGCTCGCGCCGCGCCGGCCTCATTGTCGGTGCGATCGGCGTATTGGTCGCCGTGATCGCGGGTGGTGCGTATTGGCATTTCGGGCGAGATGGATCGCGTGCCGTGCCGGCAACCGTGGCAGCGACTGGGCGCGCAGCGCGTGGCCCGGATGGAGCGCAGCGCAATCAGGGATCGGGGAACGCGGATTCCACCGCTTACTCGGTTGCATCCGGGCTGCATGACGCGTCTGCCGCGAATGCAGCGCCGATCGCCCCCCAACCCATTCCCTCCAAATCCATCGCGGTGCTGCCGTTCGAGAATCTTTCCACCGACAAGGGCAACGCCTACTTCGCCGATGGCATTCAGGACCTGATCCTGACCAAGCTGGCCGATATTGGTGGCCTCAAGGTGGTCTCGCGCACGGCCACCGAGAATGACTCCAGCCACCCCGATGACCTGAGCACCATCGGGCACCGGCTCGGCGTCGCGACGTTCCTCGAAGGCACCGTGCAGAAAGCGGGCAATCAGGTGTTGATCAATGTGCAGTTGATCGATGCGAAAACCGACAACCACATCTGGGCGAGGAGTTACCAGCGCGACGTCACCAACATCTTCGGGGTCGAGGGCGAGGTGGCCGGGAAGGTCGCCGACGCGCTGAACGCCAAGCTTACTGCTGCCGAGAGTGCCGCCGTGGCGCACGTGCCCACCACCAACCCGCAGGCCTACGATGACTACCTGCGCGGCCTGCATTACGACCACGAGGCGGGAAAGGGCGACTGGACGACCTTCCTGCCGCAAGCCATTGCTGCCTACGGGAAGGCCGTCGCCGGGGATCCCAATTTTGCGCTGGCATGGGCGGCGCTATCGAACGCGCGCAGCGATGCGTATTTCTGGGCCGGGGATCACTCCAAAGCGAACCTGCTTGCGGCAGATACATCCGCCCGACGGGCCTTGCAACTCGATCCAAGGTTGGCCGATGCCCACATTGCCATGGCCGGCGTCGAAAGGCTCCTCCAGCACGATCTGGTCGCCGCACATAGCCAGATGCAGCGGGCGGTCGAGCTTCGTCCGAACGACGCGGACGCCCTCGCGAACCTGGCCATCTCCGACGCCAACCTCGGCATTGCCGGGAACGGCAAGCTGCTGCAGCGTGCAATCGCGCTCGATCCCACCGACCCTTTCAATTACTACCAGGCGGGAGTGGGGCTTGCGGCGGCGGGCGACTATGCCGGAGCGCGGCAGGCAGAGCGGAGGGCACTGGCGATCGACCCGCAATTCGTTCTCGCCTATCTTGCCTTGAGCCGGATCGAAATCTCCGACAGCCAGAACGTCGAGGCCGCCACGAAAATTCTCGAACACATGGCGCCCGGCACGCCAGTGAACGTCTCGGTCGTGATCTGGCGCATCAAGTTGCTGCTGTTCCGGCGCCAATACGATGCCGCGCGCGCACTGGCCGGAAAATTTGCCGGAAAATTCGCAAGCGGTCCGGGGGCAGTGGACATGACTTTTGCCCGGGCCAATATCGAATGGCTGGCAGGCAAGGTGGACCCTGCCCGTGGACTCTACCGCACAGCGATCGGCCTGGTGACCCGGCCGGGTTCGGAAATCAGTGGGGCGGACCACGCTCGACTCGGTGTTGCGTACGCGCGGCTCGGGAACGCGGACGCCGCCATCAAGGAAGGCAATGAAGCGCTCACGATGGCCGTGAAGTCGCACCAGCATGACGCGCCGCAGAGGGTCAAATACGACCTGGCCAGCGCCCGGCTCGCGTTGGGCCACGAGTCCGCAGCCGTCGAGGCGCTCACGGAAGTTTTGTCAATGGACCCAAGCGATATCCGGGCCCCTTGGCTGTTGTTTCTTGCGCGGATGCAACTCGCCCCAACCTGGGATCCAATCCGAAACGACCCCCGCTTCCAGGCGCTGCTGAAAGAGTACGCGGCGACGGCGGCATCGACGTCCAACGCGCCGACGGCAGCCGGCGCGCGCGGTACGAACGGCTGACCGCCGGGTTGGCCGGCGAGGGGCGGCTGGCGGCGCCGAGACCGGGATGCCTCAAGGAACTGCAACGTCACCACCTGTTCCGGGTGGCGGCGACCCATGTAGTGGTCGGCTGGCTGGTCATCCAGGTCGTCACGGTCATCTTCCCGTTGCTGCAGTTTCCCCCATGGCCGGCGCGCGACATCGTGTTGCTGGTGCTGGTGCTGGTCGGGTTCCCGATCGTGCTGGTGCTCGCATGGGGGTTGCAGACGCCGCGTGACGAACGGGGCGCATCGGCCAGCGTGCGCCGGCGTTCGCTCAGGACGGGTTTCACTCGCGGGGGCGTCGGTGTATTGATCGCGATGCTCGCAGGCGCGGTGTGATGTGTGGTGGGTATCCGGGTCCCATCGAACACACCTTGCGCGCGATGCGCCGGCGGAACCGGTGGCGGCCTCCTCGCCCCTCGGCAACCCTCGATCAGTCCTGATTCGAGCAGTGCTTCCGCTCGCCGTGCAGGTCGCCGGCACCGCGAGCGAGTACTTGGGCGAGGGCATCAGCGAAGAGTTGTTGAATGCGCTCTCGCGCACTCCGGGGCTGGAGGTGATCGGTCGCACGTCCTCGTTCCGGTTCGGCAACAGCACCCTCGGCGCCGCGAAATCGGGCGGCAACTCGGCGTGCGCAATCTCCTCTCGGGCGACGTACGCCGTTCCGGCAACAAGCTGCGCATCGACATGGAACTGGACGACACCGTCACCGGCGGGAAGTGCGTGGACCGCTAGACTCGCCAAGAGGCGAAACCCAGTTCGTCGAGTCCGCAGCTCGCGGTCTGCCGGACACATGCCGGCGAGACCGCGTCGGCGCGCGCGGCTTTGCAAAATCTGCCGGCGGATGGGGCCACCGTTACGTGGATCGCACCCATCCGGCGGCGATCTATGCGGCGCTCGGCGACGGGGACGGTGCGATGGCCCAGCTCGAAGAAGCGTACCGCGACCGCTCCGCGCACATGGACGGCGTCTGGATGGACCCGTGGTATAAGCCGGCTGCACGGCGATGCGCGCTTCGAGGCGTCGCCCGGATAGCGGCAGGCGCTCGTCCTGTCGCTTCAGCGGCATCCCGGCAGGTTTTCGCAGCACCGGGGTCAGGAGGTCGTCTTGAGCTTTTGCTGCGCACGCCGCGCGTGCGCCCGCGGCGTGATCGGCTTGCCGTAGCGGCACGTGTAGAACTGCGTGATTTCCGCGCCCAGGAACAGGATCAGCGCGCTGTAATAAACCCACACTACCAGCAGGATCAGAGAGCCGGCCGCACCCGCGGAGCTGTAGCGCAGGTGGGCGAGATAAACGCCCAGCGCATACTTGCCGATCGTGAACAGCACCCCGGTGATCAGCGCGCCGACGATCACGTCGCGCCAATCGATGACCGCGTCCGGCACGTACTTGAACAGCATCGCGATCACGCCGGAAATGATTGCCAGCGACACCAGCGCATAGACCACCCGCAGCACCGTCCCGGCACCGGGGAACAGGCCGGACAGGTAGCCGTGCGCACCCGCGAGTGCGGCGCTCGCAGCCATCGACACCAGCAGGATGAAGGCCATGCCCAAGACGATGGCGAGCCCGAGCAGTCGCGAGCCGAGCAGCCGCCAGATCGCGCTTCGGCTCGGTACTGCCTTGACGTCCCAGATCTGGTTGAGCGCAATCTGCAGGTGGCCGAATACGGTGGTGGCGCCGAACACCAGGATCGCGGTGCCGATGATGGTCGAGATGACGCTGGCCTGATGGTTGCCGCTCTGCGACAGCAACGCGCGGACCACATCCGCCTGCTGCTGGCCCACCATCGAACCGACCTTGGCGAGCAGTTGCTCGCGCGCGGCCTCCCTGCCGAAAACCAGCCCCGCCACGCCCGTAAGCAACAGGAACAGCGGCACCATCGACAACAACGTGAAATAGCTCAGTGCCGCCGCAAGCTGGAACGGCTTGTCGCCGAGGAATTCCTGCACGAACGACTTCGCGCTCGACAGTGGGGAATGCGATTGGGTCCCGTCTTCCATGACGTGGGCGCCCTGCGGTGGAGTCGCCGATAGCATGGCAGCAATTGCGTGGAATTTTCGTGCATCCGGCGAGGCGGTTCGGGTCCGGTTCGGGTTGGAGGTGCCCGCGGTCAACGCGGCAACGGTCCCGCGCCGGCGGATCGGTTAAAATCGCGGTTTTGCGGGAGGCAGCATGGGCGCATCCTCATCCGCCGGCGCACGCTTTCGCGCCGCGCTTGCCGCCGAAACACCGCTGCAGGTCGCCGGCGCGATCACCGCCTACGCCGGCCTGATGGCCAGGCGGGTGGGCTACCGCGCCTTGTACCTCTCGGGCGGTGGCGTCGCCGCCAATTCGCTCGGCATGCCCGACCTCGGCATTTCGACCATGGAAGACGTGCTGACCGACGCGCGCCGGATCGTGGATGCGACGCGGTTGCCGTTGCTCGTGGACATCGATACCGGTTGGGGCGGAGCCTTCAACATCGCGCGAACCATCCGCTCCTTCGAGCGCATCGGCGTTGCCGCGGTGCACATGGAGGACCAGGTCGGACAGAAGCGTTGCGGTCATCGTCCCGGCAAGGAAGTGGTCCCGACGGGGGAAATGGTCGATCGCGTGAAGGCGGCGGTGGACGCGAAAATCGATCGTGATTTCGTTCTCATGGCGCGCACCGATGCCGCCGCGGTCGAAGGCATCGATGCCGCGATCGAGCGTGCGGTGGCCTACGTCGAGGCCGGCGCGGACATGATTTTCCCGGAAGCCATGAAGACGCTGGACGACTACCGCAAGTTCAGGGCCGCGGTGAAGGTGCCGATCCTCGCCAACCTCACCGAGTTCGGCGCCACGCCGTTCTTCACCGTCGACGAACTGCGTTCGGCCAACGTGGACATCGCGTTGTACTGTTGCGGCGCCTATCGCGCGATGAACAAGGCCGCGCTCGGTTTCTACGAGACCGTGCGCCGCGAAGGCACCCAGAAATCCGTGGTGCCCGCGATGCAGACGCGCGAGGAACTGTACGATTTCCTCGGCTACCACGCCTACGAAAAGAAGCTCGACGAACTGTTCGCGGGCGGCAGCAAGGACTGATCGGGCATGTCGGACTCGACGCCGCCCCAGGACGATCCGCAGCACGAAAGTGCGAGGCGTGGCGTCCGCTGGGATGCCCTGGCCGCGATCATCGCGTCGTTGGTCGGCCTGCTTGCATTGATCGTCGCGGGCTACACCGCCTACATCGAACGCCAGCAGGTGCGCGCGCAGGTATGGCCGTATCTGCAAGCGGGATACAGCGGTACGTTCCATCGCTACATCTGGATCAACAGGGGCGTGGGACCTGCGGTCGTGAAGAGCGTGCAGGTGCTGGTCGATGGCAAGCCGCAGCAGAATTGGAAAACGGTGCAGCAGGCGCTCCGGATCCCCTCGTTCCAGTATCACCAATCGGGTTTGAGTGGCACCGTGGTTTCGCCTGGCCAGACCCTCCAGTGGCTCCAGTTCGAGGAAAAAGACGAATACGAAGATTTCCGTCGCGCGGCCGAGCGGGCCAGCCTGCAGACCAAGGTTTGCTATTGCTCGACGCTCGGCGATTGCTGGATGAATGACTCGGCAAAAAAGGACCCGCGGGTGAGCGTCGAGCAATGCCCCGCGCTTCCGGAATCGCAACAGTTCGACGATTGAACCCGCATGTCCACGCCGCCTTCCAACTCCGATCACCCGGTCCCACGGCAGCGCAGGCGCCGTGAGGTCGAGTGGGACGCGGTTGCGGCGATCATCGCGTCACTGGTGGGCTTTCTCGCCTTGCTTGTCGCCGGGTACACCGCTTACGTCGAGCGCTACACCGCGGAAATCCAGAACAAGCAGGTGCAGGCGCAGGTATGGCCGTGGCTGGAGGCCGGCAACAACGACGACACGGGTTCCATCGAGGTCGTCAACAAGGGCGTGGGTCCCGCCATCGTGCGCAGCGCCCAGATCTTCGTGGACGGGAAGCCGCAGCGGGATTGGCAGCACGTGCTGGCGGCCCTGGGCGCGGCGCAGCATGGATTTTCGCAAATGACGCTCAATCCGAACGTTCTGGCGCCCGGCGAGAAGGTGGCCGCGATCCGGTTCAAGAACAAGGATGACTACGCGCGGTTCAGGGCTGCCGCCGTCGCGCACCTCACGTTGATCAACATCTGCTACTGCTCGAGCCTGGGCGACTGCTGGCGGTACAGCGACCAGCACCTGGTCGGATACAAATCGCTGGCCAAGCTGGTGACGCCGGTTGCGCAATGCCCGAAGTTGCCGCGCGACGCCGTTTTCATCAATTGAGTACCACTCGTACGGATTTGCAACATACGGAGAGACATCCATGAGCGACAATGCACAAGTTCTTCCGAAGGCCAAGAAGTCGGTGGCGCTTTCCGGCGTCGCCGCCGGCAACACCGCCTTGTGCACCGTCGGCCGCAGCGGCAACGATTTGCACTACCGCGGCTACGACATCAAGGACCTGGCGACCCGCGCCACCTTCGAGGAGGTTGCCTACCTCCTGGTGCACGGCCATTTGCCGACCTGGGCGGAATTGAACGCCTATCGTGCGAAACTGAAGCGCCTGCGCGGCCTGCCGCAGCCGGTCAGGGCGGCGCTCGAACTGCTGCCGGCGTCCACCCATCCGATGGACGTGATGCGCACCGGATGTTCGGTGCTCGGCACCGTGCTGCCCGAAGCCCCCGACCACAACGTCATCGGTGCCCGCGACATTGCCGACCACTTGATGGCGAGCTTCGGTTCGATGTTGCTGTACTGGTACCACTATTCGCACAATGGCCGTCGCATCGAAGTCGAAACCGATGACGAGTCTCTTGCGGGGCACTTCCTGCACCTGCTCCATGGCAGGGCGCCCGGTGAACTCCATGCCAATGCGCTGGACAAGTCGCTGGTGCTGTACGCCGAGCACGAATTCAATGCCAGCACCTTCACCGCGCGCGTGATCGCCGGGACCGGCTCGGACAGGTACTCGGCAATCACCGGTGCGGTCGGCGCGTTGCGCGGTCCCAAGCACGGCGGCGCCAACGAGGTCGCGATGGAAATCATCTCGCGCTACCGGACGGGCGACGAGGCCGATGCCGACATCCGCGCGCGGGTGGAGCGCAAGGAAATCATCATCGGCTTCGGCCATCCGGTGTACACCGTGTCGGATCCGCGCAACGAGATCATCAAGGAAATCTCGCGCAAGCTGTGCACCGAAGGCGGCAATCCGCGCCTGTTCGAGGTATCCGAGCGCATCGAGCGGGTGATGGGCGAGGTCAAGAAGATGTTCCCGAACCTCGACTGGTACTCGGCGAGCGTCTACCACATGCTGGGCGTGCCGACCGCGATGTTCACGCCGCTGTTCGTGATCGCGCGCACCTCGGGCTGGAGTGCGCACGTCATCGAGCAGCGCCAGGACGGCAAGATCATCCGCCCGAGCGCGAACTACACGGGACCGGAGGACCAGGCGTACGTGCCGATGGAAAAGCGCTGAGAACAATCGAGCGCAGGCCGGGCGGAGAGGTGTTTGACGCGTCGGCCGAAAACCCACCCCAACGAAGCCGCTCTTGGAGGTTGGCGCTGAGCGCAGCGAAGCCCAATGCGTTCGCCATTGTTGGGCTTCTCCCGGACCAGTCCGGGATCAGCCCAACCTACAAGAGCCGGTGCTGACCGCAGTCCTCCAAGTAGGGGTCAAAACCGCACAGATCGCGCGTTGATCGACCTTTGCGTAGAGGCAAGGTTCGCCGATGCCCGCGTTGACGCAGCGATCACGCCGCCTGGTCGAGCCGCTCGCCCTTCAGCGCGTTCTGCACCGCCGGATCCGCGCGCATCCGTTGCTCGAACTTCTTCACGTTCTCCAGGCCGGAAAGGTCGACCTTGACGGCCCGCGACCAGCGCACCAGCACGAACAGATACGGGTCGGCGATCGAACGCGTCCCGGCCAGCCAGTCGTGCTTGCCGAGTTGCGCGTCCACCAACTCGAAATACCCGCGCAGCCGCTTGCGGGCGTTTTCCTTGGTCTTCTCGATCGCGGCCGCGTCACCAAGGAACGCCGTCGTGCCGAAAAGCGGCTTGAACGCGGGATGCATGTCGGAGTTGATCAACGCCAGCCAGCGGTTCACTTCGGCGCGGCCGCGCGGGGTGTCGTCGCCGCCGAGCTTCGCGTCCGGATACTTGTCGGCCAGGTAATTGAGGATCGCCGCGTTCTCGAAAAGGATCCAGCCGTCGTCCTCTTCCAGCGTCGGGACCTGCCCGTTGGGATTGAGCCGGCGATATGCCGGCCTGGAGAGCTCCTCCTTCTGCATGAGCTGCACCGTGTACGGCTTCCCGATCCATTCCAGGACGATGTGGCTGGCGAGCGCGCAGGAACCGGAGAAACTGTAGAGCTTCATCGAAGCCTCCTTGTGGCATTCGGGGGATCGCGACGGCGCCTCGTGGCCGGGGCGGCGCGTGTACGGAAGTGGAAACGCACCAACTGCTCTTGTTGGGCACGCGT
>DASSNH010000096.1:0-18548 GCA_035701405.1 Rhodanobacteraceae bacterium
GCACGAAGTCGTCGGGATCGTGGAGCAGGTGGGGGAAGGCGTGGAGGCTGTCGCGCCGGGAGCGCACGTCGGCATTCCGTGGCTCGGCGGCACCTGCGGTGAATGCGCATACTGCAGGGCCGGGCGCGAGAATCTATGCGACTTTCCGGAATTCACCGGATACACGCGACCCGGGGGATTCGCCAGCCATGTGGTCGCGCGTGCCGCCTATTGCATCCGTTTGCCCGATGACGTGGATGCTGTCGCCACGGCGCCACTGTTGTGCGCGGGTCTCATCGGTTGGCGATGCCTTCAGCGCGCCGGCGATGCTTTGCGTGTCGGACTCTACGGATTCGGCGCTGCAGCCCACATCATCGCCCAGGTGGCGGTTCACCAGGGGCGCGAGGTGTTCGCCTTCACCCGACCGGGAGATACTGTTGCGCAGTCGTTCGCGTTGTCGCTTGATTGTGCATGGGCGGGCGGCTCGGACGTATCTCCGCCAAGGCAACTGGACGCGGCAATCATCTTCGCGCCGGTTGGGTCGCTTGTTCCCGCCGCATTGAAGGCGGTCCGCAAAGGCGGACGGGTGGTATGCGGCGGGATCCACATGTCGGACATTCCCGCTTTTCCGTATCGCCTGTTGTGGGAGGAGCGGGAGGTCGTTTCCGTCGCGAACCTCACTCGCGAGGACGCACGTGGGTTCTTCTCCACCGCAGCGTGCTTGGGCATCAAGACCACCACCAAATCTTATCCGCTGGAGCGGGCGAACGACGCGCTGGCGGATCTGCGTAATGGCGGGTTCAGTGGCGCCGCCGTGCTGGTGCCGTGATTTTCGGCGGCTTCGGTGAAGACGCGCGATTCCGTGGCGGCAGCACCAATGGTATGGCTCTCCAGCAGCCGACGCGCGGTCGAACACCATTAGGCCGGATTTTTCATTGACTACCCGATAGCATGGTCAGCTTGCTAACGTTGTGATGGCGGGATTCGCCCGGACGCAGAACTCGGAACGACTCCCGCGAGCGGCCGCTTTCGTCGATCCACTGGCGGGCCCGATTCATCATCGTTGGTCATCAGTGCTCCCATCCGGCGCGAGTCTGGAAGATCCACGTCCAAGCACGTTCACGCGCGCTGCCAAGCTTGTTGATTCTTGCGAACTCCATCGCGATCCATCGGATTGCAATATTCTCCAGGCTCGGTGCGAGACCAAATCGCCTTTTTGTCCCCAGCAAGTCGATAGTCGGCGTGAACCTGCTGCTCATCGAGGATTCCGAACGCCTGCGCGCGACCTTGGCGCGAGGGTTGCGCGCGGAAGGTTACGTGGTCGACGTGGCAGGCGACGGCGTCGAGGCATCCGCCTTCCTGAAGGCCTACACGTATGATTTCCTCGTGCTCGACCTCGGGCTGCCGCGTCTGGACGGATACGGCGTCCTGCGCTCCCTGCCGGCGGGGGGCGAACGCCCCCGCGTGCTGGTGCTCTCGGCGCGCGACCGGGTGCGGGACCGCGTCGCGGCCTTGAATGCGGGAGCCGACGATTACCTGGTCAAGCCGTTTGCGTTCGACGAAGTGCTGGCACGGCTGCGCGCGCTGGGAAGGCGCCCCTCCGAGGCGAAGGCCGACGTGCTGGAACACGCGGGCGTACGGCTCGAGCCGCAGGCACGCCGCGCCCGGGCGAATGGCGAGGTGTTGAACCTGACCCCACGCGAGTTCGCACTGCTGGAGCTGCTGTTGCGTCATCGGGGTCGCGTGTTCACGCGCGCGGCCATCCTGGAGCGCATCGCGGGCAGCGACAGTGAAGCGTCCGACCGCGGCATCGAAGTCGTGGTGTTCGGGGTGCGCCGCAAGCTCTCCGCTGCTGGTTGCGGTGAGCTCATCGAGAACCGCCGCGGCGCCGGCTACCTTATTCCATGAATTCCCGGATGGCCGGCAACGCACGCAAGGCCCGCATGCAGACCGTTTCGCTACGCGCGCGACTGACGGCTCTGCTCGCGATCGCCGTGCTGGTGGCGCTGGGTGCCGCTGCCTGGATCGTGGACTGGCGCGCCGACAGCGAAATGCAGCAGCGCTTCGATGCCTCGCTGCTGGCACGCGCGCAGGCGCTGGCGGCCCTGGCGCGGCTCGAGAATGGCAGGGTAGTGCTGGACGCGCGCGAGGGGGCACCCGGGGTGCTACCCAGCGAGAGCGGCGCCAGTTGGTATGCGCTCGAGTGCGGCGGGGTGGCCGTGTCGCAGACGCCGGTCGCGCCGCCGCCCATCACCGTCGCCGGCGACCCGGCCTTCGTCGACGCGCGCTTGGGCAACCGTACGGTGTTGCGCGTCGTCGGATTGCGATTCGCACCGACAACAGGGAACCGCCGCGTCGCAACCGGTGCCCCAGCGTGTACGCTGCGTTACGGAGGTGATCGCGGCCCGCTGGATGACATCCTCGCCACCCTCGATTTCATCCTGCTGGGCAGCCTGCTGGGCGCCTGCGTGGTGGTGATGCTGGCGACGCCGTGGCTGGTGCGGCGCGGGCTGCGCCCGATTGCGGTTCTGGACCATGCGATGGCGGGCATCGGTCCAGATACGCCGGGCGCGCGCCTGCCGCAGAGCGGCACCACCGAGCTGGTGCCGCTGGTGGCGCGTTTCAACGAAGTGCTGGGGCGCATGGATGCCGGCCTCGCCCGTGAGCGCCAGTTTGCGTCTGGACTGGCCCACGAGTTCCGCACCCGGCTCGCGGAACTGCGCGCCTTGGTCGAGGTCGAGACCCGCTATCCGAGTGGCCGCGATACGCGCGAGCTATTGGCCGAAGCCGGCAGCATCGGCGCGGAACTGGAGGCGATCGTCGGCGCGCTGCTGCAATTGACGCGCATCCAGTCGGGGCTGGAAGAGACGCGGCCCGAACGCGTGCTCCTGCAACCGCTGCTGGCACGAGTGCATGAGCGCCATCAGGAGGCTGCGCTCGCGCGCGGGATGCGTATTGATTCGCATGTTGCCGCCGAACCGGGGTTTGCGATCGACACCGATCCCACGTTGCTGGAGATCGTGCTCGACAACCTGCTCGGCAACGCGGTGGCGTACGCACCGGGCGGCAGCGTCGTCTCGCTGGGCGCGGACCGCGAAAGCGTGACAGTAGGCAACGCGGCGCCATCGTTGCGGCCGGACGACCTCGCCCAATTCGGACAGCGGTTCTGGCGCAAGGGCATGCCGGGAGCGGGTCACGCGGGACTCGGGCTCGCGCTGGCCGGCGCCGCGGCGCGTGCGCTGCAGATGCGGCTGGCGTTCGAACTCCATGGAGGCGTACTGCAGGCATCGGTGCGCTGGAACCCGGCACCTGCCAACGAGTAGGCCGCGCAGCCAGGCTGTGAACCCGACAGGTCGTCCGCAGCCCAAGGGCAACGACTGATCGGAGGGGAGAAGCCCGCACATGTGTGTCGGAAGTTCTCGCGTTTCGAGACGGCGACGATTCAGAACCTATGGATGAATCCGACCTCGAATCCGCCGGGTAGCCAGCCGAGGATCAACGGCGCGTTGCGATGTTCGGCCCAGATGCCGGCCGCGGTGCCGATCGCCCATCCGGCAAGGACGTCGCTTTGCCAGTGTCCGCGCGTCTTGACCCGCCCCGCGGCGTCATACAGCGGCAACAGTTCCAGTGCGTACACCGCGGGGTGGTCATGGCCGTACGCCACCACGAACGGGGTCACCGCGCCGGCAATCGCGGTGACCTCGCCGCTCGGAAAACTCTCGTAGCGGATGCCTTTGAAGAATTCATTCGGGTCGGACGTTTGCGATGGACGCTCGCGCTGGAACGTCCATTTCGCGACTTGCGAAACGGCAGACGATACCGCCATGGAATCCAGCGAGCGCCAGAACGTGTCGCCCAGCTTGTCTTGGTCGCCGAGTGCGAACGAGCCGCCCACGATGGTCACGATCGTGGCGCCCACCAACACCTTCTGGTTGTGGCGGGCCCAAATGCCGCTGTTGTCGTAGGCGATGCGATGATCGATCCCGAAGGGGCCGCTCGCGGCCCGTGCCGCGCGCATCGGCGCTAGTGCACAGATGCAGACCAGGAACAACGTGGTGAGTCGCCGCATGTGCGTACAGGCCTTCATGCCTGCCATCCGGGAGCGATGCCGGATATTTTCGGTCCCCATTGCTTAGCATCTGCTTGGGCAATGCTTTCGGAAACCTTTCCGACGAAGGCGGCACGCGTACATCGGTGATGCGCGCCGGTCCGCGCGTATCGTGGAGCGGCAACGGATGGAACGTGGTGCAGCCCGCCAGGCAGGCGCAAGCCGCCAGCATCGACGCTCACCGCCGGCTTTCATTGCGACGCCCCCGTGGCCAGCACATCGGCAGCGCGCCATGCAGCGATGCGATGGTCACCCGAGAGGGCATAAGGCCAAGCGCGATAGGGGCTGATGCCGGGTGGCGCCAGATGGCTGTTACTGGTCAGCAGGATGCCGTCGGGATGGGTGCGGCACCATGCCCGCACCGCTGCGTGTGGTATCCACGGCAACGGTTGCCGAAGACGCCCGGTGTAAGCGAACAGTCCGTTGTGCCATCCGACGTGCGTGATCGGCACATGCGCGACGAGTTCCTGTTTCACGAATGCGGCCTCGGGTGCAACGTCCAAAGCCGGCCGGAAGGCCAACGCTCCGGCAAGCATGGCCGTCGCTGCAAGTGCCGTCGCGGACAGCGCCAATCCCTTTGGGTCGTGGCCCCACGCGCGCCACGCGCCTGCCGCGACGACGATGCCGACCAGCGCGAACCACGCCAACGCCGGCCTCGCCGTCCAGCCGAACGTGCTCGCCGCCCGGAACGGCAGCCACGCCAGCGCGGCAGCGACCGCCAACGCCAGCACCACGAAAAGCGTCGGTCGCAGTCGCGCACCGCGCTGCTGCAACAGCCATGCGCCCATCAGCGCCCACGCAGGCAGCAGGGGCAGGAGATAATGGATCTGCTTGCCGCTGATGGCTGAAAAGCCGACGAACGGCACCACCCACCAGCATGTGGCGAATCGTCCGAACCGCCCGCGCCACACGACCGCCCACGCCGCGCGTGGGGCGCGCAGCGCCAGCAGCCACGGCAGGAGCAGCAACGGGACCAGCGGAAGGTACCACCAGAACGGACGGCTGTGCGCGAAGCTGCGTGCAAGGCGACCGCTCACCTTGTCGACGAGCGGTTGCCAATAGCCGGGCCCCGCGTACCACGCGGCCGGCAGCAGCCATGCCAAGGCGATCGCGATGCCGATCAGCAGTCCCGTCGCGAGCGCGACGTACCAGCGCGCCATGTGCGCGCGGGCTGCGCCGCTCCACGCCGGTGCCAGCACCGCCACGGGCAGCACATGCAGCAACATGACCGGGCCCTTCGCGAGGATGCCCAGCCCGAGTGCCGTGCCGAGCACGCCGACGCCGCGCTTCCACTTGCCGCGATCAAGGTCCAGCAGCCCGTGCAGGGCGGCGAGCACGCAGAGCGTCAGCAGCAAGTCGAACATGATCGCCGTCGCGAACACGGCAAAGCCGGCGCAGCCCGCCAGCAGCCACATCGCAGTCTCCGCGCCGCGTGCGTCCATGCCCAGTCGCTGCGCCACGCGCCGCAACGTCACCACGATCGCGACCGCAATCGCCAGCGTCTCGACGCGTGCCACCCACGTGTGTACGCCAACCACTTTCCAGCCACCCGCGATCAGCCAGAACAAGAGCGGCGACTTGTCCGAATACCACGCGCCGTTGACCGTCGGCACCAGCCACTGGCCGTAATTGAACATCTCCCATGCGGCGGTGAGGTAGCGCGTCTCGTCGATCGGGATCGGGGGAAGCAAAATCGCGAGCGGCAGCAACAAGGCGCACCAGCAGGCGATGCCGAGCCGGCGCGCAGCGACCGGCGTCGCTGCCCAGCGGGGCACGTTCAATGCGGCACGTTCCGCACCGGCTGCCCGGAGCAGCCCCGTCGCGGTCCCGGCCGCTCCGGCGATGCCGATGCAGGGCTCGACCCGCGAAGCGCCCGCCAAGCGGCGAGTACTTCATCGAGCGTGACCTCGTCGACGCGGCTCCGTGCCGGCGGGCCGCCCAGGTGCAAGACAGGACTGCCGGACGCACTGCGCGGGCACCACCGCGCCGGCTGGCGGGAGCCGTACAACACGATCAACGGGCAACCCGACGCAGCCGCGACCTGCGCACGCCCCGAATCCACCGAAATCATGGCGTGGGCGTGCCCGCAGAGCGCCATGAAACGTCGCAGCGGCAGGTCGCGGCCGACCACCTGGACGCGTGGCGATCCGACGGAGCTCGCCAGGTCCCGCGGCAGCGCTGTATCCGGCGGCGCACCACAGACGATGACGGAGAAGTCGCCGGGATCGGCGAGCAAGGCGTGGATCAGTGCCACCCAGTTGGCAGACGGCCAGCACTCGGCATCGGCGGAAGAGTCGTCCCCTCCACGGCTTCGGGCACGCCCGCTCCCCGGCTGCAGCAAGATGATCTTCGCGTCGGCCAAACCCCGCCGGTCCAGCCATTCCGCGAGATCCGCCCGATCGCCCGCGTTCGATACCAACCACGGCTTGGCGGGGCCGCGTGCGTCGGCGCGGAAATTTCCCGGAACGAACGCCGGCGGCGTCATTTCCGCAAACCGTTGCCAGCGGTCGATCCAGTGTTCGCCGTCCCGCAGCGGGCAATCTGGATTCGCGAACCGGCACTGATCCGCGAGCACGCCGGCATGCCGCAGGAGCCGGCGCACCTTGACCGTGGCGGGATCATCACAAACGTACACCGCGCCCGGCGGCTGCATCCTCAGGCGCTGCACGGCATCGTGTTGCGTGCCGTCGAACCAGTACGGGCGTTCGAGGTTCGAGACGGTGAGCACCGCCTGCACATCGGGACGGCCGTCCAGCAGCGGCTCCAGCCAGCGGCCCGACCCCATCACCCGACAGGGCCGCCGCCAACGCCGATGCAGCAAACGCAGCAGGGGCGTCAGCAGCACCATGTCCTCCAGCGTGCCGAAGCGGACAACGAGCGGGTCGTACGAGAACATGCACCATCCGAACCTTGGTCGACCGTCGCGAGTGTCCAGAGCCAAACTTATGATTCGCTTAGTCGATGCGGCGCCCGTCCGGGATCGTCACCCCTTCGCCGTCGTCCCGGCTGCCATTGAAGACCAGGCGGTTCTCGCAGCGGAGCCCTTCACAAGGGCCGCAGTACGAAGAGGGGCGCGCGAGAAGCGGGTGTCGGAGGCGAACCCGCGAATGGAAGATGCCCAACATCTCGCCCGCGCTGTGAAAGGCCCGCCGAGTACTTCAACGAAGGCGCGGCGAAAAGCCACACCTGCCAGCCGTCGTCACGCTTCGTCTGCTCGCCGCTTGCGCTCCGTACGAGCTTCCTTGAGAGATTCCCCGCGCACCGCGAACCAGACTTCCTCGGCGATGTTGGTGGCATGGTCGCCAATGCGTTCCAGGTTTTTGGCGATGAACAGCAGGTGCGTGCACGCCGTGATGCTGCGCGGGTCTTCCATCATGTAAGTCAGCAGCTCGCGAAACAGGCCCGTGTAGAGCGCATCCAGTTCCGCATCGCGCGCCCACGCCGCGCGCGCCGCTTGCGCATCGCGCGCCGTGTACGCGCGCAGCACCTCGCGGAGCATCCCGGCGGCGGCCGTGGCCAATGCCGTCAAGCCGCTTGCCAACGGCACAGGTTCCGACTGGTTCAAGGCGATCGAACGTCTGGCGACGTTTTCCGCATGATCCCCGATCCGCTCGATATCGGAAGCAATGCGCAGGGCGGCGAGAACATCCCGCAGATCGCGCGCCATTGGCTGGCGCAACGCCAGCAGGCGCAACACGTCACTGCTGATTTGGCGTTCCTGCTCGTCGATCGCATCGTCGTTGTCGGCGACCGATTGCGCGACCTCGCCATCGCGTTCGTGCAGCGCATCCATGGCGGCTTCGAGTTGCCTCGCAGAGAGCTCGCCCATCGCGGCAATCTCGGTCGTCAGGCGGGACATTTCGTCGTCGTAGCTTTTCACGAGGTGGTCATGAGGTGTAATGGGCATAGCCGTGTCTCGCAGCCAGGTGAAAGTGGAGTCGCCGGTCGCCTGATCTCATCCGAATCTTCCCGAGATGTAGTCTTCGGTTTGCCGCTCGCCGGGATTGGTGAAGATCCTTTCGGTGTCATCGAATTCGACCAGCTCGCCCAGGTACATGAACGCGGTCCGATCGGACACGCGCGCGGCCTGCTGCATGTTGTGGGTGACGATCACCAGCGTGTAGTCGTTCTTCAGTTCCTCGATCAATTGTTCGATCTTCGCGGTCGCAATGGGATCGAGTGCCGAGGTCGGTTCGTCCAGCAGCAACACATCCGGCCTCAGTGCGATCGCGCGTGCGATGCACAACCGCTGCTGCTGGCCCCCCGAAAGGCCGAGCGCGCTGCGCTTCAGCTTGTCCTTGACCTCGTCCCACAGCGCGGCGCGACGCAACGCCTGCTCCACGCGCTTTGCCATATCCGGTTTCGACAACCGCTCATGATGGCGAATGCCCCACGCGACGTTCTCGAAAATCGTCATCGGGAACGGCACCGCCTTCTGGAACACCATGCCAACCTTGCTGCGCAGGCGATGCAACGGATATTTCGAGTCGAGGATGTTCTCGCCATCCAGCAACACCTCGCCACTGGCGCGCAGCCCGGGATACACCGCGTAAATGCGGTCGAACACGCGCAGCAGCGTGGACTTGCCGCATCCGGAAGGACCGATGATCGCGGTGACCTTCTTTTCCGGGATGTCCATGCTGATGTCTTTCAACGCGCGGAAGTCGCCGTAGAAAAAATCGAGCTCGCGTACCGCGAGTTTTGGCCGCGGTGGAACAGCGGCCGAGGCAACCGCCGCAAGACTGGATGGTGCGCTGGGCATGGTGGCGTCCGTGATCGTGGATGGTTCAGTCATGGATGACCTTGTGGCGATGCAGGTACCAGCGTGCAGACAGGCTGAGCAGGAGCACGAACAGCGTGATCAGCAGCGCGCCGGCCCAGGCGATGGCGTGCAGCGCCGGGTTGGGATCGTTGGTGTATTGGTAGATCGCCACCGGGACGCTTCCCATCTTGTCGAGCGGATGGAACGCCATGAAGTTGTTGCCGAAGGCAGTGAACAGGAGCGGCGCGGTTTCGCCGGCGAGGCGTGCCAGCGCCAGCAGCACGCCGGTGACAATGCCCGAAGTCGCGGCGCGCATCAGCACCTGCACGGTCAGCTTCCACTGCGCGACGCCCAGCGACAGCGCCGCTTCGCGCAGCGTGCCGGGCACCAGTTGCAGCATTTCGTCGGTGGTTCGCACGATCACGGGCAAACCGATCAGCGCCAGCGCGATCGCGCCGGCGAGGCCGGAGAACGACACGGCGCCATCCGTGAGGTTCGACATCGGCAGTACCACGACCATGTACACGAACAGGCCGAGCACGATCGACGGCGCCGACAGCAGGATGTCGTTCAGGAAACGGATGATGGCGCCAAGCCTGGTGCGGTTCGCGTATTCGGCGAGGAAAGTGCCGGCCAACACGCCGATCGGCGCGCAGATTGCAAGCGCGATCATGTCCATCACCAGGCTGCCGACAATGGCATTCGAGAGGCCACCCTCGGCTCCATACGCGGTAATCTTCGTGAACAACTCCAGGTCGATGGCGCCGAGGCCGTTCTTCAGCGTCACCCACAGGATCCAGACGAGGTATGCCAGGCCCACCGCGGCGGCAAAGCCGCTGAGCGCCATGGCCACCGCGTTGACGGCACGCCGGCGCACGTGGATGTCCATGCCCATCATGCGCCCTCGCGTCGCGCCAACCGGCGCAACATCAGGCGCGAAACCAGCAACACCACGAACGTCACCACGAACAGCAGGAAGCCGAGCGCGACCAGTGCCGATCGGTGCATGCCGATCGCCTCGTTGAATTCGTTCGCGATGGAAGAGGAAATCGAGGTTCCCGGCATCAACAGTGAAGTCGTGATGTCGTACGCGTTGCCCAGCACGAACGTCACCGCCATGGTTTCTCCCAGCGCCCGCCCGAGGCCGAGAAGGATGCCGCCGATCACCGCCGAGCGCGTGTGGGGCAGCACGATGTCCCACGCCACTTCCCATGTCGTCGAGCCCAGTGCATAGGAGGATTCCTTGAGCCGGTTCGGGACGGTCTGGAACACCTCGCGCATCACCGAGCAGATGAACGGCAGGATCATCACCGCCAGCACGATCCCCGCGGTCAGCAGTCCGAGCCCGATCGGCGGCCCCTGGAACAGCTTTCCGAGCATCGGAATTCGGCCCAGCGTGTCGGAGAGACCGGGCTCGATGCGCGCCATGAACGGCACGAACACGAACAGGCCCCACATTCCGTAGATGATCGACGGGATGCTCGCCAGAAGCTCTATGGCCGTAGCAACCGGGCCGCGCAGCCAGGTCGGCGCGATCTCGGTAAGGAACAGCGCGATCCCGAACGCCGTGGGTACCGCGAGGATGAGGGCGATCACCGAAGTCACCAGCGTGCCGAAGATGGGCGCCCACGCGCCATAATCGTTCGTGACCGGATCCCACGCATCACTGGTCAGGAAGTGCAGCCCGTGGCCGAAAAGCACGTCGCGCCCACCCCACAGGGTGGAGAGCGCCGCACCCAGCAGCGCTGCGAGCACCAACAGCGCGCACGCCTTCAGCAGCCAGCGGAACCATCGGTCGTGGCGGACGTCGGCACGGCTGCGGCGGGCAGCGTTTTGGTTGGCGATGGGGACGTGGATCGCTGACATGGGGTTTTGTGAAGAGCCGAGTCTTTGCCTGCTCCCTTCGGGAGAACGTGGCCAGGAGGGGCGGATGAGGGTTCGCGCGGAGCGGAATCTTCCGCCTGAGCCGAACCCTCACCCCAACCCTCTCCCGAGGGGAGGGGGACTTACTGCCTGAACTCGGCCTTCCAGTAGGCTTCGATCTGTTCCACCAGACTGTCCGGAAGCGGCACGTAGTCCAGGGCCGCTGCCGCAGACTTGCCATCGGTATAGGCGTGGCGGAAGAAATCCAGTGCGACCTTCCAGCGTGCGGCGTTCTTCGGTTGCTTGTACATGATGACCCATGAGGTGGCGGTGATCGGCCAGGCCTTGGCGCCCGGCGCGTTGGTCATCAGCAGGTCGAAATTCTTGGCGTGCGGCCAGTCGGCGGTGGCGGCGGCGGCCTGGAAGCTCGCGGCATCCGGCTTCACCACCTGGCCGGCGGCATTCCTCATGCGCGCATAGCCCAACTTGTTCTGTACGGCGTAGGCGTACTCCACGTAACCGATCGAATTCGGGATCCGCTGGATGTACGCCGAGACGCCCTCGTTGCCCTTGCCGCCGATGCCGTCCGGCCAGTTCACCGCGGTGCCTTCACCGACCTTGGACTTCCACTCGGGACTGACCTTGGAGAGGTAATTGGTGAAGTTGAAGGTGGTGCCGGAGCCATCCGAACGGTGCACCACGGTGATCTTTGCGTCCGGAAGCTTCAGGCCAGGGTTGAGCCTCGCAATCGCGGGGTCGTCCCAGTGTGTGACCTTGCCCAGGAAAATGTCCGCGAGCGCCGCTCCGTCCAGCACCAGCTTGCCGGGCGCCACGCCCTGCAGGTTGAAGCCCGGCACGATGCCGCCGATCACATCGGGAAACTGGCCGAGGCCGAGCTTGTCCAGGGTGGCTTCGTCGAGCGGCTTGTCGCTGGCACCGAAATCAACGGTGCCGGCCTTGATCTGGGCGATGCCGCCGCCCGAGCCTATCGACTGGTAATTGATGCGGTTGCCGGTTTTCTCCGCATAGTCGGCGGACCACTTCGAGATCACCGGATACACGAAGCTGGACCCGGCGCCGGTGACGTCGGTGGCGTGCGCCGCGCCGATGCCGAGCGCGAGTGACATGGCGAGGGCAAGCAGGCGAAGCTTATTGCGATGCATGGTGGTCACGCGAGGTCTCCTGGGTGCGTCGTGGTCGATGGCGTCAATTACAAATGCCCCGTGTTGCCGTTCGATGAGAAAAATATTTCGGTTGGATGACACCCGGGTGACCCAGATCAAATCCGCGATGCCCCCATGCAGTGTCATGCACCTGTCACACGCCGGGAACAACTCCGCAACGATCGCGGCCGAACATGTCCGGCAACCCCGCGGACAAACGCCATGCGGGAATGCCTTCCGACGATAGGAGATGCATACGTGCGTACCAAGATGTTCGCGGTGGCAATCGCCACCGGCTTGACGGTTTCCAGTTTCGGGGCGATGGCCCAATCCACGTCCACCGACGCGCAGCAACTGGCCGACCTCAAGGCACAACTTGCGGCCCTGCAGGCCAAGGTCGAAGCGTTGCAGGAACGCACCGACGCGCAGTCCGGCATCCATGTCAGCACCCAGCAGAACATCGAGGCACTGCAGCAAGTGCCGACCAAGTCCGCCTCTTCGTGGGCCGACAACACCACCGTCGGCGGCACGATGTTCGTCGATTTCTCCAACATCGACCAGGCCAGCAACGGCAGCAAAACCGATGCGGCCGGCACGGGGCTCGACGTCAAGCGCTTCTATCTTTCGATTGACCACCAGTTCAACGACGTCTGGTCGGCCGACCTGACCACTGATTTCAATTACGTCAGCAATGACGGCGAAACCAATCTGTTTGTGAAGAAGGCCTACGTGCAGGGCGCGTTCTCGAAACTCGCGACATTGCGCATTGGCTCGGCCGGCACACCCTGGATTCCGTTCGTGGAAGATTTCTACGGCTACCGATTCGTCGAGAACACCCTGGTCGATCGCATGAAGTTCGGGAATTCCGCGGACTGGGGCCTGCACCTGCTGGGCGACAGCGGCACGTTCGACTACCAGGTGTCGATGGTCAACGGCGGCGGCTACAAGCATCCGAACCGCTCCGACAGCGTCGATTTCGAGGCTCGTGTCGGCTTCACGCCGATCAAGGGCTTCGCGGTCGCCATCGGCGGCTATACGGGTCATCTCGGCGAGGACACCACGACTTCGCCCGCGCTGCACGACGCGCGTCGCTACGACGCGATGGTCGCCTGGAACGCGAACGGTTTGCGCCTGGGCGCGGAATGGTTCAGGGCGAACGACTGGAACAATGTCGCCACGCCGTTCAGCGACGCGGCGGATGGCTACTCGCTGTGGGGCAGCTACGACTTCAGTGCCGCATCCGTATTCGCGCGTTACGACCGCGTCGAACCGAGCAAGCATCTCGATCCGGACCTGGAAGACACCTACTACAACTTCGGCGTGGCATTCCCGATCACCACGGGCATACGCGTGGCGGTTGCCTACAAGAACGAGCGCCTGCGCAACGGCATGAGTGGCGACGTCGAATCGCGCGAGGTCGGCGCGTGGGGCGAAGTGAAGTGGTGACGAGGCCTGCTCCGGACGGACTCGAGGTGCGTGGCGGCGCGCGTCGGCGAGCCCAAGGATTGAATACAGCCATCCGTGCCGCTCGCGTTGGCGCACGCTTCATGCTTCATGTCCCTGCGGATGCTCGATGCGAATTCGCGGTACAGGTCACTTCCCAGACCGCAACAGCCGCGCTTTACCGAATACACATGTGAATGTCGAACCCTTGCCGGATTCGCTTTCGACCCGCAGCTGCGCGTCGTGCAGATTCAGCACGTGCTTGACGATCGAAAGTCCGAGGCCGGTACCGCCGGTTGCGCGCGAGCGGCTGGACGAGACGCGGTAGAAGCGTTCGGTGAGTCTGGAGAGGTGCTCGGCGGGAATGCCGTAGCCGGTGTCGATCACCGAGTATTCTGCGCCGGCCGGCGTGCGTCGCCAGCGGATCGTGATGGTGCCGCCGTCCGGTGTGTAGCGCACCGCATTGCTGACCAGGTTGGAAAATGCACTGTGCAGGTCCCTGGGCGAACCCAGCAGGTCGATCCCGGCTCCGTCTTCCAGCACGATCCGGTGCCGGTCCTGGCTCAGGGCCTTCGCTTCGTGAGCCAAGGTTTCCAGCATCGGCGCCATCTCGACTCGCTCCTCGGGGACGTGCTGCTGCATTTCCAGTCGCGACAGTTCGAGCAAGTCCTCGACGATCTGGCGCATGCGCTGCGACTGGGCCCGCATCTCGTTCAGCACGGTTGCCAGCGCCGGCACGTCCTCCGGATCGAGTAATTCCAGGTAACCGTGGATCACGGTCAGCGGCGTGCGCAGTTCGTGCGATACGTTGGCGACGAAATCGCGGCGCACCTGTTCGAGCCGGGTGACCCGGCTGATGTCGCGCGCAATCAGCAGGTGGCGATGCTCGCCGTACGGAATCAGCGAGACTTGCAGCCGCACGGCGGCATCGACGGGCGAAGCAATATCGTCACCCTCACCTTGTCCTACCCGCAACCACGCGCCGGCCTCGCCTTCACCGAAACGTTCGGCCGCGGACCGGCCGCGATCGCGGGGCCATTCGATTCCAAGCAGTTGCGCCGCCGCGGGATTGCACCAGCACACCCGGGAATCGGCATCCAGCAGCACCAGCGCGTCCGACAAGGCACACGCGACCGTGCGCAGGTCGCGCAGTTGCGTCGCGAGACGCCGCACACGCGCGCGATCGGTGTTCATGGCGAAGCCGAGAATCGGTAACCGGTACCGCGCACGGTCTGGATCAAGGTGTCTAGTCCGAACGGCTCCAGCGTCTTGCGCAGGCGGCGGATGTGCACGTCCACGGTGCGCTCCTCCACGTACACGCTTGCGCCCCATACCTGGTCCAGCAACTGCGCGCGCGAATAGGCGCGTTCGGCGTGGCTCATGAAGAAGTGCAACAGGCGGTATTCGGTGGGGCCTATCTCGATCTGCGCATCACCCGCATACACCCGATGCGCGGGACCGTCGATGCGCAAACCACCGATCTCGATCGAACCCGTGCCGCCGTCGGCCTGGGTACGCCGCAGTACCGCCTTGATCCTCGCGATCAACTCGCGCGTCGAGAATGGTTTCACCACATAATCGTCCACGCCGGCTTCCAGGCCGCTTACCCTGTCCATTTCCTCGCCGCGCGCCGTCAGCATGATGATCGGCACCTCGGCGGTGCGCTCCTCGGCACGCAAACGCCGCGCCAGTTCCAGACCGGTCATGCCGGGCAGCATCCAGTCCAGCAGGATCAGATCGGGCGGGGAGTCACTGATCGCGACCAGCGCCGCCCGAGCGTCCGCTGCATGGATCACTTCCATGTCGGCCTTGCGCAGGGCAAACGCGACCATGTCGCGGATCGAAGCTTCGTCTTCGACGACCAGAATGCGCTTGTGCATGCGGGATGGCCGGCACGGTGACGCGACTATTGCAGCGTTCCATTATGACAGTCTCGTGACAAGGGTCTCGACTGCAAATCTCGGGGGCAATGGGGCTGAAGCAGCGTCATCCTTGCAGGAGCAAAGCGAAAGTTCGGACGTACCGCCTTGAATGTCAGCTGAGGGTCGCCTGCGGCCGACAGGAAAATTCCCACATCTCCGATCGGTGCTCACCTATATCCGTGGAAATTCGGGACGGTGACCATTGTCGCGCCGGTTGTCCCGGCACGCGGATGGACCCACGAAGCCGACTGCACACTGGCCAGCGCCGCCGCATAGGCGGTGCTTCCATTTCGAGAGGATGCAAAAATCCATGTTTCTCGACTTGGGGGTACGCTTGGAAATCTTCGTTTTCCTGATACCTGCGTCATTTGTCCCCGCGCGACGTTGGGCGACTGGCTACTTCGGATCGCAAGTTGCCTGGCGCAGCTTGGGCGTCCGGGCAGAGTTGGCGCGGCGAAACGTCAACTGCGGAGGCTGCAGGGGAACAACGGAGACGAGTGGGCGGGGGGCAATCCGGGGTCACCACCAAGACATACCGCGAATGCAGCGAAACAGCCAGAATCGCGGGGAGATTTGGGGACACTCGGAAACCAGAAAGGCCCGATTTTCGAGATCTGGCCATTCGTAAGCAATTGAATTTGGTGGGCGGTGCAGGGATCGAACCTGCGACACCTGCCGTGTGAAGGCAGTGCTCTACCGCTGAGCTAACCGCCCGAGTTCGTGCGCGCGCGGCGCCATTTCGGGAATCGCCCCGCGCCGGGGGTGGGACGCAAGCCGCGACCGCGGGAGAACGGGGAAGTCTACGGTGCGCCCCGGTCGCGGTCAATCGGCAGTGGACTGGTTGCTACAATTCGCCGTTATCCGCAACCGGACCCCTCGCCATGGAACACATCGTTCACGCCCTCGTCAACTACGAGATCACGCCCTGGAAGGCGGTCGGCTTTCTCGGGGCGGTGATGTTCGCGAGCCGATGGTTCGTCCAGTTCTACGCCACCCGCAAGCACAAGCGGGTAACGATGCCCCTGTCGTTCTGGATGCTGTCGATTTGCGGAAGCGTCTTGGTGCTGGCGTATTTCATTTTCGGGAAAAACGATTCGGTCGGTATCGTGCAGAACCTGTTTCCGGCGTTCGTCGCCGTCTACAACCTGGTTGTTCACCTGCGGCATCCGGGCAGCGGCACGCCGGGGGACGCACCTGCCTAGCTGCAGTGTCGTCCTTGCGCTAGGATCGCGTCGGCGTCCGAATCTCCGGGCGCCGGGGAGAGTGGCGCGGGCGCCGAGGCGTGGCGACCCGTTTTTCGAGCCGCAAGGCTGGTTCCATTGCATGGGGAAAAGACATGAACGCGCAAGTTGGCACCCAGGGCGGCACAAACTTCGCTCCACGAGACGTGGCACCGGTTTCGCTGGGGGACTGGATCCTTACGCTGATAATCCTGGCGATTCCCATAGTGAACATCGTGATGCTGTTCGTGTGGGGATTTTCCAGCGGCACGAATCCCAGCAAGCAGAACTATTGCCGGGCCGCCCTGATCATGACCGCGGTACTGGTGGTGCTCTGGGTGTTGTTCGCGGCAACGTTCGGAGCCGCGCTGTTCCACATGGCCCGATCGATGGGCGGCGCCTCGCTGTAGTCCCGGCCGCGTCACCCGTGGAGCGGGCAACGTCGGTCGCCTGAACTGGCGCGGACGCTGTCCGCTCCATCTTCTTCGGTCTGCCGCCAGCGGCTCAGTCCGGATCGTAGTCGAGGTTGGCCGAAAGCCAGCGCTCGGCTTCGGCCAGTGTCCAGCCTTTGCGCTTGGCGTAGTCCTCGACCTGGTCCTTCGTGAGCTTTCCGACCACGAAATACTGGCTGTCGGGATGGCTGAAATACCAGCCCGAAACCGCAGCGGCGGGGTACATCGAAAAGCCTTCGGTGAGTTCGATGTTTGCATTGTTCGTCGCATCGAGCAGCCGGAAGAGCGTGGCCTTCTCGGTATGGTCGGGACAGGCGGGATAGCCGGGAGCCGGACGGATGCCGCGCCATTTTTCGGCAATGAGGTCCTCGTTGCTCAAGTCCTCGTGGGGTGCGTAGCCCCAGTAGTTCGTGCGTACTTCGCGGTGCATCCATTCCGCGAGCGCTTCGGCCATGCGGTCGGCCAGCGCCTTCAAGATGATCGCCGAGTAGTCGTCGTTCTCTTTCCGGAAGCGTTCGAGGTGCTCCTCGATGCCGAGTCCGGCGGTCACCGCGAAACCGCCGATCCAGTCCTGGATGCCCGCTTCCTTCGGCGCGATGAAGTCGGCAAGGCAAAGGTTGGGACGTTCGACGGGCTTGTCGGCTTGCTGGCGGAGGTGATGGAGCATCACCGTTTCGTCGCCATGGGCCAGTTCCAGATCGTCGCCTGTCCGCGACACCGGCCAGAACCCGATCACCGCCTTCGCGCGTAGCCACTTCTGGTCGATGATTTGCTTCAGGATCTTCTGCGCGTCATCGAACAGTTCCGTGGCCTGTGGGCCCACCACCGGATCGCCAAGGATCGCGGGGTAATGGCCGTGCAGTTCCCACGCCTGGAAGAACGGCGTCCAGTCGGTGACCTTCGATAGTTCGCGGATCGGAATGTCGCCGATCACCGTGATGCCGGGCTTGTTCGGCACGGGCGGCGTGTAGTTTTTCCAATCGAACTTCGAGCCGTTCGCGCGCGCGTCCTTCAGTGACACCAGCCGCTTGGCCGGGCCGCGGTTCCGATGGCGCTCACGCACCTCTGCGTATTCGTTGCGGACCTTGGTTAGGAAATTGTCGACCAGTTCCTTGCTGACCAGCGACTGCGCCACGCCGACCGCCCGCGAGGCGTCCTTTACCCACACGCAGGCGGTTTCGTAGTTGGGTTCGATCTTGATCGCGGTGTGCGCGCGCGAAGTTGTCGCGCCGCCGATCAGCAGCGGAATCCTGAAGTTCTGCCGCTTCATCTCCTTGGCGACGTGCGCCATTTCCTCGAGCGACGGCGTGATCAGCCCCGACACGCCGATCATGTCGGCGTGCTCGGCGATCGCGGTGTCGAGTATCTTCTGCGCCGGCACCATTACGCCGAGATCGACCACCTCGAAATTGTTGCAAGCCAGTACCACGCCGACGATGTTCTTGCCGATGTCGTGCACGTCGCCCTTGACGGTCGCCATCACGATCTTGCCGTTGGACTTCTGGGTATCGCCGCTCTTCTTCTTTTCCTCTTCCATGAAGGGCAGCAGGTAGGCCACGGCCTTTTTCATCACGCGCGCGGATTTGACGACCTGGGGCAGGAACATCTTGCCCGCGCCGAACAGGTCGCCGACCAC
>DASSNH010000097.1:0-2188 GCA_035701405.1 Rhodanobacteraceae bacterium
GATGGCGGCGAAATGCCGCCTGCAGTTCCGCATCGGGATTCTGCCGGGCCAACAGCGATGCCATGAGGACTCCCCGCTACGGCGAAACTATAGCAAGCCGGCGCGCCGGCTGCGCACGATTTGAGAACGGTGTCTCATTAGGAATGGCGGTTGTGGAAGCCGAAATGGAACGGACCGTCCTGGTTGGACGAACCAGGAGCGGGCACGGGGAACAGGGAACGAGGCGGGGAATGGGGATACGGCTTTTGTTCCCTGTCACCGCTTCTCAAACCCATCTCTTCTTTTCCCGCTTCACTTCGGGGCCGGGTCTTGCGAGTCCATCGCTTTGCGATGCAGCGATCACGGATGATCGCACTAGAAAGGCTTCACGACGGCGAGGATCACGATCGCGAGCAGCAGCAGGGCCGGCGCCTCGTTGAACAAGCGCAGCGTGCGCGAGGTCCAGCGGCAGCGGTCGCGCGCGAAGTCCCGCCACAGCTTCACCAGGGCTGCGTGGTAGATGACGAGCAGCAGCACCAGCGCGAGCTTCACGTGCAGCCACGCGGCCTGGAGGTAGAACGATTCGGCGGTGAGGGTGGCGATCCCGAACGCGAGCGCGAGTCCTCCGCCGATGTGGGTCATCACCAGCAGGCGCCGCTCCATCGTTTTGAGGCGATCACGGACCGCTGGCTCGCTGGCCTCGGCATGGTAGACGAACAGCCGCGGCAGGTAGAACAGCCCGGCGAACCAGGTCACCACCCCGATGATGTGGAACGCTTTCAGCCACAACGCCAACATGGCGGTCTCCAACCGGGGGATTTTTGCACGGGCGTGGACGCCCGCATCGGAGGGGAAACGGACGCGCGCCGCCGGCGCCCCCTGCTGCGGGTTGTCGCCTTCTACGCCGTGCGCGCGGCGGCCGGTAGTATGCCTGCCCGGAGGTGGTGCATGGAAACGATTGGCTGGGAAGACTTCGCCAAGGTCGAACTGCGGGTCGGCCGGATCATCGATGCGCGGGTGTTCCCCGAGGCGCGCAAACCTGCCTACGTGCTGCAGGTCGATTTCGGACCGGAAATCGGTGTCCGGAAGTCGAGTGCCCAGATCACCGGCTTGTATCGGCCCGAGGAGCTCGTCGGAAAGCTGGTGGTGGGCGTGGTGAATTTCCCGAAGAAACAGATTGGCCCGGTGATGTCGGAATGCCTCGTCACCGGCTTCCACGATGCGGATGGCGAAGTTGCCTTGTGCGTTCCGGACAAGCCGGTGCCGCTGGGATCGAAGCTTGCCTGATCCGGTTGCGGCCGATCACCCGCGTTTCACCATTTTGGTGCAACGACGGTTCCAGTCTGGTGCATCCGGATGAGCGGGTACAATCGAACCCTTTGAAATCCGCCACCTCGCCGTTGGCACCGGACGTGCAACGGCCACGCGTCCGCCCCGACCCAGAGCCCACAATGACCCCCGACAAGATCCTGGAAACCATCGAGCACGACGGCATCGAGTTCGTCGACCTTCGCTTCGCCGACATGCGCGGCGTCGAACACCACGTCAGCTTCCCCGCCCACGCGATCGACGCCGATACCCTCGAGGATGGCAAGATGTTCGACGGCTCGTCGATCGCGGGCTGGAAGGGCATCAATGAATCGGACATGGTCCTGATGCCGGACCCGGCCACCGCGTTCGTCGACCCGTTCGCCGCGCACAAGCAGTTGAACATCATGTGCGACGTGCTGGAGCCGTCCACGATGCAGGCGTATTCGCGCGATCCGCGTTCGATCGCGCGCCGGGCCGAGGCGTTCCTGAAATCCTCGGGCGTCGCGGACACCGCGTACTTCGGCCCGGAACCGGAGTTCTTCATCTTCGATTCGGTCCGCTGGCAAAACGACATGGGCCGGGTGTTCTACGAGATCGGTTCCGAAGAGGCCGCGTGGAGCTCGCGCTACAAGTTCGAGGAAGGCAATCACGGCCACCGCCCGGTCGTGAAGGGCGGCTATTTCCCGGTGCCGCCGGTCGATTCGCTCGCCGACCTGCGCGCGGAAATGTGCAAGGTGCTGGAGTCGCTCGGCCAGGCCGTCGAGGTGCACCACCACGAAGTCGGCAACGCCGGCCAGTGCGAGATCGGCGTGCGCTTCAACACGCTGCTGCACAAGGCCGACGACCTGCAGACCATGAAGTACGTGATCCGCAACGTCGCCCACGCCAACGGCAAGAC
>DASSNH010000098.1:0-2497 GCA_035701405.1 Rhodanobacteraceae bacterium
GCGGATCAGCGTCTTCAGGTCCGATCCGTCGATGTACTCCATCGTCATGAAGACGACGGTCCCGTCCTTGTCGAAGTCGTACACCCGCACGATGTTGTCGTGCGCCAGCTGCTGCGACCTGCGCGACTCGCGCTGCAACGCGATCAGCGAATCGGGATGCCGGCGGAACTCGTCGTTCAACACCTTCACCGCCACATACGGATCGCGGTCGCGCGCCTCCACCTTGCGCTCGTCGCGCGCCACGAACACCACGCCCATCCCGCCACGGCCGATCTCGCGCTCCAGCAGGAAGCGGCCTTTCAGCAGCATGCCCACGGTCGCGTATTCGCCTTGCGCGGCATCCGCAATGCGCTTCCAGCTCGACGAGCCGCCCGTCGAAGACCCGCCGGTATCCTGCGTATTGCCGCCTGCGACGGCACCTTCACCCGGAGTCTCGGCGGACGGCAGCACCTGGGTGACATCTTCCCGGCCCGTCGTGGTCGAAGCGGGATACACCACCGTGGCTTCGCCTTGCGCACGCGGTGCCGCGGCAAACAGGGCGGTGACGTCCTCGTCGGCCGGATCCACCCCCGCGGGCACCGCTACGTGCAGGCTTTCCAGTTTCGCCAGCAACGCCTGCGCGACCTGCGGGTTGAAATCCTTGTCCTTGAGCAGGCGTTCCAGCAGCGCACGCTCGCGCTGGTAGGTGTCCTCCGGAATCGGTCCGCGCGCGCTCAGCGCGTCGAACAACGCGGGAAGTTTCAACTCGTTGCCGCGGAAGGCCGCGATCAGTTCGGAAAGCGCTTTCATGCAGGACTCTTGTTCATTCCGCCGTCGTGCGCGGAGGTCGGGGACACACCTGGACTCAGGCGACCACCAGCATCGGCACCTTGTTGGTACGCACCTTCTGGCCGTTCATGTACAGCGCCGATTGCATCGTGTAGCGGCCTTCCTGGATGCCCTTCGGCAGGTTGAAGTCGAAATTGGTTTCGTACTCGCCGGTGCCGTCGACCGCGGTCGCATCCTTCGTGACACTGGTGAGTTCCTTGCCTTCCGGCGAGAACAGCGTCAGCTGTTCCTGCAACTGCGGGTTGGCGCCGCGGGTGCCCTGCAACACGGTGATGCGCGATTGCATCGTGGCCTTGCCGCCCGGCTGCACCGCCTGGCCCGGGACCAGTTCGCTCTGGTAGGCCTCGACCGTGTTGCTGGCCGGGAGCGCCCCGCGTTCGCGCCGGTATTGCGCTTCCACCGCGCGCGCATCCCTGATCTTGCGGGCGTGATAGTTATAGGCCATGCAGGCGAACGCGCCGATGCCGGCACCGATAGCCGCACCGGCGATGTGGCCCTTGCCCTTGCCGAAGAACGAACCGGCGATCGCGCCGATCGCGGCGCCGACACCCGGGTTGCATTCGTGCGGGGCTTCGCTGCTTGCCACGTCGGAACCGCCGGCGGGCCTCGTCCCGCCGGTCTGCGCACAACCCGCCATCAAGCCCAGCGCGCACACCGCAGCCAGGACAGCTGCGCCACGAAAACCGTATGCGTTCATGACCACCCTCCCTCAGTTGATCGTGATGTTGCTCATGGCCCGCTGCTGTGCCTGCTGGGCACGCTTCAGGAGCCGCTTTGCACCCGGATCATCCGGGTTGATCTGGAGCGCCGCCCTGGCGTTCGCGATTGCCGCGGAATATTTCTGCTGTGAATAATTGCGTTCGCCGTCGCTCAGGATGCCTGCGACCGCCTTTTGCATCCGCTCCGCCTGCGCCCTGGCAGCCGCCTGCTCCGCCGCCGCCTTCTCCGCGGCAGCGTCAGCGGCCTTCTGTGCCGCGGCAGCGGCCGCGAGCCCCGCCGTGCCGGCGCTTGCGGGCTCCGACTCCGGATGCGCGCCCACTTCGGTCGCAACAGGCCTCGGATGATCGAGGTCGTACTTCTCCTTTTCCATCGCGACGCGCTTGAGTTCGAGCTGCGGCAGGAACAGATGCAACCGGCCGAGCAAGTCGAACACGTGCCGCGCGGAAGCGTAATCGCGCCGGCCCCTGGCCGGATCCCAATAGGCATCCACCCGGCCGATCAGGAAGCGCTGCACCAGGTCGCCCTGCTCGAGGATCAATTGTTTGCGCTCGTTGTCGTCGAGGCTCGCCAGCGCGGCGACCGCCTGCGCCTCGTCCGCGTAGTGCTGCGGACTTGCCGGCTCGAAACGCGCGGCAACCTGCGCCACCTGTCGCGCATGCAACTGGTTCATCACGGCCCAGCCTGCGCCGACAAGCGCCAAGGTGAGGAGGGCCGCGTAAAGCAGCGGACGACCGACGCGTTCGCGCCAGCCGATCTCGCGCAATCCCTGTACCAGCTGTTCGGCGCTCTTCAGGCGCCTGTCGGAGGTGAACGCCACCGCATCGCACAGGGTCTTGTATTGGCGCTTGGTCAGCCCCGGCACCTTCGGCGGCTTGCGCCCTTCCTTGAACGCCACCTCCGCGCTCTGCTTGTCGAACGGGTGCTTGCCCGTCAGCAATTCGAACACCAC
>DASSNH010000099.1:0-3709 GCA_035701405.1 Rhodanobacteraceae bacterium
GCCGAAACCATCGAACAGAAGAATGGCAAGTATTTCTACCGGTTCGGCAAGCAACTGCTGCCGGTCAAGACCCGCGACATCACGATCCGCTATCGCGACGATGACGGCCCGATGGCCGAGCGCACCTTCACGGCGTACTTCACCCGGCACGGCCCGATCGTCCGCAGCGATAACGGCAAGTGGATCGCGGAAGCCCTGATGAACCGACCCGTTCCGGCGCTGGAGCAGAGCTGGCTGCGCACCAAGGCGACGGACCTTGCGAGCTACATGAAGGTGGCCGAGCTCAAGGCCAATTCCTCCAACAACACCCTGTTCGCCGACGACAAAGGCGAGATCGCGTTCCTCACCCCGCAGTTCATTCCCAAGCGCGACAACAGTTTCGATTACCTCGAACCTGTCGACGGCAGCAATCCCGCCACCGCCTGGCAGGGCATGACGCCGCTCGAGGACATGCCGAACAGCATCGATCCACCCAACGGCTGGGTGTTCAACACCAACAACTGGCCCTACTCCGCCGCCGGCCAGTACAGCCCGAAGCGCACGGACTTTCCGCAATACATGGATTCGTTCGGCGAAAACGCGCGCGGCATCCACGCGACCCTGATGCTTACGGGCGCGAAGGACTTCACCAAGGCGAAAGTCATTACCGACGCGTTCGATTCCTACCTGCCCGCGTTCGCCCGGTTGGTTCCGATTCTGGTGAAAGACTATGACGCGCTGCCCGCGAGCGACGCGCAGAAGGCCGAGCTCGCCGGGCCGATCGCGGTGCTGCGGAGCTGGGACTACCGCTGGGGTCTCGCGTCGATTCCGACCACGCTTGCCATCACCTGGGGCGACAAGCTCTGGAACGAGGTGAGCGACGCGGCGATCGCCAGCGGGCTCGATGCGCACACCACCGACCTGCGCGAGATCGATTACATCGCGGAAAAGGCCACGCCGAAGCAGCGCCTCGACGCCCTGGCCGCGACCGTCGATCGGCTGGAGAAGGATTTCGGCTACTGGGGCGTGCCGTGGGGCGAGATCAATCGCTACCAGCGGCTGGATGATTCGATCGAGCCGCATTTCGATGACTCCAAGTCCAGCATCGGGGTGCCATTCACCGCGTCGCGCTGGGGTTCGCTGGCGGCCTCGAACGCCCACCGCTGGCCCAGCACCAACAAGTACTACGGCCGCAGCGGCAACAGCTTCGTCGCGGTGGTCGAGTTCGGCCCCAAGGTGAGCGCGCGCGCGATCCACGTCGGCGGCCAGAGCGGCAACCTTGATTCCCCGCACTTCACCGACCAGGCGCAGCGCTACGTGTCGGGCGATCTGCGCACCGTGTACTTCTGGCCCGAGCAGCTCAAGGGCCACACGACGCGGGTGTACCATCCCGGCGAGTGACCAGAATGCCGGCCGCGCGTCGCGGCCGGCAACCATCGCGAAGGGGGACCGCCGTGAAACGAGCGTTCGTTCTGCTGGTCGCGCTGCTTGCATCCGCATCGGTCGCGCACGCGGAGCCGAAGGACTGGATCGCCTACAAGCAGCCGGTCATCGCCTTCACCCACGCCACTGTCGTCGATGGCACTGGCGCCGCGCCGAAACACGACCAGACGCTGGTGATCGACAAGGGTCGCATCACCGCGCTCGGGCCGGCCGCGAGCACACGGGTACCAGCAAACGCCACCGTGATAGACGCGCGCGGCAAGACATTGCTGCCGGGCTTCGTGATGATGCACGAGCATCTGTTCTACACCACGCGAACCGATCCAGGCTTCTACGCCACGCCAATGCCATACAGTTTCCCGCCGTTGTACCTCGCCGGCGGCGAAACGACGATCCGAACCGGCGGTTCGCTGATGCCGTACACGGACCTCAACGTGCGCGATGCGATCCATTCCGGCAAACGCATCGGACCCGACATCGACGTCACCGGCCCCTACCTCAATGGCGTCGAATCCTTCACCGAAAACATGCACACCCTGACCGGCCCGGCCGATGCCACGGGCACCGTTGACTACTGGGCCGCCGAGGGCGTCGACTCGTTCAAGGCCTACGACCACATCACCCGCGCGGAACTCAAAGCCGCCATCGACGCCGCCCACGCGCACCACGACAAGATCACCGGGCACCTGTGCTCGGTCACGTTCCGCGAAGCGGCGGACCTCGGCATCGACAACCTCGAACACGCGTTCTTCGTCGCTTCCGATTTCGTGAAGGACAAGAAGCCGGACGAGTGTCCGCAGGATGTCCGCGCCTCCATCGCGTCACTGGACGTGGATTCGCCCGAGGTGACGTCATTGATCAGGCTGCTGGTCGAAAAGCACGTGGCGCTTACTTCGACGCTCGGGGTATTCGAAACCTTCGTGCCCGGCCGGCCCGCCTTGCCGCGGGTGGCCTTGGACATGCTGAACCCCGCACTGCGCGAGCTCTACGAAGCCACCTGGAAGAAAGTGCAGGCGATGCCCGCTCCCCGCGCAAAGATGATGCAGCAAGAGTTCGCCAAGGCCACCCGGCTCGAAAAGAAGTTCGTCGAAGCCGGCGGCGTGTTGATGGGCGGCAGCGATCCGACCGGCTACGGCGGGGTGATTCCGGGCTTTTCCTCCAAGCGGCAGATGGAACTGCTGGTGCAGGCGGACGGCTTCGCCTTCCCGCAAGCGGTGAAGATCATGTCGCTCAATGCGGCGAAGTTCCAGGGACGCGACGAGGACATCGGTTCCCTCGCAGTCGGCAAGCGCGCCGACATCGTGGTGATCGACGGCGACCCGGCGAAGGACGTCACAGCCATCGAACACATGCCGCTGGTGTTCAAGGACGGCGTGGGTTACGACACCGCCGCGATCTTCAAGTCCATGCAGGGCCAGATCGGCATGAATTGATCGTCCGGCGGGTGGATGCACTCACCACGCACGGTCGTATTGCTCCGGCACGCGCACCGTTTCGCCCAGCTCCTTTGCCGCACGACGAGGGAAGTACGGATCGCGCAGGAATTCGCGGGCCATCTCGATCACGTCGGCATCGCCACGCTGAAGGATTTCCTCGGCCTGCCGTGGCTCGGTGATCAGCCCGACGGTTGACGTCGGGATGCCGGCTTCACGGCGGATCCGCGCAGCGAATGGCACCTGGTAACCGGGGCCCGTCGGAACGTTCGGATGCGGCACCGTGCCGCCCGAGGAACAGTCGATCACGTCCACGCCATCGGCACGGAGCATGCGCGCAAGCTGCACGCATTCCTCGATATCCCAGCCGCCCTTCGCCCAGTCGGTGGCCGACAGTCGGACCCACAACGGCATCGGCGAGGGCCAGGTTTCCCTCACCGCGGCAATCACTTCCCGCAGCAGCCGCGCGCGATTTTCCAGCGAACCGCCATATTGGTCGGTGCGCGTGTTCGAAAGCGGCGAGAGGAACTGATGGATCAGGTAGCCGTGGGCGCCATGGATTTCGATCACTTCGAAACCGGCCTCGCGTGCACGGCGCGCGGCGGCGCGGAAGTCGTCGATGGCCTTCGCGATGCCCGATGCTTCCAGCGCGGCCGGCACGGGATAGCCTTCATCGAACGGGATCGCGCTCGGCGCGACCGGCGTCCAGCCGCCCTGCCCTGCGTCCAGCGGACCGCCGCCGCGCCACGGCGCATCGGTGCTGGCCTTGCGCCCCGCGTGCGCGAGCTGCATGCCCGCAGCGGCGCCCTGCCCGCGGATGAACGATGCGATCCGCGACCAGGCTTCCGCCTGCG
>DASSNH010000100.1:0-3285 GCA_035701405.1 Rhodanobacteraceae bacterium
GAGTTATAATTGCCTTGACAATTAAAGCCGAAACAGTATCATCCACGGCATGAATCGCACCACGACTCCACCCGACACCGCCTTCCAGTTGTGCCGGCTGATCGGCCGGCTACGGGCGGAATTCGTCGGCGCGGTCGAGCAGGAAATGGCGCGCCAGCACGTCGATCTCACCTTCATGCAATTCGTGGCACTCAAGCTGCTCGGCCACGAGAAGCCGATGACGCCGGTCGAACTGGCGCGGGCGCTGCACTACAATCCGGGGGCGCTTACCCGCCTGCTCGACAAGCTCGAGGAGCATGGTTACCTGCGGCGGGTTCCTGACGCCGTCGATCGGCGTGCCTTGCGGCTCGAACTGACCACGCTGGGCAAGGCGCTCCGCAAGCGCGTGATCGGCTACTGCGACGCGGTGGCCGAGCGTATCTTTGCCCCGGTCTCGCCGAACGAGCGCGAGCGGCTGCACGGCACCCTCACGAAGGTGCTGGACCACGTTCAGTCCGGGCGCGAATCTTCCCACCGGGATTGAATCGCCGGCCCCGGCCCCAACCTCTGCCACTCTTCCGGCTCAAGCCATGACACTTTCGGGTTTCCGACACCGTAGCGGACTTGCTGTTTTCCTGATCGCCGGCGTGCTCGGCGGCTGCGCCAGCACCGGTGGCCTGCATCCGGAGGCGGCCCCGAAGGCGCCGCAGGACCTGCACGCGGAGCAGAGCCTCGCCGGTGTGAAAGTCGACGCCGCGGCGTGGCCGGGCAAGGATTGGTGGAAGGCGATCGGCGACCCGCAGCTCGACAAGCTGGTCGACGAGGCGATCGCGGGGAACCCCGGGATGACCTTGGCCGATGCGAGGGTGCGTGCCGCACTGGCCACTGCCAACGCGGCCGACGCCTCCCGCAAGCCGACCCTGAACGGCGGCGCCAGCGTGGCCGGGGCCCGGGTGCCGCCGATCATGCCGCCGATCGCGAACGGCCATTTCGGCGTCATCCGCTACGGCTACCTCAGCTTCAGCTGGAACTTCGACCTCTGGGGCGGCAAGCGCGCCGCGTGGGAAGCCGCCGTCGGCAATGCGCGCGCGGCCGAAGTCGACAGCCGGGCGGCGCGGCTGAAGCTGTCCGCCGACGTGGTGCAAGCCTATTTCAACCTGGCCGGGGCATACCAGCAGCGCGACCTCGCGAAGGACGAGTTGCAGCGCGCACAGGATTTCCTTGGCCTCACGAAGAAACGTGTCGCCAGCGGGGTCGACAGCCGCTTCCAGCTCGCCCGGATCCAGGGCGAAACGGCGAGCGCGCGGGCGCAACTAGAAGCGGCCGACAATGCGGTGCACATCGATGGCCTGGTGTTGGCCGCATTGCTCGGAGCGGGCCCCGATCGCGCGCTCTCGATCCAGCGCCCGAAGCTGCCGGCGATCCCGGAGCTCGCGCTGCCGAGCGACCTGCCGGCCGAACTGCTGGGCCGGCGTCCCGACGTGGTCGCCGCACGTTGGCGTGTCGAGGCATCCAGCCAGGACATCAAGGCCGCCAAAGCCAAGTTCCTGCCGAACATCGGAATCAGCTCGCTGGTGGGGCTGATCGCGCCGTCCTCGATGAACCTGCTCTCGCTGCGCAACCGCTTCTACACGGTCTCGCCCGCACTCAGCCTGCCGATTTTCGAGGGCGGAGCGCTGCGCGCAAACCTTGCCGGCAAGAACGCGGCGCACGACATCGCGGTCGCGCAGTACAACCAGACATTGGTACACGCGATCAACCAGGTGGCGGGGCAGGTCGACGACCTGCGTTCGCTCGGGGTGCAGGTCGCGGACGCGGAGACGGCGCGCAGCAGCGCCGCCGATGCCTACAAGCTCGCGATGCAGCGCTATCGCGCCGGCGTGGGCAACTTCCTTGAAGCGCTGAGCGTGCGCCAGGAGTTGATCACCGCCGAGCAACAACTGGCGAAGCTGCAGACGCGCCGAAGCGATGCGTGGGCGAAGCTCAACGAAGCCCTGGGCGGCGGCTTCCAGCCGGCGGACGATAGTCCGTCACTGGCCGCGACGCCCGACACCCGATCCGAACACAAGGCACATCGATGACCTCCCCGATCAATCCGAACCCGGTTACCGAAGAAGACGTCGCCGCCCGGCAGAAGGCGAAGCGGCAGCGCAAGCGCCGCTGGTTGTTGCGCGGCCTGGTGGCCGTGATCGTCGTCGTCGCGATCATCTGGGCCATCTACCACTTCATGGTCGGGCGCTGGTACGAAAGCACCGACGATGCGTACGTCGATGGCAACGTGGTGCAGATCACGCCGCAGGTGCCGGGCACCGTGATCAGCATCGGTGCCGAGGACAACGACTACGTGCGGCGGGGACAGACCCTGGTGAAGCTCGACTCGTCCAGCGCGGACGTGGCGCTCGATGAAGCCGAAGCCGCGCTCGCCCAGGCCGTGCGCAAGGTCCGCGGCCTGTACAGCACGGTGCACAGCTCCAAGGCGGACGTCGCGGCCAGCGAAGCGGCGGTCGAGCAGGCCCGCGCCGACTACCGGCGCCGCAAGGGCCTGGCCGCGTCGGGAGCGATCTCCGCCGAGGAGCTCGCCCATGCCCACGACGCGCTGACCACCGCGGAAAGTGCGTTGGCCGCCGCCCAGGCGCAGCTCGCGACCACCAGCGCGCTGGTATCGGACACCGAGATTGCCTCGCATCCGGACGTCAAGGCCGCCGCAGCCAAGGTGCGTGCAGCCTGGCTCGACGACGACCGCACGACGATCGTCGCACCTGTTTCCGGCTACGTCGCCAAGCGCACCGTGCAGGTCGGCCAGCGCGTGCAGCCGGGAACGCCGCTGATGGCCGTGGTGCCGTTGCATCAGGTGTGGGTCGATGCCAACTTCAAGGAAACCCAGTTGCGCGAGATGCGCATCGGGCAACCGGTGACGTTGACCTCGGACGTGTACGGCGGCGACGTAACCTACCACGGCCACATCGCGGGACTCGGCATCGGCACCGGCAGCGCGTTCTCGCTGTTGCCGGCGCAGAACGCGTCCGGCAACTGGATCAAGATCGTGCAGCGCCTGCCGGTGCGCATCGACCTCGACCAGAAGGAACTCGACAAGCATCCGTTGCGGATCGGGTTGTCGATGAACGTGGAGGTGAACCTCCACGATCAGTCCGGTCCGATGCTGTCGCAGCAGCCGCCGCAGCACCCGGTATTCAGCACCGACGTGTACGCGAACGACACGACCAAGGTCGATGCCTTGATCGCCCGGATCATCCATGCCAACAGCGGCAAGGCTGCGGCGCAGGTGGCGGGGCACCCCGCCGTGCG
>DASSNH010000101.1:0-11149 GCA_035701405.1 Rhodanobacteraceae bacterium
AAGCTGCAACGCTCGTTCCGGCACACCGCGACCGCCGAGCAGTTGGCGTTCATCGGCGAAGACAACATTTCCAACGAGGGCGCCGTCCGCAACCTGATGGGGATGGCGCCCAACGATTACGTGTACGCCGGGAAGACCACCAAACTGGCACGGTTCCTGCCCGGCGTGAAGGTGACGGTGCTGGGTCCGCCGACGGTGAAACAGCATGCCGGCGTACGCAAGCAGCGCGCCACCGATCCCGACGAATTCTGGAGCCTGCAAGGCAAAGCCTTGGGCGTCGGCGGCAAGGCTGGCTCGATCGACATGACCTTGTTCCCGGGCTTCGGACAAACGACCGGTGGAGGCGCGCCGTTGTGGGCGCGCTGGGTCATCAAGTCCTTGCGCAGCGCGCATGGCGACCAGCTGCTGGAACTGGTGCGCTCGCTCGACACCGCCATGAACAACACCAGCGTGGTCCTGCTTTTCGAGTGCGGCGGGCACCGGTTCCTGTTTCCCGGCGATGCGCAGATCGAGAACTGGGAGTACGCACTCGGGCAGAAGAAGTTCACCGAGCTGCTCAGGAACGTCACGGTCTACAAGGTCGGGCACCACGGAAGCCTCAACGCGACGCCGAAGACGCTCTGGGAGGAGTGGTACCCGAAGGGCGCCAAGCCGCTCGCCCTGGATCAGCGCATGACGTCCTTCATGTCCACCAAGTCCGGCAAGCACGGGAGTGTCGCCAGCGGCACCGAGGTCCCGCGCACCAAGCTCGTATCCGCACTCAAGAAGTGGACGCGGCTGCATTCCACGCAGGACCTCGAAGAAGCGCTGTACGTGGATGAAAGCTTCGAGGTCCGGGGTTGAACGGAGGGCGCATGGCCCGTACTGACATCCGCTGCGTTCGATACGCATTCCATCCGGTGGGGCAGGGGCTTTTCGCATCCGGCGCCCTCGGGAATTGCCCCTCCAGGTGGATGGGCCGTGAAAAAGGCGATGTGTATTGCCTGTGGGTCTATGACTGCGGCACCGCGTCCGCCAAGGCACTGCTCGAGAACGCACTCGATCGGTTCGCGGCAGCGACGGCTGCTAAGAAGGCACTCCTGGACCTGGTGGTACTCTCCCATTTCGACAAGGATCACATCTCGGGCGTGGTCGACTTGCTGGGACGCTTCGAGGTCGACGTCCTCCTCCTTCCCTTCGTGCCGCTTGCGCAGCGGATCGTTCTTGCATTCCACGAGGGCATCGCCATCGATGACCCGCTGTTCGCGTTCTTCATCAATCCCGTGGGATTCCTCAACGGAGCCGGTGTTCGGGGCGTCCGCCGCGTCGTGTTCGTTCCACCCGCGAATGGCGAGGGTCCAGGGCCGGTGGAAGCCGGCAACAACAGTCCGGATCGACCCCCTCCGGATCGGTGGCCGGAACACGAGGACGCTTATCGGTTGGACTTCGATTCCGATCCCTTCCCGGACGGTGTCTTCGGTGTCGCCGACGAGCCAAAGGGCAAGATCGGACCCGCCACGATGCTTAGGCCGGGCAGCGCGCTGCGTGCAGCGTCGGTTTGGGAATTCGTGCCGTACAACGACGAGACACTGGCGCTGCAACCCGGGGAGAGCTGGCTAAAAAAGGTAGGGACGTTGCGCGACGAGCTTCTCGGCGAAAAACAAAGGGAGCAGCGCGCGAAGCTCCTTTCACACCTCAAGGACGAGTACGACGAGGAGTTCGGCACCGGTTCAAAAGGGCGAAACCAGATATCGCTGTTCCTCTATGCAGGCCCCGTCAGTGCCTCGGCTCCGGACGGGTGTCGTGGCAACTATGGGTGGGCATTCAAGGCCGATCCGCCGTTCATTGCTTCCGGTGAACTGATAAGCGGATGGCGCGCCGCGGATCGTCCGGGAAAACGCGCGGCCGTGCTTTACACGGGCGACGGCTACCTGGACTCGAGCACTCGCGTGGACGCGTTGCTGCGGTTCATGGGTAATGCACGCATCGACCGTACGGCCGTGTTGCAGGTGATGCACCACGGGGCCGAGGCCAACTGGACCCCCGGCGTCGCCGCGGCCATCGGTCCGTGGTTCAGCGTGTTCAGCAGCGACCCGAACCATCGGGGATTTGGGCATCCGCATGCCGAGGTGTTGCGCGACTTCTGGCTTTGCGGTCCGGTGCAGGTCAAGGATGATTCCGACGCCGAAATCCATGTGTGGTGGGAGTGGTGATGGAAGCCCTGCGCGTCGCTGCGCGCATGGTGTGCGCTGTCAATTGATTGGGGTGTAGCCGGTCGCGACGTCGCTGGGCAACTGTCGGCGATCCTCCGGCGTGTCGATGTCGATGTCGGCGCGCGGATTGGCTACGGGGTGGACCTCGTTGCGATGGGCGCGCAGGATGGAGCGCGCGCCGGCAGGGCCTTGCAAGGCCAGGAGTTCCTCGAAGCAGCGGCGGGGAAACAGGCAAGGTGCGCCACATGTCTCGCCGGCGTAGCCGGAGGCGATGATGTGCTCCGGATGCTCCCGGCGCGCATCGACCAGTGCCGCGAGATCGGCGGCGGTGATGAGGGGCTGGTCGGCGAGCATGATCAGGCAGGCGTGAACCTCGGGGTCCAGCCGAAGTAGACGTTCGACACCGCAGGCGATCGAGCCGCCCATTCCGCGTTGCCAGTCGCTGGTGAAGGCAAGCTGGAGATCGAGATCGCTGACGCACGCTTCGACCTCGACGCGGTAAGCGCCGGTCACGACCACCGTTCGCTCGATGCATTGCATCGCAATCCGGGCGACGTGCCGCACCATCGGCATTCCCGCGACCGGGATGAGCTGTTTGGGCGCGCCGTAACGGTTGGCGCAGCCGGCCGCCAGCAGCACCGCGCCGGTCCCTTCGCGTGTCATGGGTGGATGGGCAGCGCGGACGCCGCAAGGCTGCCGGCGGTGCGCGCGTGCGAGCACGCGATGATTTCCGCGGCCACGGCGAGCGCAATTTCCTCCGGCGTCTCGGAACCGATGTCGAGGCCTGCCGGCGCGTGCAGGTCCATCGCCACGGGCAGCCGCGCCCGGATCAGCGCCACGCGCTCGCGCGAGCCGATCACGCCGAGGTATGCCAGCGGAACGCCGGCCAACGCCTGCAGCAGCCGCACGTCGCGTTCGAGGTTGTGGGTCATCGCCGCGACCGAGGTGTCGCGATCAAACGCGATCGATCGGCGTATCGTCTCCGGCGTGGCCGCCACGACATCCACGCCGTCCATGGCGTCGGCTGCGCGGTCCGGCGACGGATCGGCCACCACGCACGACCACCCGAGGCTCGCGGCCACCCGCGCCAACGCGACGGCGCCTTCGTTGGCGCCGAAGATCACGAGCCTGTGCACCGGGCGCAAGGATTCGAACAACACTTCCATTGAAGCCCGGCCGACGGCGAGTCGCCGGGCGGCTGCGCGTTCGCCGCGCAGATCGCCGCCGATTTCGGCGACGCGTTCGCACAGCGATGGATCACCGATGTCCTGCCATGCAACGCCGTCGCCTGCGAGCAGCCGTTGCGGGCGGGGCGACAGCACCGTGCCGTTGCGGCAGAAAATCGTCGCCATGAAACCGCGGGCGCGGCGCTCGTGCAGCGTGGCGATCGCATCCAGGAAGGCGAAGTCCTGGTCGCGCGATAGCGGTTCGATCAACACCTCCAATTCGCCACCGCAACCGGCTTCGAGCAGCACGTCGAAACCCGCATCGCGGTCGTAGCGGGCGATCTCGGGCACGTCGGCTTCGATCGTTCGCCGCGCGCGCAGCACCAGGTCGTGCTGCGGGCATCCGCCTGCGAGCGGACAAGTGACGCTGCCGTCCGCGCCGACCAGCATGCTCGTGCCCGGCCGCCGGTAGGTGGAGCCGGCGGTGCGGACGATCGTCGCGAGCGCCCCGGCGGCATCGCTCGCCCTCAATCGGTTCGCGGCCGCGAACAGCCGCCGGAATTCCTGCGGCGAATTCATGGGTTCATCAGCCGAGCAGCTTGTCCGCGGTGATGGGCAGGTCGCGCACGCGGATGCCGGTGGCGTGCCAGGCGGCGTTGGCGACCGCCGCGGCGGCGCCGACGATGCCGATCTCCCCGATCCCGCGCGAACCCATGGGGTTGGAGTGCGGATCGCTTTCGTCCAGCCAGATCGCCTCGATCTCCGGCACGTCCGCGTTGGCGGCGATGTGGTACTCGGCGAAGTCGTGCGTCACCACGTGCCCGAAGCGGGTGTCCAGCACGCTGTTTTCGAGTAGCGCCATCGACAGCCCCATCGTCATGCCGCCGATGAACTGCGAGCGTGCGAGGCGTGGATTGATGATCCGCCCGGCCGAGAACACGCCGAGCATCCGGGCGACGCGGATCTCACCGGTGTCGGCGTGCACGTGCACTTCCGCGAACTGCGCCCCGAACGAATGCATGGCGAAGCGCTCCTCGTCGGGGTTCTCCGGCATGCCCGCGGTCGCCTCCGCGCCAACGGCGGGATCCTCGCCGTGCTCTTGGCGAAGCTTGCGCGCCGCGGCGACCACCGCCGGTCCCCAGGAACTGATGCCGCTCGAGCCGCCTTCCACGGTGGCGTTGGGATGGTTGGTGTCGCCGATCTCCAGCTTGATCGCCTCGACCGGGCAGGCCAGCGCGTCGGCGGCGATCTGGGTCAGCGCGGTCCAGGTGCCGGTACCGATGTCCACCGCACCGATCCGTACCGCGTAGCGCCCGTCCGATCCGCGGCGGATGGTCGCGACCGAGCCCGGCATCGAATGGCGCGGATAGGTCGAACTCGCGACGCCCATGCCGATCCACCAGCCGTCTTCCCGGCGCGTGCGCGGCTCGGCATCGCGATCCTGCCAGCCGAACCGGCGGGCACCTTCGCGGAGGCAACCGACCAGGTCGCGACCCGACCATGGCTTGCCCGATTCGGGATCGACCTCCGGTTCGTTGCGGATGCGCAGTTCGATCGGATCGATGCCGCAGGCGAGCGCCAGTTCGTCCATGGCCACTTCGCCCGCGTACATCCCGGGCGTTTCGCCGGGCGCGCGCATCCACGAGGGGACCGGCACGTCGAGCGCGGCGAGCCGATGGGTGGTGCGGCGGTTCGGCGCGGCGTACATGATCCGGGTCGGCGCCGCGGTCTGTTCCGCGAATTCCTTGATGCGCGAGGTCTGCTCGACCACGTCGTGGATGATCGCGGTGAGGCGCCCCTGCGCGTCCGCGCCGAGCCGGAACCGCTGGATCGTGGGCGTGCGGTAGCCGGCCAGCGCGAACATCTGTTGGCGCGTCAGCGTCACCTTCACGGCGCGGCCGGGCACCGCGCGGGCGGCGAGGCAGGCCAGTGCATCGTGCGCGTGTGCGACGCCCTTGGATCCGAAACCGCCGCCGACGTGTGGCGCGATGACGTGGAAGTCCTCGGGCTGCAGGTCGAACAACGGCGCCAGCGTCTTGCGCAACGAATGCGCGCCCTGCGTCGAGTCGTGGAGGGTGAACCGGCCGCCGTCCCAACGCGCGACGGTGGTGTGCGTCTCCATCGGATTGTTGTGTTCCATCGGGGTGGTGTAGGTATGGTCGATCTGCACCGCCGCGGATTCGAACGCCGATTCCGGATCGCCCTCCTCGGTATCGGTGGCGAAGCCGGCGTTCACCTTTTCCGGCGCATATAAATCCGGACGGTCCGCGCGAAGCTCGGCATCGTGCGGCTCCTCGTCGTAGCGCACCCGCACCAGGTTCGCGGCCTGCAACGCGACTTCCAGACTTTCGGCGATGACCGCGCCGATGAACTGGCCGCGGAAGCCGATCTCCGGCGACTGCAGGATCCACAGTTCCCGATTCCGATTCGACTCGTCCTCGGGCCAGGCGAGCCGCGGTGCATTCTCGTGCGTGATGATCGCGACCACGCCGTGCAGCGGCTTGGCCGCGTCGATGGCCATGGATGCGACCCGGCCGCGGGCGATGGTCGACTGCAGAGGGCACACGTACAACGGATCGGCGAGCGCGTGTTCGTACGCGTACGGCGCGGTGCCGGCGACCTTGGCGTGTCCCTCGATGCGCTCCAGCGGTGTGCCGATGGTGCGTATTTCCAGCGGGGCGTTGGCTGCGTCGGCGTTCATTCCGATGCCGCCCCGGCGAGGTCCCGCAGTACGGCCACCAGCGTATTGCGGGCCATCTTCACCTTGAAGGCATTGCCTTCCTGCGGCTGCGCCGCGGCGAGCTCCGCGTCCGCCGCGCGCTCGAACTGCTCGATCGTTGCCGGCCGGCCTCCCAGCGCCGCTTCGGCCCGGCTCGCCCGCCACGGCTTGTGAGCAACGCCGCCCAGCGCGATCCGCACATTGCGTACCTTGCCGGCATCGACGTCGAGCGCCGCCGCGACCGACACCAGCGCGAAGGCGAAGGAAGCGCGATCGCGCACCTTGCGGTACGTGGAATGCGTCGCGAACGGCAGGGCCGGCAGTTCGACGGCGGTGATCAATTCGCCGTGCTGGAGCACCGTGTCCTTGTCGGGCGCGTCGCCCGGCAGGCGATGGAAATCGATGACCGGGATCCGTCGCTCGCCGCCGCGCCCCAGCACGATGACCGTGGCATCCAGCGCCGCCATCGCGACCGCCATGTCCGACGGGTGCACGGCGATGCACTGGTCGGAGGCGCCGAGGATCGCGTGGTAGCGAGTGTAGCCGCCGATCGCCGAACATCCGGTGCCGGGCTCGCGCTTGTTGCAGGGCGTGGTCACGTCCTGGAAGTACACGCAACGCGTGCGTTGCAGCAGGTTGCCGCCGGTGGTGGCGAGGTTGCGGAGTTGCCCCGAGGCCCCCGAAAGCAGCGCCTGCGACAACACCGGATAGCGGGCGCGGATCATCCGGTCGGCGGCGAGGTCGCTGTTGCGGACGTTCGCGCCGATGCGCACGCCGCCGCCCGGAATCGCCGCGATGCGATCGAAGGGCAGACGCGTCACATCGACCAGGCGATCGGGCTTCGCGATGCCCAGGCGCATGTGGTCCACCAGGTTGGTGCCGCCGCCCAGGAACATCGCCTCCGGATCGCCCGCAACTGCCGCGACCGCACTGGCCGCATCGTCCGCGCGCTGGTACGCGAACGGGTTCACGGCGCCTGCTCCCGCGCGACCTCCCGGATCGCGGCGACGATGTTGACGTAGGCGCCGCAGCGGCACAGGTTGCCGCTCATGCGCTCGCGGATCTCGGCGGCGGTGAGTTCCACGTCGCCATCCAGGTCGGCCGTCACGTAGCTCGGTTGGCCTTCCGCCGCCTCCTCGAGCATGCCGACCGCCGAGCAGACCTGCCCCGGCGTGCAATAGCCGCACTGCAAGGCATCGTGCTGGACGAATGCACGCTGCATCGGATGCAGGCCGTCCGCCGCGAGACCTGCCGCGGTGACGATCGTCGCGCCGTCATGCGCCACGGCGAGGGCGAGGCAGGTCGTCGCCCTGCGCCCATCCAGCAGGACCGTGCAGGCGCCGCACTGGCCATGGTCGCAGCCCTTTTTGGGCGACATGTTCCCGAGCAGATTGCGCAGCGCGTCCAGGAGCGTGACCCGGGTGTCGACGGTGAGCGAACGCTCGACACCGTCCACCCGCAGCGTGATTCGCTCTTCCATGAATCTGCTCCGCTTGCCGGCGCGCCTGCGCCCTCACGGAACAACCGACCCCCGAACGTCCGGCGCGCAAAAGACAAGCGTGGATTTGCACCCGTGAACCCCATGTGAAGCCACGTTACCCAGCGTGTGGCGAGCCGTCCCTCCGCTCACCTGCATCCCGGCGGAAGTCGAAGCTACCGCGAGGAAACGTACTTCTCGCGGCGGATGTGCTTGATCGGCATCCCGAGCTCCTTCAATTCGGTGAAGGTGGCGTCGATCATGTCGGGGTTGCCGCACAGGTACGCGATGTCGTGCTCGGGGTCCACGCCGAGTTCGGACAACATGTCCTGGACGTGGCCGCGGCGATCGTTCGACCGCGGCGCCGCGCGCGCGGCGCGCGACAGGCAGGGGTGGAACGTGAACTCCGGGTGCTTCTGCGCGAATGCCTCGAACTCCTCGCCGTACAGGAGTTCCTGCTCGTTGCGCGCGCCATACAGCAGCACGAAGCGGCGGCCCTGTTCGGTGATGAGCTTCTCGATGCGCGGCAGCATCGCGCGGTAGGGCGTGATCCCGGTGCCGGTGGCGACCAGGAGATAACGCCGGTTGGCATCGTCGTCCATGAGGCAGAAGCGGCCGTAGGGCCCGCTGGCCTCGATCTCGCCGCCGGCCTCGAGCCCGTCGAACAGCTTGGTTGCGGCGCCGCCCTCGACGTACGAGACGGCCAACTGCAGTTGCCGCACGTGGCCCGAGTCGTCGGCCGGGGTGCCGACCGAATAGCTGCGCTTGGTGGGCTTGCCGTCTTCGTAATGGAAATGGATCTGGATGAACTGGCCGGGCGTGAACTTGAACGGAGTGCCGTCGGCGCGCTCGAACGCCAGGTGGCGGACGGTGGGCGCGAGCATGTGGCTGTCGGCTAGTCGTAGCTGGAAATGTTCGATCATGTGCGCGGGCGCAACGGCAAGCGTGCGCCGAGTATGGGGTTGCGGGTCCGGGCAGCCCTGCCATTCGGCATGGGGTCCCGCGGGCGAAACTTCTATAATAGGGGATGGCCGCAGATTCCGTTGCTCCGAACGCCACTCCCCCGATGCCTGCCACCACTCCCTCCGACGCCATCCCGGCGCTCGAAGTGGAAGCCTTGCGCAAGACCTACGGCAACGGCGTGCAGGCGCTGAAGGGTGTGTCGCTGACCGTCCGCCAGGGCGACTTCTTCGCGTTGCTGGGGCCGAACGGCGCCGGCAAATCCACGCTGATCGGCATCCTTTCCTCGTTGGTGAACCCGACCGCGGGCGATGCAAGGGTATTCGGCATCTCCATACACGACGACCGCGGCGGCGTCATGCGACAGATTGGGTTGGTGCCGCAGGAAATCAACTTCAACCAGTTCGAGACGCCGTTCGACATCTGCGTCAACGTGGCCGGGTTCTACGGCATCCCGCGCTCGGTCGCCAAGCGCCGCGCCGAGAAATACCTGAACGAGCTGCGGCTGTGGGACAAGGCGTTCCAGGCCACGCGCCACCTTTCGGGCGGCATGAAGCGCCGGCTGATGATCGCGCGGGCGATGATGAACGAGCCGAAGCTGCTGATCCTCGACGAACCGACCGCGGGCGTGGACATCGAGATCCGGCGCTCGATGTGGCAGTTCATCACCGGCATCAACCGCACCGGCACGACCGTGATCCTGACCACCCATTACCTCGAGGAAGCCGAGCAGCTCTGCCGCAACATCGCGATCATCGACCACGGTGAGATCATCGAGGACACCTCGATGCGCAGGCTGCTGCGCAAGCTCGACGTGGAAACCTTCGTGCTGGACGTCACCGGAATCGAAGGCGCGCTCCCCGAAGTCGAGGGCGTGCGTTTGACCCGCGTGGATGAGTTGACGCTGGAGGCGGAGCTGCCGAGCGGACGGGATTTGAATTCGCTGTTCGCGGCGCTCACCGCGCACGGCATCACGGTGACCTCGATGCGCACCAAGACCAATCGGCTGGAAGAACTGTTCGTGCGGCTGGTCGAGCGCGGCAACGGCGATGCGCGAAACGCCAAGGGCAGGGCGCAGGCATGAACGACCCCCGCGAAATTGCCGGATCATCCATCGTGGCGCGGCCGGCGATGGGCGGGGTCGGGCGCGCCAACATGGTCGCGCTGTACACGATCGCGCGCCGCGAAGCGCACCGCGTATTGCGGATCTGGACCCAGACGCTGGTGCCGCCCGCGATCACCATGACCTTGTATTTCGTGATCTTCGGCAAGGTGATCGGCAGCCGCGTCGGCACGATGGACGGATTCCCGTACATGCAGTACATCGTGCCGGGCCTGGTGATGATGAGCATCATCAACAACTGCTACTCCAACATCACCTCGAGCTTCTTCGGTTCCAAGTTCGGGCGCTATGTCGAGGAGCTGCTGGCGTCGCCGATGCCGAGCTGGGTGGTGCTGACCGGTTATGTCGCCGGCGCCGTGATGCGCGGGGTGCTCGTGGGCATCATCGTGATGGCGATCGCGCTGTTTTTCACGTCCCTGCACATCGCACATCCGCTGGTCGCGGTCACCACCGTGATCCTCGGCGCCACGATCTTCTCGCTGGCCGGTTTCATCAACGCGATTTTCGCCAAGCGGTTCGACGATATCGCGATCGTCCCGACCTTCATCCTGCAGCCGCTGAGTTACCTGGGCGGAGTGTTCTATTCGGTCAAGCTGCTCGGCTCGCCCTGGCAGGAAGTCTCGCTGGTCAACCCGATTCTGTATTTCGTGAATGCGTTTCGCTTCGGTATTCTCGGTGTTTCGGACGTGCCGGTGTGGGGCGCCTACGTCGTGATGCTGGCCTTCGTCATCGTGCTCGGCGCGGTCGCGCTGTGGCTGATGAACAAGGGCGTGGGGCTGCGCTCGTAGCGCTGCAGCGTCCGGGTCGCGACCATGGATCGCTCCTACAGCGCCCCGCCGCAGACCGCGGTCTCCGGTGCCGTCGCGCGATCAGCGCCGCAGTTGCGCGTAAGATCGCAGCATGAAAGGTGTGATCGCCGCCGCCGTTGCATTGGTCTGCATCACCTGGTGCACGCACGTACGCGCACAGGTGTTCAAGTGCACCGCGGCGAATGGCGCGGTGAGCTACCAGGACCATGCTTGCGGGCACCACGAATCGCAGACGGTGATGAAGGTGCCGGGCCAGTCGCCGCCGAACTACGTGCCGCCTGCGCCGGCCAGCTCGCCGCAGCCGGCATCGACGCCGCCACTGCCCACACCGATCTACGTTCCGCCTCCGTCGCCGTTGCCGGCGATGTACGCGTGCGTGGGTGCAGTGAACGGCGAGCCATACCTGACGCGGTCACCGCCCCCGCCGTATCTCGCACCCCTGGGCGTGATGGGCTATCCGCCGCGGACGCTTTCCCAGGCCTACGGCGCCCCGGGCGGCGCGGGCATGTCCGCGCCGGAGCTTTCGAAGCCTCCGATCGGTGGACCTCCCGTTGCGACCGGCATGACCGAAGTGCAGGACTACTGCCTGCCGGCTACCCGTGCGCAGGTCTGCGGATTCGTGCAGCGAGATTACGACGAGAACCACCGCAAGCTGCGCATGGCCATGCCGCGCGAGCAGCCGCCGTACGAACAGCGCGAGCGC
>DASSNH010000102.1:0-5561 GCA_035701405.1 Rhodanobacteraceae bacterium
GAAGCTGATGGCATCCACCAGCTACAGCACCCTCGACAGCGTCGAGAACGTGGACGCGACGCCACTCCTTGCCCTCGGCGACCAGGCCAATGGGCAGCCGTACGGCACCCTGGAAACATTGACGATTCCCCAGACCAAGGCGACCGAGGAAATTCGCCTGACGTCGCCCTCTGTGGAACATGTGGAATGGCTCGTGGGTGTTTTTGCGACCCATGAAACCGGCGACAACAAGCAGGACATCTATGCATCCGATTACTACACCGGGACACCGCAGGCCTCGCCGTTCGGCATTCCGATCGGCAACGACGTGCAGCCGAGCACGTATGACGCCTATGCCGTCTACGGGAGCGCGACCTGGCACGCCACCGATCGCTTCGACCTGGAAGCCGGCCTGCGCTACAGCCACGATCGCCAGCACTACACCGAAATCGGCGTGGGTGCGCTGTTCGGCTCGCCGACGATGATCACCCTGCTCGACAAGCGTTCCTCCGACAGCAGCACCACGTTCTCGCTCACGCCGCAGTTCCACATCAGCGACAGGACGATGCTGTATGCGCGTGCGGCATCAGGCTTCCTGCCGGGCGGGCCCAACGTGGTCACGGTCGCGATCCCCGGGGTACCGTCGACCTTCAGCCCGACCAAGCTGACCGATTACGAGTTGGGCCTGAAATCGACCTCGCTGGATCACCGGCTGACGGTGGACCTGGCGGCGTACTACATCAACTGGACCAAGATCCCGCTGGTCACCTTCGTCAATCCGTTCACGTTCCTCGGCAACGGCGGCGAGGCCAGGAGCAACGGACTGGAAGCCTCGATCCAGTGGATCCCGGCGGGCGGTCTCAAACTGTCGGCCAACGCCGCCTACAACAAATCCACGTTGAGCAAGGACGCCCCGTACCCGTCCAATGGCAAGCGCGGCGATCCGCTGCCCTACGCGCCGAAACTCACCCTCAGCCTCAACGGGGATTACGACTTCGCCCTGGGCGGCGGCTGGCACGGCTACGTGGGCGCGAGCTACCAGTACATTGACGAACGCTCGACCGACTACGCGTTCAGTTACCCGGTCCCGGGTGTCCTGCCACCGCTCCCGTCGAGTCCGACCGTTCCGGGCTACAACACCATCAACCTGCGTGCCGGCTTCGACCACGATGAGTGGAGCATCGATGCCTACATCAAGAACCTGACCAACCAGCGCGGCATCGTGCAGGGCAGCACGTTCCAGAACTACGTGCCGATCGCCGGAGCGCTCAATCCGGTCACGGGGAAAATGGAAGACAACGTCACGATCATCACGCCCCGCCTGTTCGGCATCTCGGTCAGCAGGAATTTCTGAGCGCGCGTGCGTCTTCATCCAGCCGCGGCGGTGGAGCCCGGCCGCAGTGATGTCGCATCCAATTCACCCTTTATTCGGGGAAACGCCATGCTGAAGCGTCTCGTCTCGCTGCTGTTCGCCGCTTGCATTTGCGTGCCGTGCCTGGCCGCTGCGCAAACGCCTCCCCCCACCGGGCCGGTCGTACCCGTGCCGGCGTCGTCGACGCCCGCGCCCACCAATGCTGCGCCACCCGCGGCCGCTACAGCCACACCTCCGACGACCACGCCGCCGCTGGACGCGCAGGACCTGCGCACGTTCTTCGATGGCTTGGTGCCGTACATGCTGAAGCGCAATGACATCGCGGGCGGCGTGGTGGCGGTCGTGAAGGATGGCCAGCTCGTCTTCGCGCAAGGCTACGGCTACTCGAACGTCGACAAGCGCACTCCCGTCGTGGCGGACCAGACCCTGTTCCGGATTGGCTCGGTGTCCAAGCTGTTCACCTGGACCGCGGTGCTGCAACTGGTCGCCCAGGGCAAGATCGATCTCGATACCGACGTCAACAAGTACCTGGATTTCAGGATTCCCGAGCAATACGGCAAGCCGATCACGATGCGCGACCTGATGACCATGACGCCCGGCTTCGCCGAGACGATCAAGGACCTGTTCGTCGCGTCACCGAACGAGGTTTACCCGCTCGGGCGCTATCTCAAGAACCATATCCCGCCGAGGATCTTCCCGCCGGGGAAGGTGGTGGCGTATTCGAACTACGGCGCCGCGCTGGGCGGCTACATCGTGCAGCGCGTTTCGGGCGAGCCGTTCGATACCTACGTCGAAGACCACATCCTGAAACCGCTGGAGATGTCGAACTCGACATTCAAGCAGCCGCTGCCGAAAGCCATGCAAGGCGATCTCGCCACCGGCTACGTCACCGCCAGCGGCGAGACGATCGTGCCGTTCGAGCCGATCGTGCCGTATCCGGCAGGCTCGTTCACCTCCACTGCCACGGACATGGCGAACTTCATGATCGCGGAATTGCAGGGCGGCCAGTTCCAGGGCGCCTCGATCCTGCCGCCCGCGACCCTGCAAATGATGCACTCGCACCACTACAGCGCCGCGCCCGGCATGAACGGCTATGACTTCGGTTTCTACCAGGAAAACCGCAACGGCCTGCGCATCATCGGCCACGCGGGCGACACCCTCGCCTTCCATACCGACCTGCACCTGCTGCTCGACAGGGACGTCGGCGTGTACATGTCATTCAACAGCGCCGGCAAGGCACCCAACGGCACTGCCGAGAGCGTACGCACCGACCTGTTCCGCGCGTTCCTCGATCGCTACTTCCCCTACACATTGCCGAAGCAGCCGGCCGTCGCGACGGCCAAGCACGACGCCGCACAAGTCGCCGGCTGGTACCGGGCGAGCCGGCGCGAAGACAGCGCGCTGCGACTGCTGTTCATGCTCGGGCAGGCGCGGGTATCCGCGCTGCCCAATGGCGACATTACCGTCAACATGCTGAAAAGCCCGTCCGGTGCGGTCAAGCATTGGCGTGAAATCGGGCCGCTCCTCTACCAGCAGGTGGACGGCCAGTCGCGCCTGCGCTTTGTCGCGAACCCGGACGGTTCGATCAAGTGGTGGGTCACCGACGACTTTCCCCCTGTCGAGGTGTTCCAGCCGGTGCACGGCCTCGAACAGCACGGATGGTTCGCGCCACTCACCGAAGCCGCGATCGCGATCTACATCCTGACCCTGCTGATCTGGATCGGGGGCGCCATCGCGCGCCGCCACTTCCGCGCGAGGCTGGTGCTGGCTTCCGGCCAATTCCGGTTGCGGCTGGCCGCGCGGATCGGCGTGATCCTGCAACTCGGTGTCGTGGCGGGCTGGCTGGGACTGCTGGCCTGGTTTTCGCAGCCATTGTCGTTGTTCAAAGGCAGCTTCGATACCTGGCTGATCCTGCTGTACATCCTCGGCGTGTTGGGGATCCTCGGCGGCATCGCGATCGTCCTGGATGCGCTGTGGCGGATCGTGCGCGGCCCGGGCGGCCTGCTGTGCCGGGTCGGCGAAGCGGTGCTCGCCCTGTGCGCGATCTACGGCATCTGGGCGATCATTGCCTATGGCCTCGTCAACTTCAATCTCCATTACTGACGGGAACCGCCGGATCGTGCAGATGGAATGCAGCCAGGCTGATCCGCCCGCGCCGGATTCCACCGGCGCGGGCGCGACCGTCGGCGGCTACGTGCAGCAACTGGACCGCCGCCTGAAGTTGCGGCACCTGCTGGTGTACGGAATGGTGTTCATCGTTCCGATCGCGCCGGTCGCGGTGTACGGCTTCGTCGCGCACGCCAGCGATGGCATGGTGCCACTGGTGTACCTGGTCGGCATTGTCGCGATGTTCTTCACCGCGATGAGCTACAAGCAGTTGAGCGCGGAGTTCCCGTTCGCGGGATCGGTGTATGCCTACGTGCGGCGCGGCATCAACCCGTTCCTCGGCTTCGTCGCCGGCTGGATGATCCTGGCCGATTACCTGCTGGTTCCGGCCGTGATCTACATCTTCGTCTCGAACTGGATCGGCGGCCTCGCGCCCGGCGTGCCGCACTGGGTGTGGATCGTGGCGCTGCTGGCGGTCAACACCGGCATCAACCTGCTGGGCGTGCGCCTGCAATCGCAGGCCCATTTCATCCTGCTCGCGCTCGAACTGGTGGCGCTGGCGATCTTCGTGGCGCTCGCCATCCGTTTCGTTTTCGTGCTCGGCCACGGCGCCGGCGGATTCTCCTGGGCTCCGTTGTACCAGCCCGGCCACTTGAGCCTGGGTTTCATCGCGACCGCCACAACCATCGCGGCCCTTAGCTTCCTCGGCTTCGATGCAATCAGCACGCTCGCCGAGGAATCGCAACGGCCGCGACGCGACGTCGGCACGGCCACGGTATTGACGCTGCTGCTGCTCGGCGCGCTATTCGTGCTGCAAACCTGGCTTGCGGCGCTCGCGCATCCGGACTACGCCAACCTGGACGACAATCTCGGGTTCTTCCAGATCGCGCGCGAGGTCGGCGGCGCCGCGCTGTTCGTGCTGTTCATCGTCGTGAAGGCGCTGGCGACCGGCGTCGCCAGCGCACTCGCCTCGCAGTCGGCGATCTCGCGGATCCTGTTCGCGATGGGCCGCGATCGCGCCCTGCCTTGCGGCCGGTTCCTGTCGAAGGTCAACCCGCGCTTCAAGACGCCCTCGAACGCCATCCTCTTCGTCGCCGCGTTGTCGCTGGTGCTCTCGCTGACGGTGCCGATCACGGTGCTGCTGCACCTGGTGAATTTCGGCGCACTGACGTCGTTCCTGCTGCTGAACCTGTCGGTGCCGATTTATTTCTGGAAGCGACGCGGTGAGCGTACCCGCCCCGTGCGCCGGCTCGTGCTGCCCGTTTGCGGGCTGATCGTCGTCGGATTCATTTTCACCGGTTTCGATCGGACGACCTTCATTTTTGGCGGCGCGTGGCTCCTGGCCGGACTGCTGATGGCCACGTTCAGGCGCCAAAGCCCACTTCCGCTCGAGGCCTCGCCATGAAGCGCATGTGGCAACTCCTGGTGACACTCGTGCTGGCTTGCGGTCTCGGTGCGGTCGGCGCGCAGGTGCCGCAACCTGCGCCGCGCAAGCAAGCGACTGTTCCGGCAACGCCCACGCCGCAGCCGCACGCGCTGACCGCGCAGGATGTTTCCACGTTCTTCAGCGGAATGCTGCCGTACATGCTGGAGCGCGGCGACATCGCGGGGGGCGCGGTCGTCGTGGTGAAGGATGGCAAGGTATTGTTCGCGCGAGGCTATGGCGACGCCGACCTGGAACACCACACGCCGGTGTCGCCGGCCACCACGCTGTTCCGCATTGGCTCGGTGTCCAAGCTGTTCACCTGGACAGCCGTGATGCAACTTGTCGAGCAGCACAAGCTCGACCTCGACCGCGACATCAACACCTATCTCGATTTCAGGATCCCGCCGCGGTACGGCAAGCCGATCACCCTGCGCGAGCTGATGACGCACACGGCCGGCTTCGAGGACACGACGCAGGACCTGCTGCCGGCGACGCCCGCAGGCGTGGACCTCGGGCGGTATCTCAAGGCACACATACCGGCCCGCATCTTCCCGCCCGGCAAGATCGTCGCGTACTCCAATTACAGCGCCGGACTCGCCGGCTACATCGTGGAGCGCGTGGCGGGGGAACCGCTCGACGAATACATCCGGCAGCACATCCTCCAGCCGCTGGACATGC
>DASSNH010000103.1:0-16548 GCA_035701405.1 Rhodanobacteraceae bacterium
GCTTGCCCAGCAGGTCATTCCAGGACTTGACGAACTTTTCGGCGCCTTCCTTCTGCAACTGCCCGGCGAGCACCGCGTCGTCGATGCCGGCCGCGTTGAATTCGGCGATCACTTTTTCGCAGTCGCCACCGTCGTCCGCCATCGGTCCGTGCAGCTTGCCGTGGTCGGCGAACGCGAGCAGCGTCTTGTCGGGCATCGTGTTGATGGTGTCGGGCGCGGCAAGCGCCTCGACGTACAGCGTGTCGGGGGCCTTCGGATCCTTGGTGCCGGTGCTGGCCCACAGCAGGCGCTGCGGATGCGCGCCAGCGGCGATCAGCTTCTTCCAGCGCGGCGCTTCGCGGAATTCCTGCCACGCCTTCCAGGTGCGCTGGCTGATCGCGATGCCGAGCCGGTCCTTGAGGTCGGCCGGCACCTTGTCGGCCACCGCGACGTCCCAGCGGCTGACGAACAGCGATACCACCGAATCGACGTCGGGATCGAGCCCCTCCCCGATGCGGCGCTCGATTCCGCGCATCCAGGCCTCGGACGCCGCGAGCGTCTGCTCGCGCGAGAACAGCAAGGTCACGTTTATCGGGATGCCGCGGTAGATCGACTCCTCGATCGCCGGAAGCCCGGCTGGCGTGCCCGGGATCTTGATGAACAGGTTGTCACGCTGCGCCTTGTCGTGCAGCACGCGCGCGGATTCGATGGATCCCCGGGTATCGTCGGCCAGCAGCGGCGAAACCTCGAGCGACACGAATCCGTCCTTGCCATCGCTGGCATGGAACGCCGGCTTGAAGAGGTCCGCGGCGCGGCGCAGGTCCTGCAGCGCCAGTTCGAAGAACAGGTCCTGGCCCGACTTCCCTTCGGCGAGCAGTTCGCCGATCGCGTCGTCGTAATCGCTGCCGCCCGAGATCGCCTTGTCGAAGATCGACGGATTGGAGGTGAGGCCCGTGACGTGGTACTCGTCGATGTAGCCCTGCAGCGTGCCGTCGTCGAGCATGCCGCGGGTGATGTTGTCGAGCCAGATGCTCTGGCCGAGGTCGTGCAGTTGCTTGGTCGGGTTCATGGGATTCACTCCGTGGCGGTTGCCGATGGCATGGGGGAAAGGAACGCCTCCGCCTGCAGCGTGCGCAGCTCAGCGATGCCGGCAAGCTCGATTTGCGCGGCCGGGTATTCCCGGCGCGCGGCGGGATCGTTGGCGTAATGGCCTTGGCGGACGAAGACCGTGGTCAGGCGATCGCGCCATCGCCGCTTCATCGCGTCGAGGACCCGCAGCTTGTCCTCGACCATCACGTAGTGCCTGGCCGGATGGCGGCGGGACACGTCCTCCAGCATGCGTTCCTTGTGGACGTAGATCAGGACCCGGCCTTCGACCGCGTCGGCGATGCCGGATACGCTGATCTTGCGCGGCTGCAGCACCACGTCGCCGTCGGACAGCACCACGCAGGGCCCGAACCGCGAGAGATGCCTGATCGCATCCAGCGCGCCGGGAAACAGGCGCTGCGCGAAGTTGTAGTCGAGCAGGAACGCGGCGAGCTGCTGGGCCCGCGGTTCGTCGCCGCACACCAGCCGGAATTTCTGGACGGCACCGAGGTAATCGGCGTAGCCCAGTTCCGCGCGCAGGTCCTCGTAGATGCCCCAGTACGCCTTCGCGGCCTCTGCACCGAATACCTGCTTTAGGTGCCGGTCGATGTCGGCATACACGGCATCGTTGTCGAGCAGTGTGTTGTCGACGTCGAAGAGGAATACCAGGTCGGGCTGCGCACTCATCGACCGCTCTTCTTCACAACCGGGTTGTGCCATCCGCCATCCGGTGCAATCAACTTCTCCGCCGCGCCGGGACCCCAGCTGCGGGATCGATAACGCTCCACGGGCTCTGCATCGTTCAAGGCTGGATCGATGATGCGCCATGCGGCTTCCAGGGCGTCGTCGCGGCCGAACAGTTCCGCGTCGCCACGCAGCGCATCACCCAGGAGTCGGGTGTACGGCAGCCGCACGCGCCGGGGTTGCGAACGCGCGACCAACTCGACGTTTTCGCCGCGCATGGCCTCGCCTGGCTTCTTGACGCGAGCGCCGGTGGAAATCACCACGTCGGGACTCAGCCGGAAGCGGAAATAGTTGGACTGCTCCCCGGTTATCTTGTCGAACACGTTCAACGGGGGGCATTTGAGATCCACGAACACCTCGGTGCAGGTCACCGGCATTTCCTTGCCGGCACGGATATAGAACGGTACGCCGGCCCAGCGCCACGTATCGATGTGCAGCTTCAGTGCCGCGAACGTCTCGACCCTGGAGTTGCGTGCGACGCCATGTTCCTTTCGATATCCGTCGAACTGGCCGCGCACGACTTCCCTGGGATCGAGCGGACGGATCGCGCGCAGCAGCCGCTGCTTTTCGCTGCGCATGGATTCTCCGTTGCGGCCGGTCGGCGCATCCATCGCGAGCAACACCAGCACCTGCAGCATGTGGTTTTGCACCACGTCACGCAGCGCGCCGACTTCCTCGTAGAACCCGCCACGCCCCTCCACGCCGAATGCCTCGGCCATGGTGATCTGGACGCTGTGGATGTAGGTGCGATTCCACACCGGTTCCAGGAAGCTGTTCGCGAAGCGGAAGTACAACAGGTTCTGCACCGCCTCCTTGCCGAGATAATGGTCGATGCGGAAGATCGCGTCTTCCGGGAATATCCGATGCAACGTGCGGTTCAGTGCCTGCGCGGATTTGAGGTCGCGGCCGAACGGCTTCTCCACCACCACCCGCGCGCCCTCCGCGCAGCCCGAAGCGTCCAATCCCTTGACCACCGTTTCGAACATGCTGGGCGGGATCGCGAGGTAATGCAGCGGATGCTTCGCTTCACCCAGCGCCTTGCGCAATTCGGTGAAGGTGTCCGGAGCGTTGTAGTCGCCATTGACGAACCGCAGCAGCCGGCACAACTTGCGCGCGGCCTTCTCGTCGATGCCACCGTGGTCGCGCAGGCTGGCGCGGGCACGCTCGCGCAGGCGCTCCAGGTTCCAGTCCGACCGCGCCACGCCGATGATCGGCAGGTCGAAATGATCTTCCTGGATCAACGCCTGCAGTGCCGGGAAAACCTGCTTGTAGGCGAGGTCGCCGGTGGCGCCGAAGAACACGAATGCGTCGGACGTTGCCGCGGTCATCGATGGGAATCCTCAGGTCTGCAAAGTGGCGTGGACGTGGTGGGTTTGCCCGTCGTCCTGCAGCTCGATGCCCACGGCGGGATCCTGCAACCGTACACCATCGACCGCCACGCTGGCGATGCCGCCGCAAACGTGGCCGGGGTTTTCCACCTCGACCCGGTATTCCGTCCCGCCGCGCCGGTACGTGAATGCGTACCCCTTCCATTGCCGCGGAATGCAGGGCTCGAGCAACAGGCGGTCGCTCCGGACGCGGATGCCGAGGACCCATTCCACGATCGCGCGGTACAGCCAGCCGGCCGAACCCGTGTACCAGGTCCAGCCACCGCGGCCGAGGTGGGGGGCGACCGAATAGACGTCCGCGCACTCGACGTAGGGTTCGACCTTGTAGCGCGCCATCGACTCCGGCGTTGCCGACTTGCGGATCGGATCGAAGATCTCCAGCAGCTCGCCGGCCTTGTCGCCATCGCCGAGCATCGCGAACGCGACCAGCGACCAGATCGAGCCATGGGTGTACTGCCCGCCGTTCTCGCGCAGGCCGGGCGGATAGCCCTTGATGTAACCCGGGTCGTGCGGCGTCTGGTCGAACGGTTCGGTGAACAGCGCGACCAGCCCGTCGCGCGGGCGCACGAGTTGCTCGTTGACCGCACGCATCGCCGCCCGCGCGCGGTCCGGATCGCCGGCGCCGCTGATCACCGCCCAGGACTGCGCCATGGATTCGACATGGCATTCGGTGTCCGCCGAGGTTCCCAGTGGCGTGCCGTCGTCGTAGAACGCGCGGCGATACCAGGCGCCGTCCCAGGCCTTGGTTTCGGCGGCGAGTTGCAGCGCGCGGACGTGGTCGCGCCAGCGGGCGGCGCGCGGATCGCCACGCGCTTCGGCGCAAGGCGCGAAGTCGGCGATGACCTTGCACAGGAACCACGCCATCCACACGCTCTCCCCTTTGCCGCCGGCGCCGACCCGGTTCATGCCGTCGTTCCAGTCGCCGGTGCCGATCAGCGGCAGGCCGTGCACGCCGGTGGCGAGGCTGGTGTCGATCGCGCGCGCGCAGTGCTCGAACAGGGTGTCCGAAACGGCCGAGCGCTGCGGCTGGAAAAACGCGTCGCTCTGTCCGGTCGCGAGCACGTCGCCGTGCAGGAACGGTACGTCGGTGGCGAGGATCGCTTCGTCGCCGGTGGTCGCGACATAGTGCGCCACCGTGAACGGCAGCCACAGCCGGTCGTCCACGATCCGCGTGCGCACGCCCTTGCCGCTCGGCGGCAACCACCAGTGCTGGGCGTCGCCTTCCTCGAACTGCCGCGAGGCCGTCAACAGGATGTGTTCGCGCGCAAGGTCCGGCCGCGCGATGCACAGCGCACCGACGTCCTGCAACTGGTCGCGGAAACCGAAGGCCCCGCTCGCCTGGTAGAACCCGGTGCGTGCCCACAGCCGGCAGGCGAGCACCTGGTACGGCAGGCAACGGTTGACCAGCAGGTCGAGCGAATGCTGCGGCGTTTCGACCTGCAGCGGCCCGAGCACGCTGTTCCAGGTTTTGCCGGTCTCCGCGAGCACCCCATCGAAATCGCATTCGCGGTAACGGTCGACGAGCCGCTCCGCCGCCGCGCGATCGCTGCCCTCGCCCAGCAGGAACACCAGCTCGCGATCGGCGCCGGGTGCGAGTTCGACCACCACGACCGCGGCACTGCGCAGGTTGCGGTCGCTCGTCGGCTGCGCGCCCTCGGCGCAGCACGCGACGAACGCCGTTTCGTCGGCGAATTCGGCACGCGCGGCGTTGCGCGCGAAGACCGCGCCGCGTGCCGCGTCGGCTTCGACCTGGGTGGTCGGCCGCGGATCGTGGCCGATGGGCCCGAGCCGCCAGTTGGCGACGGCCGCGACCGCGATCCGGCGCGGCCGGCGTCCTCGGTTGTGCAGCCGCAGGCGCGACAGCTTGACCGGGTCGGTCGCCGCCACGCACTGCACGAGCTCCGATTCGATGCCATGGACATTGGCATCGAAGCGCGCGTAGCCCGGGCCGAACCGCGCCACGTAGGTCGCGTCGCCCGCCCGCACCGGCGCCGCGGTCGCGCTCCAGGACTCGCCGTCGTCGGCGTCGCGAAGCAGCAGGCAATCGCCCGGCGGATCGCACACCGCGTCGTTCGACCACGGCGTGATCTGGTTCTGCTGGCTGTTGATCGCCCACGTGTAGCCGCCGCCGGTCGCGGTCACCAGGAAGCCGAAACCGGGATTCGCGACCACATGCGACCAGGGCACCGGCGTCGTGTCGCCACGCTGGAGCGCGACCACGTACTCGCGGCCGTCTTTCGTGAAACCGCCGAGGCCGTTCCAGAAATCCAGTTCGGCAGGCTTCGGCATCGCGGCGGGGCGGCCGCCGCGCACCCGCGGTTTTCCCGCCGCCGGCGGCGCCGAATCCCCGGCGCCGGATGCCACGGCGGCACACTTCGACTGACTCGCGAGCCCGCCGTCGCGGCCATCGAGAACGATCCTCGCCGACGCCATGAGCCCGTCGAGCAATCCCGGGTCGAGACGGTCCGCGCGCAGCACGAACACCGATCCGCGCGCCTTGTCCTGTTGTTCCCCGACGGGTGCGATCTCCTTGAGCGCGGCTTCGACCGCGTCGGCCTCCGCGGCCTTGGCGACGTCGAGGAGCACCAGGTCGGCAGGCAACTGGCGATCGCGCCAGAACGCCTGCGCGCCCAGCAGGTCCCTTGCCAGCCCGGTTTCTTCAGGTTGGGCGATCCGCGCAACCACGATCGGCAGGTCGCCGGAAATGCCCGCCGCCCACAACACCGGCGCGCCGCCCTTGCCCTTGGCGATCACCTCGCGGGCAGGACGCAATGTCGGATCGTCGTAGACAAGCGCGCCCGCCAGACGCTGGCACAGCGCGGCCTGGGCGGGGGTGAGATCACCAGCGCCGCGCGAGCGCGGTTCCCGCTGCGCGCGCGCGAATATTTCAGCGCACGCCCCGGCGTCCGCGTAACGCGCGATCAGTTGCAACACTTCCTCGCGCGATTCCGCGGCCGCGGTGACGAACGCCAGCCGGCGCGTCTCGCCGGCGCCCACGGTCAAGCCAACGCGGAGGCTGAAGATCGGGTCGAGGACGGTGCCGGTCGTCCCCGACAAGCGTGCGCCGGGTTGCAGCGCCGCGGGGTCGGACAGCGAGCCGTCGCGGCCGATGAAGCAGGCGCGATCGGTTTCGTGTTCGCGTTCGCCCCCGGTGTCCCCGTCGACGACCAGGGCGTGCGCGGCCCAGATGCCGGGGTCGGAGGCGTCGCGCTTGCGCCGCCACGCCAACAGCACGCCTTCCTCGATCGTGGTCTGCACGAACATCTTGGAAAACGCCGGGTGCGCTGCATCGGTCGGCGCGGAACCCAGGACCAGCTCCAGGTAAGACGTCACGTCGACCTGGCGTTCGACCGTTCCGTCGTTGCGCAGGCCGACCCCGCGGACTTCCACCGCGTGGTCCGGATCGACCGCGACCTCGAGCGTGGTGGTCAGCGCGCCATCGCGGCGCATGAAGCGCGCCATCGCCTCGTCGAACCAGTACCGCACCGCACCGCCGGTCGGTTGCGGCGTCGCCGACCACAGCGCGGCCCCGTCGATATCGCGGACATACACGTACGCCCCCTGCTCGCCGCCGACCTGGTCGGCTTGCCAGCGGGTGACCGCGCGGCCCTTCCAATGACTGTAGCCGGCGCCGGACGCCGCCAGCATCACGGCATATTCGTCATTGCCAAGCAGATGGACATTCGTCGCGAGCGACTGGGCTTCGGCAAGCATGGTCGAGGGCTCCCGCTTCCTCCGCGTCAACGCGCGATTATCGCGCCGCCCACATCAATCGTTCGTGAAACGCGAGCCTTGACCGTTCCCGCGAAACGCCGGACGATGGGGCGCCCGGCATCGCCGCCATGGCGAGCCGCGGTCACGGAGGAGCCTCGATGGCCGAAACCGAAGCGCAACCGGCCGCGGAGGCGGCGGCCCAGGGCGCATCCGCGCCGGCGACGACATCGCCCGATGCCACCCCGCGGCTGACGTGCTATCGCGTCGATCCGCGCGCGGTGCCGATCATCCCGGGGCGCCGCGAGCGCATGTGGATGGACCAGACCGCAGACCATTACGCGTACCGGTGCCTGCCTTTGTCGATGGCCAACGCCAGTGGCTGGGAGTTGACGTCGCCGTTCGCCTTCGAGGTCACCTGGGATGGCAACCAGGCCATCGAGGGCATCACCGCGCGCGCGCAGGGCCTCGATCCCCAGCTGCTGCGCGCGTTCATCACCTCGCACTTCGGCCACGGCATCCTCACCTTCCACACCGGCTGGCTGTTCCGCACCTCGCCGGGCTGGGGCCTGTGGGTGCGCGGCGCGCCGAACTACGCGAAGGACGGCATCCACCCCCTGGACGGGATGGTCGAGACGGACTGGCTGCCATTCCCCTTCACGATGAACTGGCGCTTCACCCGGCCCTGCACCGTGCGTTTCGGGACCGGCGACCCGTTCTGCTTCATCACCTTGTGCCCCCACGCAGTGCTCGACGACATTACGCCGACGCGCGCCAATATCGAGGACGATCCCGGCCTCAAGGCAGACTACACGGAATGGGCCGCGTCGCGCGCCGAGTTCAACAAGTTGCTGCACGACGGCGATCCCGCGACCGTCGCGCGCAAGTGGCAGCGCGGCTATTTCCAGGGCAAGGGCACCGGCGGCGAAGCGCCGTTCCACGTCAGCAAGCGGCGCTTGAAGCCTGTCGAATGAAAACTCGATGTCGTTCGGCGAAAGAGGCGGCACCCGCGGCTGCGGCTGCGTGATCACAATCTCAGTTCGACATGATCCGGCCTTTCACCCCGGCCACCTTGACGTCGGGCCAATGAGGCCACTCGACTTCCAGCTTGCCCGCGCGCAGCGCTCGCTGCACGGCGGCCCCTTTTGCGGAATCGTCGGGTGACAATTGCAGCGAGCCCTCCGAACGCCATTGCCATTGCCCGTGCACGTCGCGCATCCATAGCTGGCACGTGACCAACTCCGACATGCCTAGATCGCACAACAAAATCTCGCTTTGGCCGTCGCCCCGCAGATCGGCAGACAGAAGCACGCAGTCCGCGCCGCGCAGCCGGCAGGAATGGCCGTACTTGGCGGACAACAGGTTCCGGTACCAATCCTCGTCCGGGGCCTCGCTTCCGGGCGCAACGGCGATCTGCGCGCGCAACGCGGCAACTGTCGTAACGGACAAGCGCTTCTGCTCGGCATCCGTCAACGGGCGCTCCTGTTGCTGGCGGGCAATGGTGCGCGTCAATGCCGCCAGCGCCGACCGATCGGCCCGCATCTTCGGGTCCTGCTGCAGCGCAACTGCCGCGCGGTAACCGCGGCGGCCGTTGTCGAAGCGCAGCTCCGCGACGTCGAGTTTGGCCGGGGCGACGCGGCCCGCATGCAGGCGGCCGACCTGGCTGGCCACGCTGATGCGGTACGGATCCAGGGCGGGCGAATTCGCGAGCACCGCGAGCAGCACCACGATGCCCGCGAGTGCGACATTGACCCGCGGTAGCCAGCCGAGCCATGTGCTTCCCCGGTGTATGGCCGCCGCGGCATAACCCACCGCGTGACAGGCCAGCACCACCGCCACGAGCACCGCCCAGAACCGCTGGTCGGTCCAGCCGTACTGGCCGATGCGGAGCGCCAGCGCGTACAACGCCAGCGTGGCGTAAATCGGCGACAGGACCAGCGCGGCGTCGATCAACCAGCGCAAAACCCGCGGATAAGGCCTGGTGTCGACGCCGTCCTGCCACACGGCATTGACGAACGCCACCAGCAGCAGCAACAACCCGAGCAACAGCGCCGCCGCCGAGCGTGTCGCCCACAACGGCGAAAGGCCCGTGAACGGCAGGCTGGCGAGAAACATCAGCGCAATCAGCGCCAGCAAGGGCAGCAATCCGCGGCAGACAGCAAACAGGATTTGCCGGGCGATCCGCAGCGGATGGTGCTGGGTGCGGCCGATCAGGATGCCAAGGCCGGCGAACAAACCGGTGGCAAGGAACACGAACGACGTGGTGTCGAAGAACAGGTCGCGGAAGAACCGGATGTGCACCAGTGCGAACAGTTCCGCCCACAGCCTCAGTACCACGAAGCACAGGCCCGTGAACAGCAGCGCTACGGCCAGGGTCAATCCGTTCTGCCACGCATGGTCGAACAGGTCCGCGTACGGCGCGCGCCAGTGGCCCTGCTCCTGCCGGCATTGCAGGAAAGGCAGCGCGACGAACAGCGCGCCGCCCAGCGTGATGCCGAACGGCAGCAGCACCGACTCCGCGTTGATGCCGGGTGCGCCGGTGACGCTCCACGCGGCCCAACTCGCCAGCAGCGCGTAAATGATCGCGACCGCGGCCGCGTGTTGCCAGAAGCGCCGGTCGTCCAATCGCCGCACCGACAGGGTCATCATCGTGGGAACGGCGAGGATCAGCGTGTACCAGTACACCTGCGTTCCGCGCAAGGAGAGCCAGCCCCACAGGTGTTCCTGTGCGGACCAGGCCGCGTACAACAGCAACGCCTGGACCATCGCGACCAGCACGATGAAGGCGCGGGTCTGGCGCGGAAGCGGCAACACGTCGTCGCTGCCCATGGCGGTCCTCCGGGCTGGCCGCCGCAGTATCGCAGAACCGCGCCTGCAGGCGATGGCCCGCACGGGGTACCATCGTCCATTGGCCGTACACCGGCGCCCCAACCACGAAGCCTCGGGAGAACAACATGCAACTCGGAATGATCGGCCTGGGCAAGATGGGCAACTTCATGGCCCAGCGCCTGATGAAGGGCGGCCACGACGTGGTCGGCTTCGATCCAAGCGACAAGGCGCGCAAGGCGCTGGTCGATGCCGGCGGCGAGGCGGTCGATTCGCTCGCGGCGCTTGTCCGTGCGCTCGAGCCACCGCGCGCGGTGTGGGTGATGGTCCCGGCCGGCAAGATCGTGGACGAAACCATCGCGGGTCTCGCGGCCGTGCTGGGCGAAGGCGACGTGGTGATCGACGGCGGCAATTCCAATTACAAGGACGACCAGCGCCACGCGACGCAACTCGGCGAAGGCGGCATCCATTTCGTGGACTGCGGTACCAGCGGCGGCGTGTGGGGGCTCGCGGAGGGCTACAGCATGATGGTCGGCGGCGACGCCCAGGTGGTCGATCGCCTGCGTCCGATCTTCGAGGTGCTGGCGCCCGGCAAGGACAAGGGCTGGGGCCATGTCGGCCCCGTGGGCTCGGGCCATTTCGTGAAGATGGTCCACAACGGGATCGAATACGGCCTGATGCAGGCCTACGCCGAAGGCTTCTCGATCCTGAAGCACAAACAGGAGTTCGAACTGGATCTGCAGCAGATCGCCGAGATCTGGCGCTACGGCTCGGTGGTGCGTTCGTGGTTGCTGGACTTGACCGCTGACGCGCTGAAGAAGGATCCGGACATGAAGGACATCGCGCCGTACGTCTCCGACTCGGGCGAAGGCCGCTGGACCGTCGCCGAAGCCATCGACCTCGACGTGCCTGCGCCGATCATCACCGCTTCGCTGATCGAGCGTTTGCGTTCGCGCGATACGGATTCCTTCTCGGACAAGTTGTTGTCGGCGATGCGCAACCAGTTCGGCGGCCATGCGATGAAGAAGGAATGATTTCGGTGCCACCTGCCCTGCCCGCGCAGGTCGTCCGCTGGCACGAGTTCCCCGATGACGTTTCGCTGCTGGCCGACGCGCAATCCCGGATCCTGGGCGCGGCGCGCAACGCGATCGCCCGCCGCCAGGCGTTCGACATCGTGCTGGCCGGCGGCAACACCCCACGCAAGCTTTACCGCGCGCTGCGCCGCGCCGATGCCGACTGGGCGCGGTGGCATGTGTGGTTCGGTGACGAACGCTGCGTTCCGGCTGACGATCCCGGCCGCAACAGCCGGATGGCGCGCAGCGGATGGCTCGACCACGTCGCGCTTCCCGCCGCCAACGTGCACGTGATCCCCGCCGAGCGCGGTGCCCGCGAAGCCGCCGCGCTGTATGCCCGCGAGTTGCGGGCAGCCGATGGATTCGACCTCGTGCTGCTGGGCCTCGGCGAGGACGGCCACACCGCCAGCCTGTTCCCCGGCCGCGACTGGGGCGTCCACGAGGACTCGCCCGACGCCCTCGCCGTGTTCGACGCGCCCAAGCCACCGCCCGAACGCGTGTCGCTGAGTACCCATCGCCTGTCCAACGCCAGCAACGTATTGTTCCTGGTGGAAGGGGCCGGAAAACGCGATGCCGTCGCGGCATGGAAACAGGGCGAAGCGATTCCCGCGGCGTCGATCGCGCCGGAAGCGGGCGTGGACGTGCTGCTTGATGCCGCTGCCTCCGGCACGGCGTAGCCGGATGGAGCCATGCGGGTTGCCGCTGTTGGCGCCGAGCAGCGAAGCCCAACGACGCTTGACGGCTGTTGGGCTTCTCCCGGAACAAGTCCGGGATCAACCCAACCTGCCGAAGCCGCAAAGCAGCCGAACCGTGCTCTCGTAGGTTGGCGCTGAGCGCAGCGAAGCCCAACGAGTCACCGCGGCCCCGCCAGCTCGCCCATGTGGGCGCGGTAGTAACGCAGTTCGTCGATGGAATCGCGGATGTCCGACAGCGCGGTATGCGCGGAATCCTTGCTGAAGCCCTTGTAGATCTCGGGCGCCCAGCGGCGCGCGAGTTCCTTCAGCGTGGACACGTCCAGGTTGCGGTAATGGAAGAACCGCTCCAGCGAGGGCATCTGCCGGTGCAGGAAGCGACGGTCCTGGCAAATCGAGTTGCCACACATGGGCGACTTGCCCGGGGTCACCCAGGCGTCCAGGAACTCCAGCGTCTCGGCTTCGGCCTGCGCGTGGTCGACGCCAGATTCGAGCACGCGCTGCCACAGCCCGGATTTGCCGTGCTGGTTGCGGTTCCAGTCGTCCATGGCGAGCAGCCGCGCTTCCTCGTGGCGGATCGCCGTGTGCGGCCCCTCGGCGAGGACATGAAGGTCGCGGTCGGTAACCACGGTGGCAATTTCGATGATCGAATCGCTGTCGGGACAGAGCCCCGTCATTTCCAGATCGATCCAGATCAGGTTCTCGCTCGCGCTTCCGCTCATCGTGTCCTCCAGCCGTGCAGTCTAGCAACACCGCCGGGCGCGCACGGATTGTCACGCGTACGGCGCTCCCCTACGCTGCCCCGATGCCTGCCCCGACCCTGCTGTGGTACGACTACGAAACCACCGGCACCGATCCGGCGCGCGATCGTCCGGTCCAGTTCGCCGCGATCAGGACCGACACCGATTTGCGTCCGCTGGGCGATCCCGACGTGCGGTACTGCCGCCCCGCGCCCGACGTGCTGCCCCACCCCGAGGCGTGCCTCGTCACCGGCATCGCGCCGCAGGATGCCGAACGCGAGGGGCTCGTCGAAGCGGAGTTCGCCGCCGCGGTGCACGAACGGATGGTCGAACCCGGCACCTGCTCGACCGGCTACAACTCGATCCGCTTCGACGACGAGGTCAACCGCAACCTGTTCTACCGCAACTTCTTCGATCCCTACGAGCACGTGTGGAAGAACGGCAACTCGCGCTGGGACATCATGGACCTCGCGCGCGCCTGCTACGCCCTGCGCCCGGCGGGGATCGAATGGCCGGTGCGCGAGGACGGCGCGCCATCGTTCAAGCTGGAGCACCTGGCGGCCGCCAACCACCTCGGGCAGCGGCGCGCACACGATGCGCTGTCGGACGTCGAGGCGACCATCGCGCTGGCGCGTTTGCTGCGCGACCGCCAGCCGCGCTTGTACGACTGGTGCTTCGCCCTGCGCGACAAGAATACCGCGTCGCCGAAACTGGCGGCGGCCCTGCCCACGCTGCAGCCGCTGCTGCACGTATCAGGCCGCTACGCGCCGGCACGCGGCTGCCTCGCCATGGTCGTACCCCTCGCCGAACACCCGACGCGCGCCGGCACGTTCATCGTCGCCGACCTCGATGTCGATCCCGACGGCTGGATCGACCTCGATCCCACGGATCTTGCCGAGCGGATGTTCACCCGGCGGGTCGATCTGCCCGAGGACATCGATCGGCCGCCGCTCAAGGAAATACACGCCAACCGATCGCCCTTCCTGGCGCCGATCGAGACGCTGCGCAACGTGGACGTCGTCCGCATCTGCCTCGATCCGCCACGCTGCCTGCGGCACCTCGAGCGGATTCGCGCGAGTGTCGGGCTGGCCGAAAGGGTGCGCAGCGCCTTCGCCGGCCGGGTCGCGGCGTGGACGGACCGCAACGATCCCGAGCTGGCGATGTATTCCGGCTTCCCCTCGCCGGCGGACAAGGCCCGTTGCGACCGGGTGCGCGCAACGCCGCCCGCGCAGCTGCACTCGACAGACTTCGGGTTCGGCGACCCGCGCTATCCCGAACTGCTGTTCCGCTACCGCGCCCGCAACTGGCCCGAAACCCTGGATGCGGGCGAGCGCGAGCGCTGGTCCGCATTCGTGCGCGACAAATTGACCTGCGACAACGGCCTCGGCCGCCTGACGCTGCAACAATATTTCGACGTCATTGCGCGCCTGCGCGCCGAAGTGCCGCCCGGCCCGAAGCAGGCCCTGCTGGACCGGCTGCAGGACTGGGGCGAAACCGTGCGGCAGGAATTCGAGCTTCGCGAAGGCACCGGCCAACTGGTGTGAAGCTCGTTGCCAGCCGCCGTTGATGGGGAATCCGTTCGGACCATGCCGCAAGCCTACTTCTCGCCCGCAACCTTCCGGTTCCTGCGCGCGCTCGATCGCAACAACAACCGCACATGGTTCAAGGCGCACCAGCCGGGCTACGAGCGCGAGGTCCGCGAGCCGTTCCTGCAACTGATCGCCGATTTGCAGGTACCGGTCGCGAAGATCAGCACGCACTACCGTGCCGATCCGCGCAAGATCGGGGGTTCGCTGTTCCGCGTGCAGCGCGACACCCGTTTCAGCCACGACAAGGCGCCGTACAAGCCCTGGGCCGGCGCACGGCTGTTCCACGAGCGTCGCCGTGAGATCGCCGCGCCTTCGTTCTACCTGCACATCGCCCCCGGCGACTGCTTCATCGGCGCAGGCCTGTGGCACCCGGAAAACCACACATTGCGCAATGTCCGCAACTTCATTGCAGACAACCCGGCGGCATGGCAACGCGCCGCCCACGGCCGCGCCTTCCGGAGCCGGTACGCGTTCCGGGGCGAATCGCTGATACGACCGCCGCACGGCTTTCCTCCGGACCATCCGCTGATCGAGGACTTGAAGCGCAAGAGCTTCGCCGTCGGCACCGGCTTCGACGACACGCTGGCCTGCTCGCCGAAGCTGCTCCCGTTCGTATCGGATCATTTCAGGCGGCTGGCGCCGCTGGTCGACTACCTCTGCGCCGCGCAGAACCTGGAGTTCTGACCCATGCGACATGCCATGCGCGCAACCGTCCTTGCCGTCCTGCTCGCCTGCTTGTGCGGGACGGCGGGTGCCGCCGGACAGAGGCCGCTGCAAATCCTGTTCGTCGGCAACAGCCTCACCTATGTCGGCAACCTGCCGGCGGTCCTGCAAGCGCTCGCTGCCGACAACGGCAAGTCACTGCAAGCCGACATGCTGGTCAAGGGCGGCGCGACGCTGACGCAGTGGCTGGACGGCGGCGCGGTGGACTCTGCCCTGGGCGCCAGGCACTACGACAAGGTGGTGCTTCAGGAACGCGGCTATGACTTCGCCTGCGGCTTCGGACCGCAAGTTTGCGAGGATGCGCGGCAGGCGCTGCGCGCTCGCAGACATTGCACGGAAGGCAGGCGCGCAGCCGATCTTGCTGGGAACCTACCAGGTGGCGCCGGAGGCCTCGCAGGCAATCGTCGCGGCCGAATCCAGGTCGGCCCAAAGGGAGAACATGCCGTACATCGCGGTGTCGCAGCGCCTGAACGAGGGGCGCGCGCAGTTCCAGCATGCGGACTGGTTCGCCAAGGCCGGGCATCCCGGCCACGACCTGGTCCTCCTGGAAGCGGTTCTGCTTTACGAGCAACTGTACGGCACCGCACCACCGGCGAAGGCACTGGAGGTGCGCGCACCGATGTTCGTTCCTGGCAGCAAGTTCGCACCACCGGCGCCGGTATCCCTGCCATTGCTGCCCGAGGTGGCGCTGGCCGGCGGCTACGATTATTCGAGCACGGAGATGGCGAACGCGATCGAACTGGCGGGTAGCCACTGACGCGCCAAAATGTGGAGCGCGTCTTTTCGCGTGCGGAAGGAGGAGCAAGCGCTTCCTAAATTGATGTCGCAGCGCAGTCGTTGCAAGAGCGCGCGATGCCCGCGATGGGCGCTACCGCAACGTCGATCGCGACCATGGGGCGCTCCTAAGCCGGCGACCGGCCGCGTGCTTGCGCCGCGGTTCACGCCTCCGCGAATGGAAACGCGATCACATCCCGAATGTCGTCGGTGCCGAGCAATTGCATCAGCAGCCGGTCGACACCGAGTGCGACGCCTGCGCAGTCGGGCAGATGGTCGAGTACCGCCAGCAGGTTTTCGTCCAGCGGAAGCTCGTCGAGGCCGTGTTCGCGGCGACGCAGGTTTTCGTGCTCGAAGCGCGCGCGCTGCTCCGCGGCGTCGTTCAACTCGTGGTAGCCATTCGCGAGTTCGTGCTGCCCGAGGTAGATTTCGAAGCGCTCCGCCACCGGCGGGTTGCCGGCAATGCGGGCAAGCGAGCATTGCGAGGCGGGAAAGTCGTAGACGATGGTGATGCCGCCGCCCGGCAGCGCTGGCTGCAGGCGGTGCGTCACCAGCAGGTCCAGCCAGTCGTCGCGGCCGAGGCCCGAGGATTCGATGCGGAATTCCGCGAGCGGCGCGCGCAGCGCGCCCTCCCCCGCCTCGAACGGATCGAGCCGCAGGTGGTCGCGGAACCAGTCGCGATAGCTCGTCGTCACCACCGGCGCGTCGCGCTGGACCAGCGCCAGCGCCACACGCACCAGTTGCGCGGTTTCGAGCGCGAGCCGCCGGTGCTCGAAGCCGACCCGGTACCACTCAAGCATCGTGAATTCCGGATTGTGCGAGGAACCCGCCTCGCCGTTGCGGAACACGCGACCGAGTTCATAGCAATCGCCGAAGCCCGACGCGAGCAGGCGTTTCATCGGGTATTCGGCCGAGGTCCGCAGGTAGCGCGTGCGCGGACCGGCCGCGATGGGTCCGGCAAACCCGGTGACGAACCCCGCGATGTTGGGTTCGGTGTTGCCGGCCGCCGAGAGGATCGGCGTTTCGACTTCCGCGACGCCGCGATGCGCGAAGAAATCGCGGATCAGCGCGTTGAGCCGCGACCGCAGGCGGATCGCCTCGCACTTCGCGGCGAGCGCCGTCATGTGGTCCAGGCAGCGTTCTGCAGGATCACCCTGCCGCCTTCGCAATCGGCGTAGGTGCGGCCGACCCGCTCCCAATAGGGGTTGGCATTCGGCACTCGA
>DASSNH010000104.1:0-3340 GCA_035701405.1 Rhodanobacteraceae bacterium
GCTGGGGCAGATGCTGACGCACCGTTTCATCGACAAGGCCGAATACGACCAGGCGATCGCCGCGCCCGACGACGCCGCACCACACGAACCGCCGGTCGAGGTCGACGCTCCGTATCTCGCCGAAATGGTGCGCCAGCAGGCGCTGCAGAAGCTCGGCAACCAGGCGCAGACCGACGGCTACGTGATCCGCACCACCCTCGACAGCCGGATGCAGTCGCTGGCGAACCACGCACTGCGCAGCAAGCTCGAGGAATACGACCACCGCCACGGCTATCGCGGTCCGGAGGCGCACGTCGCACTGCCGCAACCGGCCACGCCTGCCTCGCTGCAGAAGGCGCTGGCCGGCTACAACGACGTCAGCGGTCTGTATCCCGCCATCGTCACCGAGGTGGGCGACGACGATGCGAAGGTGTACGTGCAGGGCGGGGCAACCATCAAGCTGTCCGTCGCCGACATGAAATGGGCCATGGGTTTTGCACGCAAGGCCAAGACCGGCGGCAAGGGCGCAGCCTCGATCCTCCGGCCGGGCGACATCATCCGCGTGCGCGAAGTGGCGGATGCGGACGCGTCCGCCGGCGCGCCCGCCAAACCCGCGAAGGATGGCAAGGCCGCCATCCCCGACAAGAAGCACTGGGAACTCCAGCAGATTCCCGCCGCGCAGTCCGCGATGGTGGTGCTGTCGCCGGACGACGGCGCGGTGAAGGCACTGGTCGGCGGCTTCAATTTCCAGTTGAGCAAGTTCAACCGCGCGGTGCAGACACAGCGCCAGCCGGGCTCCAGCTTCAAGCCCTTCATCTATTCGGCGGCTTTCAGCCGCGGCTACACGCCGTCTTCGATCATCAACGATGCGCCGATCGCGCTGCCCGATCCCTCCAAGCCGGGCGGGCTGTGGACGCCGCAGAACGACGACAACAAGTTCCGCGGACCGATGCGCCTGCGCGAGGCGCTGGCGCAATCGGTGAACCTGGTGGCGATCCGCCTGCTGGACGCAGTCGGCGTGCGCTACGTGCGCGAGTATGCGACGCGATTCGGTTTCCCGCTGGACGCGATTCCTGCCAACCTCTCGATGGCGCTCGGCACCGCGTCCGTATCGCCCATGGCGATGGCGCGTGCCTACGCCGTGTTCGCCAACGGCGGTTTCCTGGTCAATCCCTACTACATCGCCGAAATCGACGACCGCACCGGCAAGGCCATCTACAAGGCCGATCCGCTGCAGGCCTGTCGCACCTGCGAAGCGCGCCTGCTTGATGAAGGCAAGACCACGGCGGCGCCGGCACAACCCGCGGCGGCGGCAGGCGATCCGGGCGCGATGGCCGACACCGCCAACGCGTTGAGCCAGGGCGAGTCGAACAAACCGTTGCTCGCACCGCGGGTCGTCGATCCCCGCAACGATTATCTGATGACCTCGTTGTTGCAGAGCGTGATCTACGGCGGCGGCACCGGTGCCGCGGCGGCCAAACAACTCGGCCGCGATGACCTTGCCGGCAAGACCGGTTCCACCAACGACCACCACGATGGCTGGTTCTGCGGCTTCAACGCCGACCTCGTGGCCACGGTCTGGGTGGGATTCGACGACTATCGTTCGCTCGGGCACGGCGAGTTCGGTGCGCGCACCGCCCTGCCGATCTGGATGGCGTTCATGGGCCCGGCGCTGCAGGGCACGCCCGAAGCGCGGCTGCCGATGCCGCCTGGCATCGTCACTGCGACCATCGATCGCACCACCGGCCTGCCCGCGCCCCCGGGCGACGGCAACACCATGACTGAGAGGTTCAAGATCGAGGATCTCGACCGGCTGCGCACCGAGGCGAAGAACCAGCAGAACCAGGCGCCTGCGTATGACATTTTTTAGCGATCGTCCATGATCGCTGCCTCGTCGGAGCGACTACGCAACGTGGTCACTCCAAGCCATGGAAGACCAGAGCGGCCATCCATGGCCTGACACACTCATGCGATCGTCCATGATCGCTGCGCCACTCTGCGACATCGCAACCTGGACGTTTCAAAGCCGGAATCTTCCAGAACGGCCCTCCATGGCCTGACTTCTCACCAAAAACCGCCTTGTTCGCAGTTCCCTTCGCGATTGTTTTCGCGCGCCGCACCCCCTTTGCTTTTTGTGGCCGCTTTTTGCGACACTGGACCCAACGCGGCTACAGGGTGTTTCCATGCACAAGACCGCCGGGTACCACCGTATCCATGCCGAGGGCCGCGGCCATCAATTGCGCCGCCGCATCGCCCTCGAAGCCGCACGCCTGATCAGCGAACACGGCATCCGCGATTTCCGGATGGCCAAACGCAAGGCCGCACAGCACATCGGCGTCAGCGACGAGGGTTTCCTGCCGCGCAATCGGGAGATCGAGGACGCATTGCGCGAACATCAGCGGCTGTTCCGCGCCGAGGAGCAACCGCACGCGCTGCGAACCCGTCGCGAAGCCGCACGGCAGGCCATGCGTTTCCTGGATCGGTTCGAACCCCGGCTGGTCGGCGCGGTGCTGGAAGGCACCGCCGACACCCATTCGCCTGTGAGCCTGCATGTATTCAACGACTCGCCCGAAACCGTCAGCGGTTTCCTGCACGACCACGGCATCGCGTTCGAGACGCGCGCACGCACGCTGCGGATCGACCGCGTGCGCAATGCAGAATTCCCCGTGCTGCTGTTCAGCGCCGACGACGTGCCTATGGACGTGACCGTGTTTCCGCGCGACGCGTTGCGGCAAGCGCCGCTCGATCCCGTCAGCGAACGTCCGCAGCAACGTGCGTCACTGGCCCAGGTCGAAGCCTTGCTGATGGAGACGATGGCGTAGGACGGGAGCAGCCGCGCAGCGGCGTATCCCGCGGCTGGGATAGGCGAATGGCGGGATGCGCTGCGCTCCTCCCGCCCTACGCGCTGGCTGTAGAGCGGTAAAGGCTAAAGTTGGCGGCTGTGACGCCTGCGAAGGGCAAAGAGCAAAAGCGGATTCGCAGTTCCTCTTCACCCTTTGCAGCGCCGAAGGCGCGACTTTGCAGCTCGCGGAGCGAGCGGCTTCCCGCGTCAGCGCTTGTCCGGCGCCACGTAATCGCGTGGCGTGGCACCGACGTACACCTGCCGCGGCCGGCCGATGCGGCCGCCGGGCATTTCGTGCTGTTCGATCCAGTGCGCGATCCAGCCGGCGGTCCGCGCGATCGCGAACATCACCGTGAACATCTCGGTCGGAATCCGCAACGCCTTGTAGATGATGCCCGAGTAGAAATCGACGTTCGGGTACAGCTTGCGCTCGACGAAGTAGTCGTCCTTCAACGCCGCCTCTTCCAGCTTCAAGGCCACATCCAGCAACGGATCGTCCACGCCCAGTTCGTTCAGCAC
>DASSNH010000105.1:0-5603 GCA_035701405.1 Rhodanobacteraceae bacterium
CGGCGCGCTGGCCTCGCCGGACAGCGTCTTCTGCAACAGGTTGAAGTCACTCAAGCCGTTGTCCAGCGCGATCAGTTCGCCGTCCAGCCGGGCCGACTTCAATCCGAGGTCGCCGATCGCGTCCACGATTTCCGGCGCCCGCTCGTTCCAGGGGAGCGCGTTGCGCGACCACAGGTTGACCTCGCCGTCGGCGATGGCGGTGAGGATCCGGTATCCGTCCCACTTCACCTCGTGCAGCCACTTGTCGCCTTCGGGCGCCTTGTCGCGCAGCCGGGCGAGTTCCGGCTTGAAGAAGCCCGGGTCCGCGGCCGCCTTGCGCGCGTGGTTGAGCCCCGCCGGTTTCAGCGAAGGCGCGGGTTTGCCCGCAGGGGCGCCGCGGGTCCGCCTGCGCGCGGCGCTCTTCCTTGCAACCTTGCGCGCCAGTGCACGCTCTCCGGTGGTTCGCGCGGCGCGGCGAGTGCTCTCGACCATCTTCTCGTCCAGCAGGTCGTCGGCTTCGCGCTTGCCGGCGTAGCGGTCCTTGCCCTTGATCAGGAACCAGGCGGGCTGGCGCTCCTTGCGGTGGCTCCGCACCAGGTGCCAGGAACCCTTGAGTCTTTCGCCGAACAGTTCGAAGTGCAGGTGGCCCTTTTCGAGCTGTTGCTCCGGATCGCCGTCACTCGACCAGACGCCGCGGTCGAAAAGATCCACGTGGCCCTTGCCATAGCCTTCCTCGATGTCGCCCTCGAACCCGGCATAGGCGACCGGATGGTCCTCCACTTCCACCGCGAGGCGCTTGACCCCGGGATCGAAACTCGGGCCCTTGGGAACGGCCCAGCTCTTCAACGCATCGCCCACCTGCAGGCGGAAGTCGAAGTGCCGCCGGGACGCATGGTGCAACTGCACCACGAAGATCGCGCGCGCCTCGGCGGCGGACGGGCTGTCGAAGTCCGGTTCGCCGGACTTCGCGAGGTCGCGCTTGCGCCGATAGTCCTCCCGGCTCATCGCTGGCCGGGCAACATCAGACCGACGCCTGGAGTGCCGCCGCGAGTGCCGCGTCGCCGCTCAACATGTTCTTCCAGGTGAGCGCGACTCCGTTCCTGTGTCCTTTTTCCACCAGCTTCATGCCGAGTGGATCGATCGTCAGCGTGTAGGCCTTGCCGTCGACCTCGATTTCGCGCCGGATGGGCTTGTCGAGCTTGGTCATCGTCGTTGCTCCATGTCGTGTCCGGCAGGCGGACGCCGGTGGGTTCCTACGGTATGCGGATCCGCGGGGCGGGTTCGCCACCGCGGGTCCATGGCTGGATCATCGCCGGGACGAACCGGACTTGCGCGAGCTGGACGACTTTGCGGACTTGCGCGAGCCGCGGGATTTCGACCTGCCCGAGGAGGACTTGCGCGTCGAGGATTTCTTCGCAGATGACCTGGATGCCGATTTCCGCGTCGAGGATTTCTTCGAGGTGCCCGAGGACTTCCTTGCCGACGATTTCTTCGCGGAAGACTTCCGTGCTGCAGATTTCCTTGCGGAAGACCTCTTCGATGGCGATTTCTTCGACGAGGACCTTTTCGACGAGGACTTTTTCGACGCGGACTTGCCGGACGAAGATGAGTTCGACTTCGAGGACTTCTTCGCGCCACTGGAGCCCGTGCGTCCGCTACCCGACTTCTTGCCACCGCCGGATTGCTTGTTCACGGTAGCCCAGGCGCGCCGTTCCGCTTCCCTTTCCGAGACGCCACGGTCCTCGTAGCCCTCCTCGATGTGCTCGGCCTTCCGCTTCTGCTTGTCGGTATAGCTGGACTTGTCTCCACGTGGCATGACTGCGTCTCCTTGCGTGCGTTGTGGGAGTGGGTGTGCCCTGCGTCATGGTCGCGGGTCGCGGCTCACGCCCGGGACGGAACCCCATCCCGGAGTTCCTGTTTGCGTTGCAGGAGCCGTTCGCCGAGCGCGTTGCGCTCCGGGCCGGGCATCAACTTCTTGATGCGCGGGAACAGATCGGCTTCCTCCTGCCGAATGTGGTGGTCGACCAGTTGGCACAAGACCTTGGCACGACCGCCGAAAAACTCGGATGAAATGTCCGTCTCGAGGAGGTCCGGCAACAGGAGGTCTGCGATGACGTGGTTCTCCTCGGCGGCGTCCTGCACGAGTCTGACGTCCCCCTCGCGCTCGGCAACCCCGGCGAATGCCGGGTAGAGAATTTCATTCTCGATGCGCGAATGGACATCCAACGCTTCGACGGCCTGCGCGAGGAGGTCCGAACGCACCTGCCTGGCCTCCATGTCGGCGTCGCAGAGATCTTCTAGCAAGTCCCTGATCTGGTAGTGGCCAGCCTTCAGCAACTTGATGGCGTCCATGACGTCAGCATTCCATGCCCTCCAGCCCAGCCTAGGCGCAAATGGATGAATGCGGAGTGTATGGCAAGGGTCCGGATGTGCCACGCGCCGCGCACTGACACGGGCTTCACCCGGCGCGGCGCAAACTGCTCGTCCGGCCGGAAACAGGCGCCCCTCGGGGGATACGAACATGCCACGCCCCATCTGGACAGGAACGATTTCCTTCGGGCTTCTCAACATCCCGATCCGGCTGATGACAGCCGAGCGGCGGGTGGATCTCCATTTCCGGATGCTCGACAACCGCGACCAGTCGCCGGTCCGATACGAGCGCGTGAATGCGGAAACCGGCGAAGAGGTGCCCTGGAAGGACGTCGTCAAGGCCTTCGAGTACGACAAGGGCAATTACGTCGTGATGGAAAAGGAGGACTTCAAGAAGGCGGCGCCCGATTCGGCCGAGTCGGTCGACATCGAAGCCTTCATCGATCCGACGGAGATCGGCCCCGAATACTACGAAAAGCCCTATTATCTCGTGCCGGCGAAGAAGGCCGAGAAGGGCTATGTGCTACTCAGGGAAACCCTGAACCGCTCCGGGCTCGCGGGCCTGGCGCGGGTGGTGATCCGCACCCGCGAATACCTGTCGCTGGTGTTGCCGCGGGGCGACGCACTGGTGTTGATCCTGGTGCGGTTTCCGCAGGAGCTCGTGCCGGCCGACGAATACGACTTTCCGCAGGCGGATCCCGGTTCCTACCGCATCAACGACAAGGAACTCGACATGGCGAAGTCGCTGGTCGAATCGATGGTGTCGAAATGGGACCCGAAGGAATACCGCGACGAGTTCCGGTCACGCTTGCAGAAGGTCATCGAGGCGCGGGTGCGGTCGAAGGGCGGCAAGGTGAAGGTCGAGGAAGAGGAGGCGCCCGCAGCCGACACCGCGACCAACGTCGTCGACTTCATGTCGCTGCTGAAGAAGAGCATCGACTCGAACAAGCGGACCCCCGCCAAGACCAAGTCCACGACGACGAAGAAGGCGGCAGCCAAGAAGCGCGGCGGCAGCTCGAAAGGCAAGAAGAAGGCGGCGAAATGAAGAGTGGGCGAAGTCGGCGCAGCGCATCGAGGCTTTCCCGGCACCGCGGTCGCGCATTCCTCATTGGGTAAACGGGGCATCGTGCGCGCCTTCGCGTGAAAGACGCGCGAACGCTTTGCGCAAACGTCTGCACCGCGTGAAATCGGCGGATTTCCGCTTGCGGCATGACGATCCGGTGCGTTAGCTTGCCTTGCGTGGCACGAGGGACGCTCGATCAAGGGATGATCGATGGCGCAGTTGTTTCCGAGACATTTCGGCTTTTATTTCCTGCTCGGCATCGCCGTCGCGGTCGGCATCGGACTAGCCTGGGTTTACCTGTGGCGCGCGCAGATGGCGTATCCCGCAGGGCTCAATGACCCGGTGGAGCAGCCGGTCCCCTTCAGCCACAAACACCATGTCGGCGACGACGGCATCGATTGCCGCTATTGCCACCAGTCTGTCGAGCAGTCCGCGTTCGCGGGCATTCCGCCGCTCTCGACCTGCATGACCTGCCACTCGCAGTTGTACACGCACCAGCCCGTGCTGAAGCCGCTGCTGGCCGCATATCGCAGCGGCGTGCCGTTGCACTGGAAACGCCTCTACAAGCTGCCCGACTTCGTCTACTTCGACCACGGCATCCACATCGCCAAGGGAGTCGGTTGCGCGAGTTGCCACGGCGAGGTCGACCAGATGCCGCTGACGGCACGGGTGAGGAGCCTGACGATGCAATGGTGCCTGCGCTGCCACCGCGATCCCGCGCGATACGTTCGCCCGCGCGACGAGGTGTTCAACCTGCACTGGCATGCGCAGGACCAGCTCGCCCTTGGCGCGGAGCTGGTGCGGAAGTACCACATCGATACGAGGCGCATGACGGACTGTTCGCTATGTCACCGGTGAAGCCGACGCCATCCCGGCCGCAGGCCGCGTTCGATCCGGACGCGGCGCGCGAGCAGCTCGCCGCGAAGCGCGGACCGGTGTACTGGCGCAGCCTGGAGGAGCTCGCCGACAGCGAGGGTTTCCATCGCTGGTTGCGCCAGCAGAATCCCAGGCTCGGCGAGGCGCTGCTGATGGACCGGCGCGGTTTCCTGAAGCTCCTGGGTGCCTCGCTGGCGCTCGCGGGGCTCGCGGCCTGCAGCCACCCGCCGCAAACCGAGATCGTGCCGTACGTCCACAAGCCGGTGGGCCAGGTCGATGGGCTGCCGCGGTATTTCGCGACCGTGCTGACGCGCGAAGGCCATGCGCAGGGGGTGCTGGTCGCGGATCACCAGGGGCGACCGACCAAGGCCGAGGGCAATCCGCAGCATCCCGCCAGCCTCGGCGGCACCGACATCTTCGCGCAGGCGGCGATCCTGCAACTGTGGGATCCGGATCGTTCGCAATCGATCCGGCATCGCGGGATCACTTCCACGTGGGACGATTTCATCGCGAAGGCACTCGCGATGTCCGCGCGCTTCGAGGACAACGGCGGAGATGGATTGCACGTCCTGACCGGACCGGTCACGTCGCCGACGCTGACCGCGCAACTCGATGCGCTCGGACAGCGGTTTCCGAAGTCGCGCTGGCACGTGCATCGGCCGGGCGGGCGCAACGCGTACGACGGCACACGGCTCGCGTTCGGACAACCCTTGTCGACGCGGCTGCACATGGACCGGGCGCGGGTGGTGGTGGCGCTGGATGCCGACCCTCTGTCGGATCCCGCGGCCGGTACGCGCTACGGGCACGACTACGCCATCACCCGCTCGCCCGAACAGAACGACGGCGCGATGTCGCGCCTGTACGCGGTCGAGCCGACGCCTTCCCTGACCGGGTTGATGGCCGACCATCGGCTGCCGCTGGGATTTCGGGAGGTCGGCGAATTCGCGCGGCAACTCGCCGGAAAGATCGGTGTCACGATGCCCCCCGGTGCCGCGCCCGCAGCAGGAGAACAGACGCGCTGGCTCGATGCAATCGCCGCGGACCTGCAAGCCGCCCACGGCGCGGCGCTGATCCTCGTGGGCGCTGCGCAACCACCGTGGCTGCACGCGCTGGGTCACGCGATGAACGCGGCGCTCGGCAACGTGGGAAGGACCATCGACTACAGCGCGCCGGTCGAAACGCTTCCCGGGGAAGACGACGGCCTCGCCGGTCTCGTGTCGGCAATGCGTGCGGGCAGGGTCGACACCTTGCTGGCACTGGAGGTCAATCCGGTGTACGACGCGCCGGCGGAGCTCGAATTTGCGGACGCGTTGAA
>DASSNH010000106.1:0-2474 GCA_035701405.1 Rhodanobacteraceae bacterium
AAGCGGCCGTACCTTCAAGAGGAAAGATGATCGGCGGGCCGATCAGGCCGCCGCGACTGGACACATTATAACCGGGCGCGCGCTCCGGCGCTTGCGATGCTGAACAGGCTTGTTAAGCTAGCCGGCTTCCCCACGGAAATGCTGAAGAAGCTGCTGCGCTGGGCAGCTGGCGCTTCGGAGTTTCCCCAACCCAAGGAGCGGCCATGACCCTGAATGCCACCATGCAGACCTCGCGCGGTCCCATTCATCTGCGGCTGTTCGAGGACAAGGCGCCGGTCACGGTCGCCAGCTTCGTGAACCTCGTCCAGCGCGGATTCTACGATGGGCTGAGCTTCCATCGCGTGATCCCGGATTTCATGGTCCAGGGCGGCTGCCCCGAAGGCTCGGGTCGCGGCGGCCCGGGTTACCGGTTCGAGGATGAAACGCGTGCGGACCTGAAACACGACAAGCCGGGCGTGCTCTCGATGGCCAATGCCGGGCCCGGCACCAACGGCAGCCAGTTCTTCATCACCCACGTGGCGACGCCGTGGCTGGATGGCAAGCACACGGTGTTCGGCGGAGTGGTTTCAGCGGACGACCAGAAAGTGGTGGATGCGATCCGCGGCGGCGACACGATCGAGAAGGTCACGATCGAAGGCGATGCCTCGTCGCTGCTCGACGCGCAGGCTTCGCGCGTTGCCGAATGGAACAAGGTGCTGGACGCGCGCCGCTGACGCGCGTCGGAAAACGGGGCAAGGTCGCGCGCGCGATCCGCGCGGGCGCCGCATGATAGAATTGTACGTTGTCAATCCGTCCGCGATTGGCTGATGCAAGCCCGCCATGCCGAGCACCCGCTCCGCAATCCGTCAGAAACGAGGAATGTCATGCTGACACTCGCCTCCCGCATGAGCCGCGCCAAGCCCAGCGCGATCATGGTGATCGCCGACAAGGCCAAGCAGTTGAGAGCCGCCGGGCGCGACATCGTGAACTTCTCGATCGGCGTGCCGAATTTCCTGCCCGGCGAGCACGTGTACGACGCCGTGCGCGAGGCGCTGAAGCACGATACCGGCGCCTACGGTTCCAACCGCGGCCGCGAAGACCTGCTCGACGCGTTCCTGGCGCACATGAAGGCGACCGGCCTGGACGGCTACAAGCGTTCCAACATCGCGGTCGGCATCGGCGCCAAGCAGGTGCTCTACAACCTGTGCGAGGCACTGCTGGACGAGGGCGACGAGATCGTCTTCCCGACGCCGTACTGGACTTCGTACGTGGACATCGCGGAGATCCTGGGGGCGCGCATCAATCTGCTGCCCTGTCCCCCGGAGCAGAACTACAAGCTCACGCCTGCGCAACTGGACCGCGCGCTGGCGGACAAGCCCAAGGTATTCCTGTTCAACAATCCGTCCAATCCGACCGGCATGGTCTACACGCGCGAGGAAATCGCCGCGCTGGCCGACGTGATGGCGAAGCACCCGGACACCTGGATCATCGCCGACGACATCTACAACCGCATGGTGTTCGACGGAGTCGGTTACCACAACGTGGTGCAGTTCCGCCCCGAACTGCGCGAGCGGACCGCGATCGTGGATTCGCTTTCCAAGACCTACGGCATGCCCGGCTGGCGCGTGGGCTTCGTCGCCGCGCCCGAACCGCTGGCGAACGCGGTGGTGGTACTCAATTCCAACCACATCACCAACATCCCGGAAATCGTCACCGCCGCCGCGGTCGCCGCGCTGACCGGCCCGCAGGACATCACCAAGGAAAAATGCGCGGAATTCGCCCGCCGCCGCGACGAGGTGCTGGGGGCGCTGCTCTCGATCCCGGGCGTGAAATGCCCGCGCCCGCAGGGTGCGTTCTATGCGTTCCCGGACATCTCGGTTGCGTTCGGCAAGTCGCACAACGGCACGTTGATCGACAACGACGTGGATTTCTGCGCCGCATTGCTGGACGCCAAGGGCGTCGCCACGGTTCCGGGCTCCGCCTTCGGGGAACCGCGTGCGTTGCGCATCTCCTACACCTGTCCGCGCGCGCAGCTGGAATCGGGCCTTCAACGCATCAAGGAATTCTTCGCGGAACTGGTCGAAGTCGCCCCCGTGGCACGGGTCGGCGCCGCAGGGGCGTAATCCGCCGCCGGCGATTCGGCGGGGTGCGCCGCCGTGCGGCCAGCCCGCCCTGCAAAAGCGCGTACGCGCGCAATCACGGATCCAACAACTGTTCGAGGTCAACGAATGAAAGCACCCGTTCGCATCGCCGTCACCGGCGCCGCCGGCCAGATCGGCTACGCGCTGCTGTTCCGCATCGCCGCCGGCGACATGCTGGGCAAGGACCAGCCGGTCATCCTGCACCTGCTGGAAATCACGCCCGCGCTGCCCGCGCTGCAGGGCGTGGTGATGGAACTGGATGACTGCGCATTCCCGCTGCTGCAGGGCATCGTGGCGACGGACGACGCGAACGTCGCGTTCAAGGACGTGGATTACGCGTTGCTGGTCGGCGCG
>DASSNH010000107.1:0-6361 GCA_035701405.1 Rhodanobacteraceae bacterium
GGGATGTCCCCGCTCGCCCCCGCGCAGCCGGGGCCGGAGAGATGCGTCAGGCTGAAGCCGCGGATGCGGGTCGCGTCGTACTGGTAGCCGCCCGGTGCGGCGGTGCGGCCGTGCTTGCCCCTGGTGTTCTCCGGGCTCCACTGCAGCATCCCGAACGGCAGCGTTGCGCCCGGAAAGGTATTGCCGCCGTTGCGGCTGCCGATCAGCGGGTTTACGAGCGCCGCGGGCGCGGACGGCGTGGCGGCCATGGCGCCGGCGCAGAGTGTTCCCGCCAACACGGATGTGGCGAAGCGAACGAAGATGCTTGCAGTCTGTTTGGTCATGACAAGTACTTCCCGGTGACGTCATTCGATGCCAGCCCGACTTTTCACTCGCGGGGTTCGCTTCGTGCGGGCATCCCCCCGATGCTTCGCATCCGCGCTTCGCGCGTCGCTACGCATCGACCCCCTTCGTTCCGAAGGGGGTGAAACATCACGCGTGGCCTCCCCCTTCGCTTGCGAAGGGCGGAGCGTAGCGAACGCGCGCATAGCGCGAGAGGGGGATGGCTCTTCAGCGCGTGGTGGCATTTCGTTCCGCTGCACGAGGGATCAGGCTCGTGCTGCCACGCCGAGCACTTCGTAACACGCCCCCATATTGTGGTAATCGGTCTTGCCGGCGGGGCTTTTTTCGTCGCTGTACTTGCGGCCGTCGCGGGTGAGGATGCGGTACCAGCCGCCGTGAACGTGATCGACGAAGTGGGTCCACGCGTATTCCCACAGGCGCCGGTACCAGTCCCGGTATTTTTCTTCGCCGGTGCGCATTGCCAGCAGCGCCGCGCAGGCCAGCGATTCGGCCTGCACCCAGTGGTACTTGTCGTCGTCGCAGATCGACCCGTCCGGTGCGAACCCGTAACACAACCCGCCGTACTCCGGATCCCATGCGCGCGCCACCGCGGTGTCGAACAGGTGCCTTGCGGTCGGGAGCAGCCAGTCGGCATCGCGATGGCGGCCCATGATCAGCAGGAGCTTGGCCCATTCGGTTTGGTGGCCGGGCTGGAAGCCCCAGGGGCGGAACAGGTCCTTCGGGTTGTCCTTGTGGTACTCCCAGTCGATTTCCCACGCCCGGTCGTAGTGTTCCCACACCAGGCCACCGGCCTTGGCAGCCTGGCGCCGGGTCATGTTGTCGGCGAGCGTGTACGCACGATCGAGCCAACGCGCTTCGCCGCTGGCCTCGAATGCGGTCAGCATCGCCTCGCACATGTGCATGTTGGCGTTCTGGCCGCGGTAGTCGGAGAAGTTCCAGTCCGCGTCGGCTTCGTCGCGGTACAGGCCGGCGTCGGCATCCCAGTAGCGCTGCTCCAGAAGGTTCCAGTGCTCTTCCATCCACGCGGCCGCTTCGATGAGGCCAGCCATGCGCGCCTGTGAATAGGCGACCAGCACGAAAGCGGCGCCGTAGCAATGGTTGGTGGTGTCTTCCGGATGGCCGTCGCGCAAGGTCCACACGTACCCGCCGGTCGCGGGATTCCGGTGTGCGTCGCGGATGAAGGCGACGCAGTGGCGGGTCGCGTCGAGGTATTCGGCGCCACCGAACCGGCGCGCGTACATCGCGTAGTCGAACACGAAGCGCGCGCTCGAGACCAGGTGGCGGTGCGAGCGGTCGTAGATCGCGCCGTCGTCCGAGTAGTAGTGGAAGCAGCCGCCGGCCGGGTCGAGACAGTGCGGGTGGTAGAAGGCCATCGTCTCGCGGATGTGCGCGCGCAGGAAATCCGGCGACCAGAAATCGGGAAAGTCACTCATGCTGTTGCTCCAGGAAGGCCTCGACTTCGGCGAGCGCGGGCATGGCCACGAACGATCCGGCGCGGGTGACGGCTAGCGCGCCGCAGGCCGAGGCGAACCGCAGCATGGATTCGAGTCGGGCGGCGTCCGCGGCAAACGCCGACAGCGCCGCGGCATCGACGCCTGCCTTCGCGAGCTGGTACAGGCACCCGCCCACGAAAGCATCGCCAGCGCCGGTGGTATCAATGGCATGCACCCGGAACGTGCCTTGCTCGCCGCTCGCGTGCGGGGTGAGCCAGCGCGTGGTGCGCTCGCCATCGGTAATGACGACCAGTCTGGCGCAGGCGGCCCACAGCCGCGCGAGCACGGCGTCCTCGCCGCCACAGGATGTGGCGAGGAACGCGAGTTCCTCGGCACTCAACTTGACGAAATCGGCGAGCAGCAGTGCGCGCCAGATCGTGGGCGCAGGATCTTCCCCGCGCGGCCACAGCGGCGGGCGCAGGTTCATGTCGTAGCTGGCCAGCGCGCCGGCCTCGCGGGCACGTGTCATCCCTTGCAGGGTCGTCGCTGCGGAGTCGGGCTCGGTCATGCTGCACGAACCGCCATGGAAGATCGTGCCCGCGGCGAAAATCGCTGGATCGAAATCTTCGTTCCGGAACAGCAGGTCCGCCGCGGGCGGGCGGTAGAAACTGAAATCGCGTTCGCCATTGGGGGCGTGCGACACGAACGCCAGTGCGGTGTTGGCGGCGTCCGTGCGACGCGCGTGGGCGACGTCCGCGCCGGCTGCCACGAGCTCGCGCAGCAGCAGGTCGCCGAATATGTCGCTGCCCAACATGCCCACGAACGCTGCGGGACCGCCAAGGCGCGCCACGGCCACTGCGACGTTGGCCGGCGCCCCGCCCGGGTGGGCGGTGAACACCGGAGCCGCGCCGGACGGCGTGCCGTGGAAGTCGATCAGCGCCTCGCCGAAGCAGCAGACGTTGTTCATGCGACCCGCGAGCCCCGGAGCCCGTAGTAGATGATGTAGAGGTAGCAAACCAGCGGCAGCACGTAGGCGTGGTGCACGCCGATGTGATCGGCCAGCGCCCCCTGCGCGAGCGGGATGATCGCCCCGCCCACGATCGCCATCACCAGCAGGCTGGATACCTTGCCGGTGAGCGGCCCGAACTTCTCGATGCCGAGGGTGAAGATGTTGGGGAACATGATCGAGTTGAACAGGCCGATCGCGACGACGCTCCACAATGCGACATGTCCCAGCGTCAGCATGGTGGTGATCACCAGTAGCGATGCGATCGTGGCGTTGAAGGCCAGCAATTTGCGCGCGCCGATGCGTGTCAGCAGGGCCGAGCCGATGAACCGCCCGACCATGGCGCCGCCCCAATACAGCGAGACGTAGCCGGTCGCGGCCGCTTCGCTCATGTTCCCGATCTCGGGCAACGAAAGGTAGTTGACCATGAAACTGCCGATCGAGACTTCCGCGCCCACGTACACGAAGATCGCGAGCATCCCCAGCCATACCCGCGGCAGCTTCAGCGCATCGGCGAAACGGTGCCTGGAATCGTCGGCCTCGGCCGTGTCTTCGAGTTGCGGCATCCGGAACAGCCACACCACGATCGCCAGCAGGAACAGCACGATTGCGATGCCGATGTAGGGGCCCTGCACGCTGTGCGCCTGCTGCAACTTGTAGGCGGTCTGCGCGGCTGGCGAAAGTTTCGCGAGTTCCGCTGCGCCAAGCACCGCGCTGGAGAGGATCAAAAGGCCGCCCAGCTTCGGGGCGATGGTGGTGCCCAGCGAGTTCAGTGCCTGCGCGAGGTTCAGGCGGCTCGAGGCGGTGTGCTCCGGCCCCAGCAGGCTGACGTAAGGGTTTGCGGCGACCTGCAGCAGGGTGATGCCGCTGGCGAGCACGAAGAACGCGAACAGGAACAGCGGATACGACTGCAGTTGTGCTCCCGGAATGAAGAGCAGCGCGCCGATGCCGGTGACGATCAGCCCGCCGATGATGCTGACGCGGTAACCCCAGCGCGCCAGCACCTTGCCCGAGGGCAGCGACATGATGAAGTACGCGCCGAAGAAAGTGGACTGGACGAGCATCACTTCGGCGTAGTTGAGCGTGAACACCGACTTGAGGTGGGGGATCAGCACGTCGTTGAGCGCGGTGATGAAGCCCCACATGAAGAAGATCGTGGTCATCACCGACAGGGCGACGCGGGTGCTGCTCACGCGTTCGGGCGCGCCCGGCAGGCGGTCGGTGACGGGGTTCGGATTCATCGGAATGGATTCCTGCAGGGCGGATTTGCCGATGATGCCAGCGCCCGCAGTGCATCGATACAGGCCGAACCTCGCCTGCATCCGCTTTATTACGGTCGCCTTCGCGATGGAGCGGCCACGGTTCGCAGCCGAATCGGCCGGGGGGGCCGCTACAGTGTGTTCATTGGCGGCAGGCCAGGTGGCGCGCCGTGGGCGACCTCTTGCCACGCCGAACAGGGAAGCGAGTGCATGCCCGATCGTCGCGGTTTCCTGAAATGGATCGGAGCGGCGGCGGCGGCCGGGACACTCGGCCTGCCCGTGTTCTCCGGTCGGGCGGCGACGCCGTCGTCACCGCGATTCGCCAGCAGGCGCCCACCGCCCGCGCACCGCAAGTTCACGAGTCCAGCCGTGGAACGGGAGCTTGCACGCGTCAAGGGGCTGATCGGCGATCCGAAGCTCGCGTGGCTGTTCGAGAACTGCTACCCGAACACGCTCGATACCACGGTGCAAACCGGAACGCTGGACGGCAAGCCCGACACCTTCATCGTCACCGGCGACATCGACGCGATGTGGCTGCGCGACTCCTCCGCGCAGGTCTGGCCGTACTTGCCGCTGGCGCCGCACGATCCCGCGCTGCGGAGGTTGTATCGCGGTTTGATCCATCGTCACGCGCGCTGCATCGCGATCGATCCCTACGCCAACGCCTTCATGGCCGATCCACGCGCCGGGACGAACCTGCCCTGGGCGCAGCACGACCAGACCGACATGAAGCCGGGCGTCGCCGAGCGCAAATGGGAAATCGATTCGCCGTGCTGGACCATCCGGCTCGCGCACGGCTATTGGCGTGCGACCGGCGATCGCACGCCCTTCGACGACGACTGGCGCGAGTCGATGCGCTCCGTCGTCGCGACCTTCCGCACGCAGCAGCGCAAGCACGGCCCCGGCCCGTACCGTTTCCAGCGCGAAACGGCGTCACCCACCGACACCCTCGCGCTCGGCGGCTACGGATTCCCGGCAAAGCCGGTCGGCCTGATCTTTTCGATGTTCCGGCCGTCCGACGATGCCTGCCGATATCCATTGTTCGTGCCGGGCAACTGGTTTGCAGTGGTGTCACTGCGGCAACTGGCGGCGATGATGCGCCAGCTGTTCGCCGATGGGTCGTTCGCGCGCGACTGCGAGGCGTTGGCGGATGAAGTGGAAGCGGCCTTGCGGCAATACGCGCCGATGCAAGAGCCATCCGGGAGCGCGTTTTGGGCGTACGAGGTGGACGGCTACGGCAACCAATTGTTCATGGACGATGCCAACGTGCCGAGCCTGCTCTCGCTCCCGTACCTCGGCTGCTGCACCCGCGACAATCCGGCGTATCGGCGCACCCGCGCGCTGGCGTGGAGCGACCGCAATCCGTATTTCTTCGGCGGCAAGGCGGTCCAGGGGATTGGCGGCCCGCACGAGGGCTTGCGGATGATCTGGCCGATGTCGATCATGATCCGCGCGTTGACCAGCGACGATTCCCGCGAAATCCTCCAGTGCCTGTATTGGCTGAAGACCACCGATGCCGGCACCGGCTTCATGCACGAGGCGTTCGATCAGGACGATCCGTCGCACTACACGCGCGCGTGGTTCGCCTGGGCCAACAGCCTGTTCGGAGAACTGATCGTGGCACTGGCCACGCATAAACCGGAATTGCTGAAACGTGTGTGAAATGTCCCTCTCCCTTCGGGAGAGGGTGCCGCCTGCTGAGCGCCCAGCGCTGGGGGAAGGGTACGATGTGAAAGAGTGCTGCAACTTCGCCGAACCCTCACCCGCCCTTCGGGCACCCTCTCCCGAAGGGAGAGGGGTTGATTATCGATTTCGAAGGAGCACGACATGGTGACACGCAGACGGTTCCTGCAGGGCGCGATGGCGCTCGCATTGCTGGAGCGCATCGATCCACGCGCAGCACTCGCGAAGGGGCAGCAGGCGGGTCCCACCGAGGCGGGACCGCCGCCGGCCGGTGCCAACAAGTCGCAATTCGTCGACGCGTTCGTCGGCACCGGCGGACATGGGCACACGTTTCCCGGGGCGACGGTGCCGTGGGGCATGGTGCAGCTTTCGCCCGACACCAACGATTTCGGCTGGGATGCCTGCTCCGGTTACCACCAGGGCGATGGTTCGATCATGGGCTTTTCGCACACGCACCTTTCCGGCACGGGCGCCAGCGACATGCTGGACGTGCTGGTGATGCCGGCGCAGGGGCAGGTTTTGCTCGACGCCGGTGCGCGCGGGTTGCCGGACGAACTCTATTACTCGCGGTACGATGCCGCGGCGCGCGGATCGCACCTCGCGCCGGACGTGGTGGCGAATCCCGGCAAGGGTTACCG
>DASSNH010000108.1:0-11112 GCA_035701405.1 Rhodanobacteraceae bacterium
GGTCACCATCACCGCGCTCCCGGGCGTCGCACCCTGATGGCCGGTGAGGAAAATCGACGACGGATTCGGTACCTCGCGAAGGCCCTTGTCGCCCATCGCGAACACGCCAAGTTCGTTGACCGCGCCGAAGCGGTTCTTGAAGGCGCGCAACACCCGGAACCGCGAACCCGATTCGCCCTCGAAATACAGCACCGCGTCGACCATGTGTTCGAGTACACGGGGACCGGCGATGCCCCCCTCCTTGGTGACGTGTCCGACCAGGAACACGCTGGTTCCGGTTTCCTTGGCGAAACGCACGAGGCGCGCCGCCGATTCCCGCACCTGCGACACCGAACCCGGCGCCGCGGGCAGGGTTTCGGTCCAGATGGTCTGGATCGAATCGATAACCAGCACGCGCGGTTTTTCATTCTGCGCGTGTTCGAGGATCCGTTCGATGCAGGTTTCCGCGAGCGCACGCAACGGCGCGAGTTCCAGGCCCAGCCGGTGTCCCCGCGCGGCGAGCTGCGCCAGCGATTCCTCACCACTGACGTACAACCCGGCGAGCCGCTCGCCCAGCGCCGCCAGCGTCTGCAACAACAACGTGGACTTGCCGATGCCGGGATCGCCGCCCACCAGCACCACCGAGCCTTCGACCAGGCCGCCGCCAAGTACCCGGTCCAGCTCGCCGATCCGGATCAGATGGCGCTTTTCGACCTCGCCCGCCACATCCCCCAGCGGCTTGACCCGCGATGCATCCGCACCGGCGTAGCCGGCCCTGCGTCCGGCATTCGCATCAACCTTGGCCGCCGGCTGCACCACGAACGCCGACAGCGTGTTCCACGCGCCGCAGGCCTCGCACTGGCCCTGCCACTTCGGATATTCGGCTCCGCAATCCGAACAAACGTAGGCGGTCTTCGCCTTGGCCATCAGGTGCCATCCTCGGCAAACAATACGCGCCGCGTCACGCCACAGGTGAGTTCGTAGGCGATGGTGCCGGCGTGCTGCGCGATGGTTTCGACCGGCAATTCCGGTCCCCACAGGGTCACGGCGTCACCCACCCGCGCAGTGGGGGCGTTGCGCAAATCCAGCGCCAGCAGGTCCATGGACACGCGGCCGATCACGGCGGCGGCCGCATCACCGACAAGCACCGGTGTCCCGGAACGTGCGCTGCGCGGATAGCCGTCGCCGTAGCCGATCGCGGCGACGCCGACCGGCATGTCCTCGGGACACTCCCAGGTCGCGCCGTAGCCGACGCGCTCGCCGCGCGCGATTCGATGGACGGCGACGAGGCGCGTCGCGAGCGTCATCGCAGACGCGAAACCGAAATCGGCCCCGGTCTGGCCTTCCACCACGGACAGGCCGTACAGCAGGCCGCCTGCGCGCACCCAGTCGGCGCGAGCGTCGGGCCAGCCGAGCAGGCCTGCGGAATTGGAGAGTGTGCGCTCGCAGGGCAAATCCCCGGTGGCGTCGAAAAACCTCTGCGTCTGGCGCGCGGTGAGCTCGTTGTCGAACTCGTCCGAAGACGCGAAATGCGTCATCAACACGATGCCGCGATCGACCGCCGGAAGCGCACGCAGCCGTGCGTACAGTTCGGGCGCGCGCTCTGGCGAAAACCCGAGCCGATGCATCCCGGTGTCGAGCTTCAGCCACACCTTGAGCGGTTCGCCGCCGTGCTCGGCTTCCAGCATCGCCAGCTGCGATTCGTGGTGGATCACGGCTTCGAGCCGCAGCCGGCGCATTTCGGCCAGGTCGCTGGCAGCGTCGGGTCCCGACAGCACCACGATCCGCTGGCGGTGCCCCGCCGCGCGCAGGCGCAGCCCATCCGCGATCGACGCGACGCCGAACGCATCCGCGCCCGCCAATGCCCGTGCACAACGCTCCAGGCCGTGGCCGTAGGCGTCGGCCTTCACGACCGCCATGACTTTCGCGTCCCCGGCAAGCGAGCGCACCCGCGTGAGGTTGGCGCGCAGGGCATCCAGATGGATCGTGGCGGTGGCGGAGCGGGTCACGGAAAACCGGGGTCCGGAAAACCGGGGTCAGAGTGCAATTTCGGGCAGGAACTGCCAGTGCACCAAGCCCTCCGACGAAATTGCACTCTGACCCCGGTTTTCGCCTTCACTCCAGGCTCCCGACGTACGCCTCCGGCGCGTAGTTCTCGAACTTGGTGTACTGGCCGAGGAAGGTCAGCTTCACGGTGTCGATGGGGCCGTTGCGCTGCTTGCCGATGATGATCTCGGCGATGCCCTTGTGGTTGGATTCCTTGTTGTAGACCTCGTCGCGGTAGATGAACAGGATCAGGTCGGCATCCTGTTCGATCGCGCCCGACTCGCGCAGGTCGCTCATCACCGGGCGCTTGTCGTTGCGCTGTTCGAGCGCGCGGTTCAACTGCGACAGCGCGATCACCGGCACGTTGAGTTCCTTGGCCATAGCCTTGAGGTTGCGCGAGATTTCGGAAATCTCGGTCGCGCGGTTTTCCTTGTTGCCGGGCACCTGCATCAGTTGCAGGTAATCGATCACGACGAGGCCGAGGCCGTGCTCGCGCATCATCCGGCGCGCACGCGAACGCAGCTCGCCGGGCGACAGCGCCGGGGTGTCGTCGATGAAGATCTTCGATTCCGACAGCAGCGAGGCTGCCTGCGTCACGCGCGGCCATTCCTCCTCGGCGAGTTCGCCCGAGCGCAGCTCCTTCTGGCTGATGCGGCCCAGCGAGGAGATCAGGCGGAACGCCAGTTGCGAGGCCGACATTTCCATCGAGAACACCAGAACCGGCTGCTTGGCGCGCATCGCCACGGCTTCGGCGATGTTGAGCGCGAAGGCGGTCTTGCCCATCGAGGGGCGTCCGGCGACGATCACCAGGTCCTGCTCCTGCAGGCCCGAGGTCAGGTCGTCGAGGTCCTTGAAGCCGGTGGTCAGGCCGTTCAACTGGCCGCGGTTCGCATAGCGCTTGGCCAGCAGCTCCACCGCCTCCTTGACCGACTGGCGCACCGATACCGCCTGCTTGCGTCCGCGCGCGCCGGCCTCGGCGATCTTGAACACGAGTTGTTCGGCGGCTTCGAGGATTTCCGGGGTGTTGCGGCCTTCCGGATTGAACCCGTCGCCGGCGATCCGGGTGCCGGCGTCGATCAGTTTGCGCAACACCGACTTGTCGCGGACGATGTCGGCGTAGGCCTTGATGTTGGCAGCGCTGGGCGTGTTGTTGGCGAGTTCCGCCAGGTACGCCGCGCCGCCGATCGTGGCGGTCTCGCCGTTGCGTTCGAACCACTCGCCCAGCGTCACCGCATCGCAGGGCTTGCCTCCCATCGCGAGTTCGCCGATCGCGCGGAAGATCAGGCGGTGCTCGCGGCGGTAGAAGTCCTCCTCCACCACGCGGTCGGCGACCTGGTCCCAGGCTTCGCCGACCAGCATCAGCCCGCCCAGCACCGACTGCTCGGCCTCGATCGAATGCGGCGGCACCCGCAACACGTCGACGCGCGGCGCGGACTTGGGTTCGGGGAAGACGGCACTCATCGGTGCGCGGCGGTCAGCGGCTTCGGCATGCCGGGGATCATACGCGCGCAGGTCTCACCGCACGATACGACAAGTCTGTGGAAATCCTGTGCAAGATTCGCGGGACGGCGGAAAGAGCATTGGACGCGGATCGACGCGGATCAACACAGACAAAAGGTGTGCCCCTGATCCGGGCTTGTCCGGTTTGATCCGCGTCGAAGGGCTTTTGTCGAAGTCACAAACCCGCGAAGCGCGCCGGCGCGTAGGGAAGCGGATCGAGCACCGGCGTCTCGCCGGCAACCATCGAGGCGACGAGTTCCGCGGTGGCTGCGCTCATGCTCACGCCAAGCATCCCGTGACCGGTCGCGAGCAGCAGGTTGTTCCAACGCGCGACCGGTCCGATCAGCGGTATCTCGTCGACCGACATCGGCCGCCATCCCCACCATTCCTCGTGCAGTTCGGCGCCCAGCGGGGTGCGCAGGTACGCGCGCGCGCCGCGGCGCAAGGCATCCAGCCGCGTGCGGTTCAAGCGTTCGTCGTACCCCGAGAATTCCATGGTGCTGCCGAGCCGGAAACCGGAGCCCCAGGCGGTGACGCAGACGCTCGCCTCGCGCAGCACCAGCGCGTGTCGCGGACAGGGCTCCGGCCGCGACATCGTGATCGAATAGCCCTTGCCCGGCTGGAGGGGCAGCGGCAAGTCGAGCCGCGCGGCAATCCCGGGCGTCCATGCGCCGAGCGCCAGCACCACCCGGTCCGCCGAAAAATCACCACGCGAGGTGTGCACGCGCTCGACCCGCGCACCCGCGGTCGCGAATCCGTCGATCGTGGTTTGCATCTCGAGCGCGCCGCCGCGCTCGCGAACCCTGCGCGCCAGTCCGTCGACCAGCTTGTCGGGTCGCAACTGCGCGTCGTCCGCGTGCAGGATGCCGCCGACCACGCCCGGCAGCAGCGCCGGTTCCATAACCTCGACCTCACTGCCGCGCAACGCCGCCGCCGCGATTCCCAGCCGGTGCAGCCAGGCGATTTCCTTGCGGTCCGCGAGGAGGGTCCTGGAGTCGCGGTACACCATCAGGTTGCCGGCGGGCGCGTATTCGCAGTCGATGTTTTCCTCGACCAGCATGCGCGGCAGCAACGACCACGAACGTTGCAGGATCGCCGCCCGCGCGATCGCCGCGCGTTCGGCGAATCCCAGGTTGCAACGCCTGGCGAAACCGAGCAGCCAGCGCCAGCGCGCCCAGTCCGGGCGGGGATTGACGTACAGCGGGGCGTCCCTGCGCAGCATCCAGTGGAGCGCCTTCCAGGGCATGCCCGGGACGGTCAGGGGGATCGCGTGGCTGGGCGTCAAGGTGCCGCAGTTGCCGTGCGAGGCGCCGCAACCCGGGGCGCCGCGCTCCAGCACCCGCACCGACGCGCCGCGGCGCAAAAGGGCCACTGCACAGGACAAACCGATCACCCCGCCGCCGAGGACCAGTACGTCGCTGTGTGTCGCATCCATCCCGACCATTCTAGCGTCGGGGCGGACGCCGGGCAGCCAGGCAGTCGTCGCAGGCCGGCCACGCATCTGCCCGGGCGCGTCACTTTCAGCCGCTCCCGCAGCGGATCCCGCGCGTCGAAAGCCCGCACCCCGCGGGCATCCACGGCAGCCGGGAGGCGCCGCAAGGCTCGCCCGCATCCCGTTTGGCATCATTCCTGCTTGGTATCCCGTGAACAGAGGGAATCCAAATGAACACCAACACCGACACGGCTTTCTGCAGCGTTCCGGAAATCCTGCTCATGCTCCGGGCGCCCGGCGCCGGCTGGCTCGCGACCTTGCTGTCCGCGCTGGACGAAGCCGGCCGCGACCCGGATTTCAATGCCTATCATCGCGCCATTCTTGCGCGTTACCTCGACGAACAGACGGTGCCCGCGGCAGTCGCGGAAACCGCGCGGCAACGTACGGCGCAGTTCGAGGAAACACTGACGGCGCAGACGCGCGCCGCCGACCTGCTGCCCGAGCGCCTCGCGGCCTGCTGAGCCGGCCACCCCGCGGGCGCTGGACGCCGCCCGCGCCATGGGTTACCGTCTGGGCCGACCTTGCGGGAGAGCCCTCGTCCACCCGATGCCTGCACGTGCCTGCCAAGACCCGGGCCGTTCCATGCGGTCCGCGTGGAGCGCCGTCCGTTGATCGCCGCAGGGCATCGCGGCCGCGTACTGGCCGGCCTGCTTGCGGCGTTGCTGCTGGGCGCCTGCGCCACGGTCGGGCCCGCGCCGAATCCACCGCAGGTACCCGCGACCGTCGCGAACAACGTGCTGTTCCGCGCCATCGGCCTGGTCGGAACCCCGTACCACTGGGGCGGCAATACGCCGGAAACCGGATTCGACTGTTCGGGCCTGGTCGCTTATGTCTTTCGCACCGCGGCCGGCATCGCGCTGCCGCGCACCTCGCGCGCGATGGCCGCACTGGATGCCCCCACCATCCCGAGGAAGGACCTCGAGCCCGGCGACCTGCTGTTCTTCGGCCGGCGCCACCACGTCAACCACGTCGCCATCTACGTCGGCCATGGCCGCTTCGTGAACGCTCCCGACCGGGGCGGCACGGTGCGGTTGGATGAGCTCGCCGGCTATTACTGGCGCGACCACTACCTGTTCGCCAAGCGGGTGCTGACGCCGCGTGTCCGCGCGGCACTCGCCGCGGATTGATCCGCGCCCGGCCGCGCCCATTGCACGGGCAACCGGGCGGGCGGAAAACCAACGGAACCCACGATGCAGAACTTCACTTTGCTGATCGGCCGACTCGGACTGGCATTGATCTTCATCCTGTCCGGCATCGGCAAGCTCGAAGCCTACCAGGCCACGGCCAAGCTGCTGGTGGCGCATGCGCTGCCGCCGGGACTGTTGCCGCTGGTGATCTTCGCGGAACTGGGCGGCGGCCTCGCCGTGCTGTGCGGGCTGCTGACGCGCTGGGCGGCGGTGGGCCTGTTCGTCTACACCCTGCTCGCCGCCGTGCTGTTCCACAGCAACTTCGCCGACCACGGCGAATGGATCAATTTCATGAAGAACGTGGCGATCGCCGGCGGGTTCCTGGTCCTGGCCGCGCACGGTCCGGGCGACCTGTCGATCGACGCCTGGCGCAAGCGCCGCAAGCAACGCCAGAAGATCTTTTTCTGAAAGGCTCTCTTGCGATCGTCCCTGATCGCCGCATCGTTCATCCGATCTGCCAACGACACCCGTTCCGGTCCCTCAACACCGGAACGGCCATCCATGGCCTGACTGTTCACAACAGCCGCGTTGCACGAAACAAAATCGCCGCTTGAACGGCGATACACTGATGCCGTCGGAAGCCGGCCGGTTGCCGGCGGGAACGGCGGTGCACCAGTGGCGGACGGTCGCGGCCTGCTCGAAGAGCTGAAGCGGCGCCACGTGTGGCGGGTGGCGATCGCCTACGCGGTCGCGGGTTGGCTGCTGGTGCAGATCGCGACGCAGGTTTTCCCCTTCTTCGGCATTCCCGACTGGGCCGTGCGCCTGGTGGTGATCCTGGTCGTGATCGGCTTCCCGGCCGCGGTGATCTGGGCCTGGATTTACGAACTGACGCCGGAAGGCGTGCGTCGCACCGAACCCCTCGATTCGCCGGAAGCGCGTCCCGCGCACGAACACCGCCGGATCGGGCACAAGCTCAACGCCGTCATCGTGGCGGTGATGGTGCTCGCGATCGCGTTGCTGGGCTGGCGGTTATACGCGGCGCGGCACGCGGTACCGCCACGACACGCGCAGGTCGCGACGGCGAGGCCAGCGACACCCGCGCCGATCAATGCGCCCACACCTGCCGCCGCCCAGCCGATTCCCGCCAAATCCATCGCCGTACTGCCGTTCGAGAATCTCTCCAACGACAAGAACAACGATTATTTCGTCGCCGGCATGCAGGACCTGATCCTGACGAAGCTGGCCGACATCGGCGATCTCAAGGTGATCGCGCGTACCTCCACCGCGAGATACGCCAGCCACCCTGTCGACCTGCAATCCGTCGCCCGGCAATTGGGGGTCGCGACCGTCCTCGAAGGCAGCGTGCAAAAACAGGGCAAGCAGGTGTTGATCAACGTCCAGTTGATCGATGCCACCACGCAGGCGCACCTCTGGGCGCAGGATTACACGCGCACCCTCGACAACGTGTTTGGCGTCGAGGGCGAGGTGGCCGGGAAGGTGTCCGCGGCGCTCGATGCGAAGCTTTCCTCGACGGAAGCCGCGCGCATGTCTGCGGTACCGACCCGGAACGAAGCCGCCTATGACCTGTTCCTGCGCGCCGAATACGAGGCAACCCGGACCCAGATCGTCGGCAACCCCACGCTGATCGGAGCCGCGATCCGGCTGTACCGGCAGGCCATCGAGAAGGATCCCGGCTTCGCGCTCGCCTACGCGCGGCTATCCTACGTCGAAAGTGCACACGCAGCGTTGGGCGGCGAGGATGATGCCGCGCAATCGGATGCACGCGCACGCGCCGACGCCGCAAAGGCACTCAAGCTGGCGCCGAATCTCGCCGCCGCGCAACTCGCGTTGGGGTACAACCTCTATTGGAGCCGGCGCGATTACGAGGGCGCGCTCGAGGCTTTTGCCACGGCGCTCGCGCTTCGCCCCAACGATAGCGGTGCGCTCGAAGGACAAGGGCTGGTTCAACGCCGCATGGGACGTTTCGATGAGGCGATTGGCTCCTTCCAACACGCATTCACCCAGGATCCACGCAACTCGGTGCTCGCCCAGGATGTCGGCGACGCCTACATGATGGTCAGCCGTTATCCCGATGCCGAACGCTGGCTGTCGCGTGCATTGACGCTGAACCCCGGCAACATTCCCGGCAAGGAGGCTTTGGCCCACAGCATCCTGTTCGGCAGCGGCGACATTCCGCGCGCACTGGCCGCGGCCGCGGGCGATGCGAGCCGACTGAAAGTGGGAACGCGCGTGCCCCTGTTGATCTGCCAAAGGCAGTACCGGGAAGCCCTGGACCTGCTCGAGAGCACGCCACTGGACATCCCGCCCAACGTTTCCGCCACGTTTCTTCGTTACGTGGTCGTCGGCAAGCCGCAGAGCGAAGCGTGGTTGTTCCGGTTGCTTGGCGAGCCGGACCGAGCCAGGCCCCTGTATGGCCGCGTCCTGCCCTTGCTCAGGACCCAACTCAAGGCGCAAGAGGATCTCGACCTGGCAAGGGTGTGGAGCCGCATCGCCGAAGCCGAACTGGGCCTGGGCCGCACCCGGGAAGGTCTCGAAGCCATCGAAAAGTCCCAGGCCATTGTTTCGACCAGCAGGGACCGCGCCTATGCGCCGAGACTGATGCAAATCAACGCCGCGCAATACGCCCAAGCCGACCGCGCCAACCTCGCCGTGCCGCTGCTCGCCAAGGCGCTGGCCACGCCCGGAATCGGCAGCGACTACTCACCCGTGATGTTGTGGCTGGATCCGGTCTGGGACCCGATCCGCCGTAACGGACGCTTCCGGGCGCTGCTGGCGCAGTACGCCGGATACAAACCGGCGGTCACTTATGACACCCCATCGGCCGCGCACGGAGCCGCGCCTTTGTAGGTTGGGCTGATCCCGGGTCGAAGCCCGGCGGCGCAGTCGCGTGGCGATGTCGAGTTCCGGAGATGTAGGAGCGGGCCACGCCCGCGACCAAGGAAAACGCGACGCGGCCCGCGCTACCGAACCACGCGACATGTTGGTCGGGTTGATGCCGGGCTCCGCCCGGGAGAACCCCAACGTTGCAGCCACCGCGCCGATGTTGGGCTTCCTCCGGATGAATCCGGAGTCAACCCAACCTGCACGAAGGTGTTCAGTGCGAATGCCCGTCACCGGCATGCGCGTGCCCGTGCTGGAGCTCCTCCGGCGCGGCGGCGCGCACGTCGGTGATCTCGATGTGGAAATGCAGGGTCTTGCCGGCCAGCGGATGGTTGTGGTCGACGTCGATCGAACTCATGCCGACCTTGTGCACGGTGACCATGCGCCGGCCGCCGTCGCGGGTCTGCAAGACAGTGGTCATGCCGGGCTTCAGCTTCCGGGCATCCTGGAAATACTTCTTGGGCACCCGTTGCAGCAGGCCCTCCTGGTATTCGCCGTAGGCGTCGGCGGGCGGGATATCGACCTCGAACTTGTCGCCGGCTCCGCGGCCGGTCAGTGCCTTCTCGACCCCCGGCACCAATTGGCCATGGCCCAGCAGCGCGAGCATCGGCTCGCCGCGCTTGCTCGAATCGTCGAGCGGCTCGGATGCCGCATCCGCCGCGTCGCGGACGCTGTAATGGAAACTGACCACGGAATCTTTTTCGGCACGCATGACAATCTCGGGATGGAGGACGTTGGAGCCCGCCCGCGTCGGGTCGGGGCTGCCCGCGCAGGGCGCGGGCGGAGTCGTGGAGGGATGACGCCTAGTCCGCGACGGCGGACGAACCGCGCATGGTAGCGTCGCCCGCTTCCTCCGTCACGCCGAAACGCGCGCCGCGCGACTCCGGACCGAACCAGGTCAGGAACGCCAGCAGCACCGCCACCACCGCGATCCATATTGATTGAACGATCGCGTAGTTGCCGCCGTGCGCATGCGCAATCGCGGCCATCGCGAACGCCGTCCACGACACCAGCAGGTTGCCGAGCTGGTAGGCGAAACCCGGCAAGGTGCCGCGCACGTCGTCGGGCGAAAGTTCGTTCAGGTAACCGGGCACCACGCCCCATGCGCCCTGCACCGCCACCTGGATCCAGAACGCGCCGATCGCCAGCAGCAACACCGAACCGCCGTAGCTCCACAACGGGATCGCGGGCAAGGCCAGCACGCAGGCGATCGACATCGCGCGGCGGCGGCCGATCGTCTCCGACCATTGGCCGAACACCAGCCCCCCGACCAGCGCACCGAGATTGAGGATGATCGTCAGCAGGCTGGTGGTGTGGGTGTCGAAATGCATCTGCAGCTTCAGGAACGTCGGATACACGTCCTGCGAGCCATGGCTGAAGGCATTGAATACCGCCATCGTCACGATCATGTACGCGAGCAGTTTCCAACGCCCGCGCATCGCTTCCACCACGCCGCGCCGGACGCCGGCCTGCGTGCGCTGCTCGAACACCGGCGACTCCGGCACGCTGCGGCGCAGGTACAGCACCAGCAGCGCCGGCAGGATGCCCAGCGCGAACATGCCGCGCCAGCCGATGCTGTCGAACAGCAGCCCATAGGCCAGCGCGCACAGGAGGTAGCCGCACGGATACCCCGATTGCAGGATGCCCGAGACGATGCCGCGCGAGCGCGCGGGGATCGATTCCATCGCCAGCGACGCGCCGGTGCCCCACTCGCCGCCCATCGCGATCCCGAACAGCGAGCGCAGCACCAGCAACGCGAGCAGCGATGGCGCGAATGCGCAGGCAAGGCCCAGCACGGAGTACAACGTGACATCGATCATCAGGATCCGCCGGCGCCCGTATTGATCGGCCAGCCGTCCGAAGATCAACGCGCCCAACGGCCGGAATGCCAGCGTCAGCAACAGCGCGAACGCGACTTCCGGCACATCGACGCCGAACGACTTCGCCACCGCCGGCATCACCATCACCAGCAGGAAGTAATCGAAGGCATCCAGGGTCCAGCCGAGGAACGTGGCCGCGACGGTATGGCGCTGGGTGCGGTCGAGCACGCGCAGGGCGGCGAGTGCG
>DASSNH010000109.1:0-3653 GCA_035701405.1 Rhodanobacteraceae bacterium
TGCGGTGGCGGTGAGGAGGAAGCTCGGATCCGTGGCGGCCAACGCCGTCGGGACGACGGCGGCAAGCACCAGCAGGGCACTACCAGCCAGACCCCCCTTCGTGTGCCTCTTTCGAGCCGACCGCATCCCGTCAAAGCTCCCTGCGGACCAGCCTTGCCTTGCCATCCTCGCCGCGCCGGATGGTGTAGTCGTAATGCTCACCCCGGAAACTGACGTTCTTCAGCGTCACCGATTTCCAGTCCGGCGGCAGCACCGGCGCGTATTCCGCATCCAGTCCCTTGTCGTCGATGCGAAGCCCGGTCAGGCCATAGATGAAGCTCTGCAGGAACCCCGCCGAGGTCGCGAGGATGTAGCCGGCGTTGTTGGTCGCGGTTTCGCTGCGGACGTTGAACGGCGGCTTCAGGAAGCCCACCAGGTTGCGCTCGATCCAGTTGCCGGCCCCGTCGGCATCGCCCAGCTCGGCGGCGCCGACCGTGAGCATCACCATCATCATTTCGTTCGGGTTGTCGCCGTGGGTCCTCAGCGCCTGCAACTGGAAGTCGAAATCGTTGCGGCGCACGTCGGGCGACATCGCCAGGTCCAGGTTCGGATACATCAGCCAGGCCAGCGACGAGCCCATCCAGGTGATCTTGTCGTGCGGCACCGAAGGGTCGAAGTCGTAATGGCGCTGCGCCTTCGCATCGAAGGGGATGTACATCTTGTTCGCGATTTCGGTCCACTCCGGATCGGCCGTCGCCCCGACCAGCGCGGCGGCCCGCGTCGCGATCCGGAGCGCCTTGGCCGCCGCGGCGTTGGTGAACGAATCGTTCGGAACGTCGTCGTAGGCTTCGTCGGGCGAGGTGACGTGCAGGATTTCGTAGCGATCCTTCGCCTTGTCATACGTCACGCGGCTCTTCCAGAAGGTCGCGACGCCTTGGATCACGGGCCAGCCGTACTGCTTCAGCCAGCGGGTGTCGCCGGTCGCGAGGTAGTACTGCCATTGGGCGATCGCGATATCCGCGTTGACGTGGATTTCGCGAAACACGCCGTAGGCGAAGTGCGGCGTCACGTCGACGCCTTTCTGCGGATCCGATTCCCACGGATACATCAGCCCTTCGACGCCGTACTGCTTCGCGCGGTCGCGTGCCCCCTGCATGGTGCGGTGGCGGAACATCACGATCGACTTGGCGCGCTCGGGGTGCAACAGCAGCAGCGCCGGGAATACCCAGGAATCGGAATCCCAGAACACGTGGCCGGCGTAGTTCGGCGTCAGTGCGCAGGCGCCCATCGCCCAGGCCGTGCCGACCGTGGTGTTGGACAGGAGGTAGTAGAGGTCGGAATGCAACGCGCGCTGCACAGCCTCGTCGCGGTCGACGACGATGTCGGCCTTCCAGAGGTCGTGCCACGCAGCCACGTGACGCGCGAGCAGCTTGTCGAAGCCGGTCGCGCGCGCCTTCGTGGCCAGCTCGAGATCGGTCCTGGCATCGCCACCCCAATCCTCCCGCGAGGCCGCGATGTATTTGGTGAACGTGTAACGCGTGCCCTTGCGCACTTCGGCCACGACATCCAGCGACAACTTGCCGGTCGTTTTCTCCAGCTTCACGCTTTCGATCTTCAGATCGCCGGGAAGCTCGATGGCCGCGGCTTCTGCCATCTCGAGGCCATTCACCGCCCGACCGTCGAGCCAGAGCGTTCGTTGCTGCGTATCCCCGCCATCGCCGGTGACGACGGTCGTGCCCGGATACCACACCGGCGCCCGGTCCGGCGTCGGCACCGGCTTGTCGTTCAAGTCCTGGCCGCTCGCGATCACGGCGTCGATCATCTGGTCGCCGGTCATGCTGGCGATGGGAAAGCGTGGCTGGTAGCCGGACCAGAGTCGGAATGGAAACCGCAGCCGCACCTTGCCGTCGAACTGCGGCGTGATGGAGAGCCGGGTCGCCGCGAGGTGCGGATCGGCCTGGCTGACGAAGGTGGTGACCTGCACGTCCGTCCCCTTGCCGGCGTAGGTGAATCGGTAGTGCGTGGCGAGCGTGCCGTCATGCATGTCCAGCGTCTGCGAATACCCCGAGAAGATTTCGGGATCGAGGCGCGTGGAATTCATCCAGCCGGTGCCCGGGTCGTAATCGATTTCGCTCCAGCCGGGAATCGCGGCCGGCCGTGAAATGTCGCTCTCGGTGTAATCCATGAAGGCGACCATGTAGGCACGGTCGGGTTCGGTGCCGCGCACCGAGGTCATGGTCGAAAAATAGCCGTTGGCGAGGTACGACGGGAAATACGCGCCGAAGTCCTCCGCGGTTGCGGTCAGCAGGAAACTTGGATCGGTTGCACACAGGCCGGGCGCCGGCGCGCACGCCAGGAGGGCGAGCAGGCCGAGGGATACGGGCGCGCGGCATTTCATCGCAATACTCCTGATGGTCGGGCCCATGCCGGCATCAACAGTGGTGACGGGACGGAGGGCGGACGCGTGCGCAGCGTCCCGATCCTTGCCCTGCACGAACGAAGGATGCCGCGACCGCGCTGGCCGCAGTCATCCCCGGACGGCCCGGATCGATCATGCGCGATCCGGGCCGCCGGTTGGCATCGAAGGCCCGTCAGAAGAGGTACTTCGCCTGGAAGTTCACCTCGCGTCCGAACAACGGCCGCGCCATGATCACTCCTCCGATGCCGGTGTTGACGCCGAACTTCCGCGAATTGCCTTCGGTCAGGCCGATCTCGTTGGTCAGGTTGGTGCCGCGCAGGCTGAACTGCCAGTTCGTACCGACGTCGGCCACGATGCCCGCATCCAGCGTCTGGTAGGTGCCCAGCGGCTGCAGGGCCGAGATGTCCTGGTAATGCTGGCCGACGTGGCTGTAGGTGAGATAGCCCGTGATGCTGCCCCAACCGGTCGGCAGCGTATAACTCGGCGTGAACGCGTAACGCAGTTTCGGCTGGCGCTGCAGCGGTGCGCCGTTGATGGGGGCGCACTGCGGGTTGCCGTTGATGTCCGTGTACGCCGCGCAGCCGTCGTAGTGGCTGTAGTGGCCGTTCATGTAGGCGGCGACCAGGTGCAGGTTGAAGTTCTCGATCGGCGACCACGAGGCATTGAGATTCAGCCCGTGGGAATTCGCCCCGTACGTCGAGATGGGCGCTCCCACGATCGGCTGGCCATTAGGACCCGTCGGTGTGTACTGCAGGCCGGTGAACAGCCGTTGGTAGATGCTGACATCGATGAACATCGTCGACGACCCGTACTTGAAGCCGGCCTCCATGTTCTCGATCTTCTGCATCGGCGCGAAGTTGCCACCGACGCCGCGGATGCCATTGTCGAAATCGTCGAAGTGCCCACCGGTGTTCCCGCGGATGTAGGCACTCATGTGGTCGCTGAACCGGTAGTTCGCGCCGGCCGTGAACGAGGGATGGGTCTTCTTGTAGTGCTCGTAATCCCACGTGCCGTTGCAGACCGGCGTCGTGTTGTCGTACAGCGTGAGCGGATTGCCGTCGAGGTCGATCTTGGACTGGTTGCAGGTGCGCTGGTTGACGTCGATGTTCTCGACGCGGCCGGCTGCCTGCAGCAGCCATGGGCCGACGTCCCACGAGTCGGACAGGTAGAACGCCTTGTTGGTGCCCGTGCCGGCCTCGACGATGTTGTAGTTGTTGTTGAAGTCGACGAAGCCCATGGGATTCGCGACCACGAC
>DASSNH010000110.1:0-5917 GCA_035701405.1 Rhodanobacteraceae bacterium
CGCGGCGAGCAACGGCAGCCCGGCCACGTCGCCGACGCCGCGCACGTCCCAGCGTTCGCCCCAGCGGCGCTCTGCCCAGCCGAAGCCCCAGCGCACGAAGGCGAACGCAAGCACGATGACGATGCCGAAGAACACGATGCCCTTGTAGACGTGGTTGAGCACGTAGTGGCCCATCTCGTGGCCGAGCACGGCCTTGACCTCGTCGGGCGAACTGCGCTTGAGCAAATTGTCGTTGAGGCTGATGCGGGTGGTGCCGAACATGCCGCTGACGTTGGCGCTGATGCGCTTGCTCTGGCGGGATGCATCGAACCAGTACACGTCGGTGGCGGGAATGCCGTTGGCCCGCGCCATGGACAGGATCTGCACTTTCAGCGGGCTGTCGGGCAGCGACTTGTAGGTGTTGAACAGCGGCGAGATGTAGACCGGCGCGATGGTCGCGACAAAGATCGCGAACACGATCGCCACTCCGGCGCCCCACAGCCACCAGGTACGCGTGGCCTTGCGGATCACCGCATAGATGACGACCAGCGCGATGGTGCCGAGGATCAGCCCGACGATCAGTCCCTTCGCCTGCTCGCCGAACCAGCCGCCCAGGGTGAGATTCGACAAGCCGTACTTGTGTTCGCGGAAGTAGCCTTCGTAGATATTCCATGGCAGCGTCAGCAGCGTGGTCAGCACGATGTACTGGATCACGAAGATCGCCGTCTGCAACCAGCGCCAGCGGGTGATCCGTTCGGCGAGGTTGCGCATGCGCGCCGACAGCCGCGTGCCGAGCAGCAACCACGCCACGCCGAGCGCCACCAGCAGATCCCACAGGATCAGCCAGTAGCCGCCCTCGAAATACGCATCGGACCTGGCCCGCTGTTCAGGCGACAATTCGGCCATGTAGGCGTTGGTGGCGGCCTCGATGTCGAAGTGGCCCGTCTGCGTCGTGGTGACCGGATGTTGCGATGGCGTGGCAGTGACGGGTGCAGTTTGCGCCCGCGCCGCACCCACGACGAAAAAGACCAGCAACAGCAAACCGATCAGGTTTTTCATGGAAGCCCCCATACCCGAAAGAAGCCGCAATCTACCCGAACCGGAGTTCGTGCGGAAACCGGGGCAGGGCCATTGCTTCGTAAGCCGCTGGTTTCCTCACGCAAACGATCCCGTCCTGGCTTCGCCGTCGCGCAGGTTCCCTTGTTGCGCCGCAACCGCCGCGCGCGGCACTATCCGAACCCCGCGAATGGAAGGAACAGATCATGGCCGACGGAAAAGCAAGCAAGTCCGGCAAGCCGGCCGCGAAACGCATCGCGGGCAAAGCTGCGGGTGGATTCACGAAGGAAGAACGCGAGGCGATGCGCGACCGCGCGCGCGAAGCGAAGTCGGGCGGCGGCGAAAGCGACGTGCTCGCGGCGATTGCGAAAATGCCGGAACCCGATCGCGGCATGGCCACGCGGCTGCACGCGATCGTCAAGGGCAGCGCGCCCGGGCTCGTCCCCAAGACCTGGTACGGCATGCCCGCGTATGCGGATCAGGACGGCAAGGTCGTCTGCTTCTTCCGCAACGCGTCGAAGTTCAAGGATCGCTACGCGACCTTCGGTTTCAACGACAAGGCGGCGCTCGACGACGGCAACATGTGGCCGACCGCTTTTGCGCTCACGAAGCTGACCGCCGCCGAAGAAAAACAGATCGCCGCGCTGGTGAAGAAGGCGGCGGGGTGACCGTCGCCGCCTCCGCATGAGGGCGATCGACTCGGCTCAGGCAATGATCGCCCGCGCTGCGCCGGATTCGGTGTCGCCGCCGCACACGTCGCGCCACAGGTAGTACATCACCCCGAACATGACGGCGAACATCAGCAGGATCAGCGCGATGTAAAGTGGAACCAGCAACACCACCATCAGCCAGGCACCGACGAGCTTGCCGAGCAGCACGAGCACCACCCCCACGATCACGATGCCGATCACCGCGACGACCCAGGCGACCATCAGGCCGAACGCGAGCCCGAGCAGCGGCAGCAGGTTCTTCAGCGCGCCCGCCAGGCCGTCGCCGATGGCGTTGAACACGCCGCGGCGGCGCAGCGCGATCTGGCCGAGGCTGATCGAATAAAACCCCATGATGAAAAGACCCATCACCGTGAGCAACGCCATGGCGATGCCGAAGCCCGGGGGCAATCCCGGCGGTGGCAGATGGTTGGCCTGCGCGGAGAGGACTTGCACGTACCAGCTGGCGATGCCGCTGCCCGCCGCCGCGATGACAATCCCGATCATGAGGATATAGACCAGGATCAACGCCAGGCCGTAACCGATCAGGGGCAAGGCTTCGCCCTGGCGGTACGGCCCGAAGATGTCGCGTGCGCGCGCAGGCAACCCGCGTTCGGCCGCGTCGATCACCTGCAGGTAACCCGCATACAGCGGCACGATCAGCAAGCCGATCAGCATGGAGATCGCCATGATCCCGAGCAGGATGGCTGCGCGCTGCGGGGCGGCCGCGCTTGCCGAAAGAAACTGGACGGGCAGCGTGATCAGCGAGGGCAGCAGCAACACGAGCAGCAGCAGTGCCGCGCCTCCGAAGATGGGCTTCGGATGGCGGAAACCCACGGTGATGCCATGCTTCAGCCAGTCGATGCCGGCCGATGGTCCCCTGGATCGTGTCGTCATGGTGCGGCTTCCCCGATGATCGGCGCGCCCCCGCGCCATGCGGTTCGAGCATAGCGCGCGAGGAGAACCGGCAGAAGCGGTTCGAGGAAGCCCCCCCGGCTTGCGCGCGCATGCGGGATGCGGCGCGACGGTTTCGGTCACAGCCGTTCGAAGGGATGCTATAAACGCATCCGGCTGCGGCGGCCTCGCGATCCGGGGCACGGGGAGTGTCATGTCATGATCTATCTGTGCGAGCGTGAGATCGGGTTCGACGCGACCGAGATCGGGTTTCCTTCGGTCATGGGTTGCCGCGCGATCGTGCTGGTGACCGGCGGCGGCCTGTTCGGGTATCACTTGAACGGCACCCTGAGCCAGGGGAAGAGAACGGCGTTCGCCAATTTCATCAACGGCCACGTGCAAGGCGCCACCGCGAAAAGGATGCTGTATGCGGCGTCCGCGGGCGCGGGGTTGCCGCAGGACCACCAGGAGCTCAGGGACATCGCGGCGGCGCTCGGCTACGGCGGAGCGATCTACTGGGCCAGCCTTCCGGGCGCGGGTTCGCTGTACGTGCATTACACGGACGTCAACCACAACACCTGCTCGATCACGCAGCGAGCCTGGAGCGATGCCGTGGACAACGTCATCGACAACAAGGCGCCTTACCTCGGCAATGATCGCGCGATGGCCAATGGTGCGGCGCCGGGCAACATGTTCACCAACCTGAGTACCGCCGGATTGCAGGCGGTGTACCCGACGCAGATCTGAGCCGCGCAACGCCGGTTCGGGGTACGCCCGGCGCGGTGGAAGCAATGTCGCCGTTGCGCGCTCCCCGCGCGACTTCAGTTTCGCTCTCGTGCGCTCACGGTGCCTTGCGCGTGTACGAGGTGCACCAGCCGCTTGCGTTCACCAGCTTGCCGGGGAACAACTGGCAATTGCCGTAGCCGCCCGCGCCGCCGGTATAGAGCTGGCAATTGGCGCAGGTGCTGCCGGGCTTGTAGAGCGCGTTCTTCGAAGTCGTCGCGTCCTCGACGTAATCCATGGCCTTGGCGGTGGGGTCCGCGTCGGTGAGGTGCGGTTCGCTGTCGGCGGCACGGAGCTGCCGCAGCGCGCTTCCCGTCGCCACCGCCGCGGCGGCGACCAGGGTCGTTTTCAGGAAGCGCCGGCGCGCTTCATCAGGCGATGTGTTGCTGGACATGGGAGGTCTCCCGCTGGCACCCCCAATGTGCCGCAAAGATCCCGCCCCGGATTGACCCATGTCAAAGGGCGCCGCTTTTTTCAGGGCAATGCTGCACACCGCGCGAGGGCAAGTTCCGAGTTGGCGTCACGGTCCATCCTGGAGGACGCGTCATGGAAACCAGCCACGTCGTTTGTTGCGAGAGGCCGCGGGCAGCGCGCATCGTCGCATTGGTGGGTGTATTGCTTGCCTTGTCGATCGTCGTGCCGGCCGCCAGGGCGGTGCCGGCCTTCGCACGCCAGATGCACCAGCCGTGCACGGCCTGCCACATCGGCGGCTTCGGTCCGCAGCTCACGCCATTCGGGCGCCAGTTCAAGCGCCTCGCCTACGCGCTCCATGTCGGCACCGATACCAAGGTGCCGCTGTCCATGATGCTGGTGGAAACGTTCACCAAAACCCTGAAGGCGCAGACCGAGCCGCCGGCGGACGGCTTCGGCACCAACGACAACACCGAAATGCAGCAGGCGTCGGTGTTCCTTGCCGGCCGCCTCGCAAACAACCTCGGGGTGCTGGCGCAGGCGACCTATTCCCAGAACGGCCACGTGCTGGGATGGGACAACATCGATCTTCGCTACGGGCGCAACTTCACCCTGGCAGGCAAGCCCGCGATCTGGGGCCTGTCGCTCAACAACAACCCCAGCGTGAGCGATGTGTTCAATACCGCGCCCGCGTGGCAGTTCCCGTATCTGGCGCCGGACCTGGCGCCCGGCGCACCCGCCGCGCCGATCCTGATGGGCGGCTTCGGGCAGCAGGTGGTCGGGCTCACCTACTACATGCAGATCGACAACCGCTTGGACCTCGAAGCCGGCGGTTACCGCTCGCTGTCGCCGGCCTTCCTGCGCCGCGTGAATGCGGATTTCGACGGACGCATCGCCGGCACCGCGCCCTACGCGCGTGCGGCCTACACGTGGAACCTGCCGAGCGGGAACGTGGAACTGGGCGCCTTCGGCTTCCACGCCGCGCGCGGCCTGGCGGGCACCGATGCGCTCGGCGACGCGGTGGCGCTGCCCGGGCCCACCGACAAGTTCACCGACTTCGGCATCGATGCGAGTTGGCAACTGCTCAACGGCAGCCAGCACATCGTGACGTTCAACGGCTTGTACCTGGCCGAGCGCCAGCATCTCGACGCCACCTTTGCCGCAGGCGGATCTTCCAACCGGCGCGACACGCTGCAGGCGCTGAACATCAACGCGAGCTACTGGTACCGCAACACCTGGGGCGCGACGCTCGGCGGCTTCGTCAACAACGGCAGCAGCGACCTGCTGCTCTATGGCAACGAGGGCAGCCCCAATACCCAGGGCGGCATCGTCGAGCTGAACTGGAATCCGTTCGGGCACGCAGGCTCCTGGGGACAGCCTTACGCCAATGTCCGCGTCGGCTTGCAGTACACGTGGTACACGCGGTTCAGCGGCCTGGTTTCCAACGTGGACGGCGCGGGACGCCACGCTTCCGACAACGACACGCTGTACCTGTACACGTGGCTCGCCTTCTAGCGCGGGGCTGACGCTCCGCGACCGGGCACCTCAAGCGCCATGCGCGCGTGCCCACTGGACGATGCCGGCGCCGGTCGTGGCGCCGGCCTGGCGCGCCACTTCGCGGCCGCCGCGGAACAACGCGAGCGTCGGGATGCTGCGGATGTCGTGGCGTGCGCCGAGCGCCTGCTGCGCCTGCGTGTCAACCTTGAGCAGGCGCACGCGCGGTTCCAGTTGCGCGGCGGCCTGCGCGTAGTGCGGCGCCATCATCCGGCACGGACCGCACCACGGCGCCCAGAAATCCACCAGCACGGGAATGTCGTCGCGCGCGAGGTGCCTCTGGAACGCGGCTTCGTCCACCTCGACCGGCTTGCCTTCGAACAGCGGTCGGTGGCATTTGCCGCACACCGGCGCCGCGCCGAGGCGCTCGGCCGGAATCCGGTTCACCGCCTGGCAATGCGGGCAGACGACGTGCAGGGATTCGCTCATCGGAACACCTCCGGGATCGTGCGGTCGCGCTTTTGACCTGCCGCCGATATGGAGGCGGAAATGCGGCAGGGAAGGGCGGCGGGTCCGGCGGCGCGCGCACGCGC
>DASSNH010000111.1:0-12151 GCA_035701405.1 Rhodanobacteraceae bacterium
TTCGACCTCGTGCAGCACGCCGTCCACGCGGTAGCGGACCTTCAGCCGGTTCTCGAACGGTTCGATGTGGATGTCCGAGGCGCGCTGCTCGACCGCGCGCTGGATCAGGAGGTTCACGAGCCGGATCACCGGCGCTTCGGAAGCGAGGTCGCGCAGGTGCTCGATGTCATCGTCGCCCGACGCTGCCGCATCGCCCGCTTCCAGGCCCTCGACGATGGTGCCGAGGGCGCTTCGCCCCGTGCCATACCAGCGCTCGATGAGATCGTCGATTTCCGCGCGCAACGCCACGACTAGGGCCACGGGCCGGCCCGCGGCGAGCTGCACCGCGTGCGCGATGTAGGCATCGCCGGGATCGGCGGTTGCAAGCTGCAGCGCCGTGTCCGTTTCGCCGACCGGCACCACGTGGTACTGCTTCATGAAGCGCACGGTCAGCGCGGTTTCGGGCGGCGCATCCGGCGCGTCCCTCACGGAGAGCAGCGGCAGCCCGAGGGTCTCGGACCAGGCTTCCGCGAGATCGCGTTCGGACACCAGGCCGAGCCGCGCCAGCAGCGCCGTCAGGTGCGTTTCCGGGGCTTCGGCGAGCAGCCGCTCGGTGCGCGCCAGGTCATCGTGTTTCAACCGTCCGCGCTGGACCAGCAGCGCGCATACGCGTGCTTCGGCATCGTTCGCCCCGGAACCCGCGTGTTCCGTGCTGGGCTGTGCCACCATGGGACGTTCCCGCACCGTCGGCCGACAAGGCGCCATTGGTAGCACACCCGCCCGGGCAATGCGAGCGCCGGACCGACCCCTATTGCGTCTTCACCAATCAGGTGACCAAAGGCTTTTTGCGCGGATGAACGCGGATAAATGGTCTTCACCGGTGTTCATCCGCGTTGATCCGCGTCGGAATTCATCTTTTCCACTGCCGACCACGCCACGCCCAGGCCCACGATGCCCGTGAATACGGCCGTCTGCGGCAGCGCCTCGCCGTCGCGGAATCCACAACCCGGGTGGGGCTCGCCGCAGCGCTCGCCGCCCTACATCGACGATGGCGGCGAGTCGATCGTGTAGGACAGGTGCAAGGTGATCGTGTCGCCTTTCTTCAGGTGCTGGCGCGCTTGCGGGAAGTGGACCTTCAGGGTGCCCTCGTCGGTCCGGACCTTCACGATGCCGTCCTGACTGACCGACTCGACCGTGCCGCGCATGTCGTGCTGCCCCATCTCCTGCCCCGTCTGGGACTGGGGCGTTCGTGGCGGCATCGACGTTTGGTCGGGGTTCTGCTCCGGGGTGTTGTCCTGCGGAGGCGGCGTCTGGAACGGTGGTGTGTGGGTGACCGCGCCCGACTGGGGATGATCCTCGCTGGCCGGATTGGTCTGCGCGAGGACGACAGGTGCCACGCCCGCAAGCAGCGCGGCAATCGCGACGCCCGTCCACGGGTATATGCGATGCATGGGAACCTCCTTGTGTGCCTGAACGGTCGCGGCCGGCCGGGAGAGGGCCGGCCGCGAACCACCGCTTTGGTGGCGATTCCACTCCATGCCTTCGCTACGACTTGGTCAAGTGACTGCGCCGTGGCGTTCAGCGGGGCTGAACAATCGAGCCAGCGATTATTCAGCTTCGCATTGAAGCGAGCAGCAGATTTGATAAAGCGACCATCATCATCTAGGTACCGTTACATAATGACAGGTCGGCTGATCGCCCCCGACACTCACGCATTCAAGAACCGCCGTGGTGCTGCCCGTCGGTTGGATTCCGTAATCCTGCAGCAGTTCTTGAAAATTGTGCGCATCGTAGCTCGGATAGGGGTTAGTGAAGTCGTAGACATCTCGCCCGCCGCCGGTGATTGCCTGATAATTATCAGGAATCAGATTTCCATGCCCATCCCGAGATTGCCCGACCACATAGCTCAATGTGCCGTCCTGGGGGTTATAGTGGAAAGTCACCTTACTTCCATCGTGAAACACGAACACCATCGTAAGCGAGAAATCGAACGACAAGACCCCGGAATTGATGTCATTGAGTAAAGCTGCCACCGCAGCAGCGAGCGCAGGCGACACGTACGGAACACCCTTAGTGTTTGATGTCGCAAACAGGGTGGTGAAGAACCAGTTTTTGACAGCATCTTTGTTTTGGGTTGCATTCACCACGTCATAGGCATTCATGTAGCCATCATCACCGAGACTTTCGACGGGCCTGAGATTGGTGTTGATGGATATTTGGGCGGTCTGGGTCATAGAGTGCCCATTGAGCGCATATACGTGTTGAAATGCCTCGAACGAGTTCTGGTCCCTGGCAGATGGCTGCGCATAGAAATATTCCTTTTGTCCACCGGGGTTACCTAGGTATGGCGTAGCCGTTGGCCGGACGTTTTGTTTTCTGTAACATCCCAAGTACAAGTGGTCCGAATCAAAATCCCCAACATACTGATACCCTTGGTCGCAGTTTGGCAAAAGCGCCTCTATCTGGGGCGCGGTACATCCATTACAGGTCTTGCCATGCTGAACGACTTGAGCGTGCAAAGTCGCGGAAAAGAACAGTCCCACTGCGACCGCGAGTGCAGTCGATCGATACGAATGCTTCACGAGTAGCCTCCCTTGGCGTCCCTAGCCGGGGCATTTTTGACCGTACGCCCGCCCTCCGCCGGTGTCAAGTTCATTCATCTGAGTCACAAGCTTCCGTCAACACTCGACCACGTTGACCGCGAGTCCGCCGCGCGAGGTTTCCTTGTACTTGTCCTTCATGTCGCGGCCGGTGTCGCGCATGGTCCTGATGACCTTGTCGAGCGACACGTGGTGCTTGCCGTCATTCTTCATCGCCATCCGCTGGGCATTGATGGCTTTCACCGAACCCATTGCGTTGCGTTCTATGCAGGGGATCTGCACCAGGCCACCGATCGGATCGCAGGTGAGCCCGAGGTTGTGTTCCATGCCGATCTCGGCGGCATTCTCGACCTGGTGGTGGGTGCCGCCGAGCGCCGCGACCAGCGCGCCGGCCGCCATGGAACACGCGACGCCGACCTCGCCCTGGCAACCGACCTCGGCGCCGCTGATGGAGGCATTTTCCTTGTAGAGGATCCCGATCGCGCCGGCGGTGAGCAGGAAATCGATCACGCCCTGCTCGTTCGACTTCGGGCAGAAGCGATCGTAGTAGTGCAACACGGCGGGCACGATGCCGGCCGCGCCATTGGTCGGGGCGGTGACCACGCGTCCGCCGGCGGCGTTTTCCTCGTTGACGGCGAGCGCGTAGAGGTTCACCCAGTCCAACACCGTCAACGGATCCTTGAGCGCCGCTTCCGGGCGCTCCTTCAACTCGTCGTACATGGCCGGCGCGCGGCGCTTCACGTGCAATCCGCCCGGCAGTTCGCCCGGCGAGCGCAGGCCGCGCGCGACGCAGTCCTGCATCGCCTTCCAGATCTCGAGCAAGCCCGCACGGATCTCCGCCTCGCTGCGCCAGGCCTTTTCGTTTTCCAGCATCAGTTGCGCGATGCCCATGCCGTGGCGGTCGCACAAGGCCATCAACTCGTCACCCGAACGGAACGGAAACGGCAGCGGCGTGGTGTCGGCGACGATGCGGTCGGCCGCGGCTTCGTCGGCGTTGACCACGAAGCCGCCGCCGACCGAGTAGTAGTCGCGACTGACGATCGCCTTCCCTTCCGCGTCGAACGCGCTGAAGCGCATGCCGTTCACGTGGAACGGCAGCTTCTGTCGCTTGTTCCAGACGAGGTCGGTCTTCTCGTCGAAGGCGATCTCGTGGGTTGCACCGAGGCGAACGCGCTTGTCCGAGCGGATGCGTTCGAGCAGCGGCGGTATCGCGTCGGGATCGATGCGGTCGGGCCAGTTGCCTTCGAGGCCGCACAGCACGGCCTTGTCGGTGCCATGGCCGCGTCCCGTCATTGCGAGCGAGCCATGCAATTCCACCGTCACGCGAGCGACGCGGGCGAGGTCGCCGGTGTCGGCCAGCCAACGCTCGACGAAACGCGCCGCCGCGCGCATCGGCCCGATCGTGTGCGAGGACGAGGGCCCGATGCCGACCTTGAAGATGTCGAAGACGCTGACGGCCATGGGTGCGAAGTGGGGACGGCGAGCCCGTTATTCTACGCTGCGGCCGGTGAAAAGCCGGGGCGGGCGATGGGATGGAAGGGTCCAGAATGTGCGCCCGTATCAGCTTTCAGGCCAAAGCCACCGCGGCTTCCCACGACTTCTGCCGGTGCGCCCCACTACCCGCCCCCGATCCCCGCTTTCGAATCTGTGCCATGCTCACCCTCTACCAACGCGACGACTGCAAGCTGTGCGACGAAGCCGTCGCGCTGCTGGCCCGCGTGCGCGCACCGGAATTCCAGAGCGTGTGGATCGACGGCGACGCCGGGCTCGAGGCGCGCTACGGTGTACGCGTGCCGGTGCTGCGCGACGAAGCGTCGGGCCGGGAACTCGGCTGGCCGTTCGACGCGGAGGCGTTGCGCCTCTTCCTGGACGCGTAGGCGGGCATCGCCGCCGGCGTCGGGCAGGCTGGCAGTGGCTGCCTACTGGTCCGGAGTCGTCGTCGCGCGCAACTGCAGGTGGCCGTGCACGGTGACGTCGTTGCCGATCATCGACGGGTCGGCCCACTGCCCGGTGCCGATTCCGAAGTCGAGGCGTTTCAGTCGCGCCGTGACATCCAGCGTCGCGGTGTCGCCGTGCGGCGTGAACGTCACCGCCAACTGGACCGGCTTGACGACACCCCGCAGGTTCAGTTCACCGAGGGCGACCACCTTGCCGTCCGCACCCTTCCGGAAGGTGGTGGTCGCGAAATACGCCTTCGGGAATTTCGCGGCATCGAAGAAGTCCCCACCGAGCGCCGTATGGTCGCGTTCTTCGTTCCGGGTGTCGAGGCTGCCGATGTCGACGGCGACGTCGAATTTCGCCTTCGCGAGGTCGCCGGGATCGTAGGCGATCTTCGCATCGAAGCGGCGGAAGCGTCCGGTGTATTCGACGTCCTGGTAAGTGTTGGTGAACGTCAGGCTGCTGTGCGCCATGTCGACCTGCCACGTCTTCGCCATGCCGGGCGCGGCAAAGCCCAGCACCAACGCCGTGCACATTCCTGCGAGCAGCAACTTCATCGTCCGCCTCCGTTTCGTGGGCGGGGGCCCAGTACCATCCGCCGCAGCACCTCGTCGCGCTGCCGGAAGTGGTGCCACAACGCCGCACCTACGTGGGCAACCAGTAGCGCAACGAGTATCCAGAATAGCGTCTGGTGCGCCAGCAGCGCGCGCGGCTTCCACACCGGGTCGTAGCCGCCCGTGAGGCTCGGGATATCGAAAAGCCCGAACCACACCAGCGGTGCGTTCGACGCCGAATTGAACCACCACCCGGACAGCGGAATCGCGAGGATGAGCACGTACAGGGCGAGGTGCACCGCGCGTGCCGCGCCGCGCTGCCAGCGCGGCATCCCGGCCGGATCGTCGGGTCGCCGTTCGCCGAGCCGCCATGCGATGCGCAGCAACACCAGCGCAAGGATCGTCATGCCGATCGACTTGTGCAGGGCGAACACGCGCACCTTGGCGGGCGTCAGCCCCATCTGGATCATGCTGAGGCCGATCACCGCCTGCGCGAGGATCAGCGCCGCGACCAGCCAATGGAATGCCCGCACCAGCGCGCCCCACCCCGCTTCAGTGCTGCGCAGCGGCATGCGCCTTGCTCCTCGCCGCCTTCTCGGCCGCCTGCCGGTAGTCGAACTCGGCGCTGCGGTCCAGCTTGGCTTCGATCTCGAGCCGGATCGCGACCTCGATGCCGACCGATTTCGGGAATGCGGTCATCCCGAACTTCGTGCGATCGAGGTTCGCGCTGCCCGAGAACCCCGCGATCGTCTCGAATCCGAACAGGGTCACGCCGACCCGGTTCACGGTGAAATCCACCGTCACCGGCAGCGTGACGCCGCGCAGGGTCAGCTCGCCGTCGAGGGTTCCGCCGTGCTCGCCGGTCTTGCGCACCGCAGTGCTCTGGAAATGCGCCGAGGGAAACTGCGCGGCATCCAGGAAATTGCGCCCGGTGACCGCGGCGTTCCAGCCACCGTCCCCCAGGTCCGCCGACGCGAGGTCGATATCGGCGACGACCTTCGATGCGTCCCAGTCGTCGGGGTCGAACCGCAGCCAGCCGCGCGCGATCGCAAGTCTTCCGACCGGACGTGAATAGCCATCGTGGTCGGCACTGAAGAGCACCTGCGAGTGCACCGTGTCGATCCGGTAGTCGAGCGGGTGCGCCGCGGCCTCGCCGGCAGCGAGCAACACGAGCCACAACAGCGAAGTCAGGCATCGACGCACAGACACCTCCGTTTCGTCGGACATACTCGCATGCAATAGGTGCCGCGCGCATCCCGGATGGTTTTACGGCATCATCGGAGACCGGTCCGCGGGGAAAGGGGACATGCTGACTGCACTGATCCTGGCCGGCGCATTGGGGACCGCCGCTCCTGCAGCGGCGGCAGGCGTGCCGCCTACGCCGATTTTCCGCAGCTATGGCGTGGCCGATGGCCTGCCATCCGCCAACGCGTACGCGATCACCCAAGATCACGCGGGGTTCCTCTGGATCGGCACCCATGACGGCCTCGTGCGCTACGACAGCCGGGAATTCCGGGTGTTCCGCCACGAGCCCGGGCAGCCCGCATCGCTCCCCGCCAACGACGTCTCGGCCCTGCTGGTCGACCGGGACGGGCGACTGTGGGGCGGCGGCGAAGGCACCGGCCTCAACCGCTACGAGCCCGCGACAGGCGGCTTCCGGCACTGGCTGCACGCGGCGGACCGCCCCGGCAGCCTCTCCGGCAACGACGTGATGGCGATCGCCCAGGACGATGCCGGCGCGATCTGGGTCGGCGTCTACGCAGGTGGCCTGGACAAGCTGGACGCCGACGGAAAAGGCTTCACCCACCTGCGCCACCGCGAAGACGACCCGTCGAGCATCGTTTCCAACAACGTCACCGCGCTCGCGCCCGCCGCCGATGGCGGCCTGTGGGTCGGGACCGACGCGGGACTCGACCGGCTCGATGCGAATGGCCGCATCCATCACGTCAGGCTTCCGGGATTCTCGACCCAACCCACCATCTGGCAGGTGCGGGTGGCCTCGACGGGAGTCGATGCCGCGACCAGCGCCGGGCTTTTCCACCTCGACGGGAAAGGCGGCGCCAGCCTGCTCGGCACCGCGCGCGAAACATTCGCCAGCCTGCGCGACCCGGACGGCAGCCTGTGGATCGCGCAACGCGGCGGCCTCGCCCGGATCGACGCCGACGGCAGCACGCGCTTCGAGCAGCCCACCGAGGGCGTCACGGGGAGCCTTCCCGGCCGCCTGCCCGATGGCTTGTTCCGCGACCATGAAGGCGGACTGTGGGTGGCGCTGGTGGACGGCGGACTGGCCTATCTTCCGCCGCAGTGGCGCGCCTTCAGCATGTTCCGCCACATCCCCGGGGACGCCGCTAGCCTCGCGCGCGACCGCGTGCGCGCGCTGGCGCTGGCTGGCGATGGCACCCTCTGGATCGGCGGCGCCGCCCTGCTCGATCGCATCGACCTCGCCGATGGCAAGGTGTCGCACACTGACATACCGGGGCTGGCCCGCATGTCCATCTCGGCGCTCGCCGTGGACCCCGCCGGACGTCTGTGGATCGGCAGCAGCCGGGGGTTGTTCCTGCGGGACCAGGGACGGCTTCTGCCCATCGCCGAGGGCGATCCCGGCCTGCGCCACGGCGTGTGGCGACTGCTGGCAGCGCGCGACGGGGCCATCTATTGCGCCGGCGTGGGCACCGGCGTTTTTCGCGTGGACCTCGGCGATCGTGCAATCCGTCCGGTCGCGCCACCGGGCAAAGGCGAGAACGCGCAGGAAATCGTCCAGCTTCGCGAAGCCGGCGACGGGGTGATCTGGGCGGCCAGCAAGGCGGGGCTCGCGTGGCTCGCGCCCGGGGCCGCGGGCTTCGCCTTCGTGCCCGGGATCGCCCGCGGCAAGGTGCTGGGCTTCGCCTTCGGGCCCGGGGCGACCGTCTGGGTCGCGCGTGACGATCGGCTGCAGCAATACCGACTGGACCACGGGCGTGCGAAGCTGGTGTCGGAAACCGGGCACGACGAAGGCTGGCCCGATACCGGCGTCCTCGCGCTCGAAACGGGTCCGGACGGCCGCGTCTATGCGCTGGGGACCCGCAACCTGCTGGTGTACGGGCCGCGCGACCACCAGCTCCACGCGTTCACCACCGCCGACGGGCTCGCGAACACCGACTTCACCAGCAGCGTGCTGTTGCGTGCCGGCGACGAATTGTTTGCCGGCGGGCCCGCGGGCCTGGTCGGCGTGCGGGTCGGCGAATTGCCGCAGCATCTCGCGACGCCGAAGGTCGCGCTGGAGTCGGTGACGGTGCATCGCGACGGCCGCGCGCAGAAGCTCGACCCGGCCGGCGGGATCGACCTCGACTGGCGCGATCGCGAGCTCACGGTCACGACACAGGTCCTTTCGTTCGTGGATCCGGCACGCAACCGCTACCGGTTCCGCCTGCAGGGCTTCGACCATGGTTGGGTGGAAACCGGCAGCCGCAACGTGCGCGAGTTCTCGGTGCTGGAACCCGGCGACTACCGGTTGCTGGTCAGCGGCCGCATCGGCGACGGCCCGTGGAGCGCACCGTTCGAGGCCTTTTCGCTGCGCGTGGCGGCGGCACCCTGGACCACGCCCTGGGCGTGGGCGCTGTACGTGCTCGCGGCCGTGGCGCTGCTCGCATGGTTCGTGTGGATGTTGCGCCGGCGCCTGCAGCAACAGCACCGGTTGGCGCTGAGCGAGGAGCGCCAGCTCATCGCCGAGCAGGCCAACGCGGCCAAGTCGCGCTTCCTCGCCAACATGGCCCATGAGATCCGCACCCCGTTGACCGGCGTGCTCGGCATGACCGAACTGCTCCTGCACACCGGACTCGACCAGCGCCAGCATCGCTACGCGGATGCCATCCGGCGCTCGGGCGCGTTGCTGCTTCGGCACGTCAACGATGCCCTCGACGTCGCGCGCATCGAGGCGGGCCGGCTGGAACTCGGCGTTGCGCCGTTCGATCCGGCGGCGGTCCTGCGCGAAGTGGCCGAAGCCGATGCGGGACTCGCGGCGCAGAAGGGGCTTCGCATCGACGTCGAGATCGCGCCGGATGCCCCTTCGGCGGTACGCGGCGATGCCCAGCGGGTTCAGCAGGTCCTGTTCAACCTGGCGCACAACGCGCTGAAATTCACGGCCCACGGCGGCATCCGGTTGAAGCTGGAGCGTGTGGACGACGACATCGTGTACAGCGTGATCGACCGCGGCCGCGGCATGACGCCCGAGGAATGCGCGCGGGTCTTCCAGCGCTTCGAGCAGGCGGACCAGGGGCGGCTGCAGCGCGGCAGCGGCCTCGGCCTCGCGATCAGCCGCGAGCTGGTCAATCTGATGGGCGGGCGCATCGGCGTGCAGTCGGTCCCCGGCTACGGCAGCACCTTCAGCGTGCGACTGCCGCTGCCGATCGTGGCGGTGGCGCAGGGCGATCGTGCGGCTTCGGCCGCCGGCGCCACGTCGGCGGCACACCGCGACACGCAGCCGGTTGCGACAAGAGAGGCTGCGGAAAGCACGACTTCGCCGGGACATCGCGTATTGTTGGTCGAGGACGATCCGGTGACGGGCGAAGCGCTCGCCGGCCTGATCGAGGCGTTCGGACACCAGGTGACGCTCGCCCCGCAGGCGCTGGCGGCGCTTTCGGAAATCGACGCCGGCGGCAGCTTCGACGCGATGGTGTTCGACTTCGACCTGCCGGGGATGGACGGCTGCGAACTCGCGGCGCTGTTGCGCCAGCGCGGTGTGGCCACGCCCATCGTCGCACTCACCGCCAGTGCGCACGGCGACGAGGAAGAACGCGCGCGCGCGGCGGGCATGGACGCGTTCCTGCGCAAGCCGGTGCTGCCTGGTCCGCTGCACGAGGCCCTGGACGCGGTGTTGGCCGAGACCTCCGTTGCCGGCGAGCGGCCGAATACGTTGTTGTAGGAGCGCGCCATGCGCGAAGCGCTTGCTCCTTCTTTTGCGCGCGACAAACGGTTAGGACAAGCCGGGCGGTTGTCGCGGCCAGCGGCCGCTCCTACGGGGTAGCGGATGATCCCTGATGCACCGCGGGTTTGTACGTGGCGTACTTCGCCAGCAGCGCGCGGAAACCCGGGTCGCGCCGGATCGGATCCCAGGTCGGGTCGAGCCACAGCAGCAGGGGCGAATAGACATAGCTGATGCCGCGTTTCGCCAGGGCTTTCGCCAGCAGCGGCACCGCGCGATCCGGGCGCCGGGCCTCCGCGTACAAGGCGGCATCGCGCTTCATCATCACCGGGCCGTTGGTCTGGTCCTTCGTCGCGGCGACGATCGCCTGCGCCCTCCCGATCGCATCGAGTCCTGCCGCGGTCCTGCCGAGGCCGAGTTCGGCGCTCGCGACGTGTTGCCAGGCGCCGGCGAGCTTCAGGTTTTGCTGCCGCTCGAGCTGCGTCCGCGCCGTCACGAGCGCCCTGCTGAACAACGGACGCGCCCTGGCCGTGTCGCCCGAAAGGCGGTAGAGGTCGGCCAGCAGCAGCGCCTTCGATCCGATGCCGACCGAAAAGACGTCGGGGCTGTCGGGAACGCTCTCCAGCAGCGCGATCGCGTCGTGGTCCTTGCGCTGCATGCTCAGCAGCGACACCCGCTGGATTTCGAGCGCAGGCGCATCGCCGGCGACCGCGGCGAGCGCCTTCGCGATGTCGCCGCTGTCGAGCAGGATGGCCTGCGAGCGCCACACCTTGGCGTTGAGATTGGTGGGATCGAGTGCCAGCGCGCGCTCGAACCACGGCTCGGCGTCGGCATAGCGCGCGGCCATCATGCAGGTGTAGCCGATTTCGTAGGCGAGCGAGCCATTGCGCGGGTCGTGCGCCAGCGCCCCCGTGAGCGACGTGATCGCGTCGCCGAAGCGCCCCTGCCGGCGTTCGACGTAGCCGCGCGCGGCCAGCGCATCGGCATCGTTCGGCCGCACCGCGAGCGCGGCATCGAATGCGTCCAGCGCGCCGTCGTAGTCGCGGGCGCCATAATAGTCGCTGTAGCCCATCGCGATCCGCGAGGCCGCGAAATCCGGCGCGAGTTTCAGCGCCTGCTTCGCATCGGTGCTTGCCTGCGCGGTGAGTTGCCCCGGATCCTCGCCGCCGCCGCCGAACCAGCCGAGGATGCTCTCGACGTAGGACAGCCGGGCATACGCGAGGGCGAAGCCCGGGTCGCGCGCGATCGCCTGCCGGTACAGCGGGATCGCGGCTTTCCAGCTCGCGGTGTCGTAGTTCGTGTCGCCGCGGTTGGCGTCGTAGTCCGCGCGCAGGAACAAGTCGTAGGCGGCCTGGTCGGTGGTCGGCACCGCGTCGAGGCGCGCGGTTTCCGCGGGACTGAGTTTCGCATCCAGCGTCACCGCGATCTTCCCGGCGACCTCGCCCTCGACTCCGAAAATGTCGGCGAGCTTGCGCTGGTAATCCTGCGCCCACACGTGCGCGTCGGTTTTTGCATCGATCAACTGCACGTTGATCAGCACTTCGTCGCCGGCCTTCTGCACGCTGCCTTCGAGGATCGTGGCCACCCCGAGTTGCCGGCCGATGGCCTCCAGGTCGTCGGGACGGCTCTGGTATTTTTCGGTCGAGGTGCGCGCGATGACCTTGAGATCGCCGATGTCGGCGAGCTTGGTCAGGATCAGGTCCTGCATGCCGGCGACGAAATAGGCGTTGTCCTTGTCGTTCGAGAGGTTCTCGAATGGCAACACCGCGATCGATTTGGCGGGGATCGGCTGGGCCGCGCGGACCGGCGTCGTGCGCAGTCCGGGCGCAGCCGCGCCGGCGGCGGAAGTCGGAACGGCGGATGCCGGATTCCGCTGCGCTGCATCCGGGCCACGGGCAGCCGCTACCGCATTCCCCGGTGCGGTCGCCGGCGATCCGCTGCGCCCGAAGTGCCACAGGAGGCCGCCGCCGATCGCGAGCACCAGCGCGATCAGCAGCAATTCCGGACCCGAGATCCGGTCTTCGCCGCGCTCGCCGTGATACCACGCGAGCACCAGCGCGATCGCGAAACCCAAGGCCAGCACGCCGAACGCGGCGTGCATCACCGCGTGCGGCCAGGCATAGCTGTCCGCCACGACTTCGAGCACCTGGATCAGCGCGAACGCGGCGGCGACGTACGCA
>DASSNH010000112.1:0-3012 GCA_035701405.1 Rhodanobacteraceae bacterium
CGACATAACTGACTCCTTACTACTCGATTGGTTGAGAAACAGCGCACTTGCGTGCGCAACTTGAAGCACTGACTAGCGAGAGTGAAGACAGCGATGCGATCGTTGACACGGTCAGCAACCGGCCCCAAACAAACCGCCCCCGACGGTTTGGCTAACTCAGCGGGCGCGATCCTACAGCACTTTCATACCGAAATGCCAGTGCTTATGCCCAATAATCGTTTTTAGCCGGAATCATTCGCGTTCTGCCTGCCGCCGCTGGCTTTCCTCGATCCCGACCAGGGCCGCCAAGGCCCCACTGACCACCAGCGCGGCGAGGCCATAGCCGATCAGGCCAAGGACGGTTCCCAAGGTCAGCGGCGCCGGAGCCGCCGTCCCCTTGACGCCCACGGCGATCCCGTAGGCGATCCCGGCCGCGATCAGCAACATGCCGATCCAGGCAATCACCCGGGCGGCGGCCAGCGCAAGCGCCAGATGGCGGCTTTGCAGCCTTTGGTAGGGCAGCCAGCGGCGTGGTTCCATGAGGGGATTTTCCTATTCCAGGGCCGCATCCGGAGCGGCTGTTGCGAACAGTCAGGCCATGGATGGCCCTTTGGCATTCGTGGGATGCCGCCATCAGGGATGATCGCAAAGCGCGGTCGTAGGGCGGACATCGTCCGCCAATTCCCAGGCCAAGGGCGGCAATGTCGCCCTACCTGGCGCCCGCAGCCCTACAACGCATCGTAATGCGTGATGGCGTTGAAGAACATCCGGTAGCTGCCGATGGTTTCGCCACGCCAGACCGGGTTGTTGGCGAACAGCAGCACGTGGCCCTTGCCGTAGCGGGCGTCGACCACCGCCGCCCGGCCGGCCATGCCGTCGCCGTTTTCCAGCAGGCCGCTGATCAGCAGGTCGCCGGCGTCCGCCCAGCGCGCGATCACCTTCGGCCGATCGGCCCCGGGGATCAGGAACGGATTGTTGCGGGCCTGTTCGGCGTTCAACGGCACGGCCTGCCACGGCTTCACGTCCGGCAGTTCGGGCGGCGCCTGGTATGGCCGGCCTTCGGGTATGTCGGCATCGTCCGGGCCGCCGCGGCCGGTGGGACGCTGGTAGTCCCTGGCGGTGGAAAGGCCACGGTTGCCAATGGTCTGGTCGGCCACGTTGAAGGACATGCCTTCGGAACTGTAGAGCGCGAAGGAATCGTCGTATTCCGCGGCGACGGGGCTCGCCTTGTCGACCAGCTCCGCGCGCAAAACGCTGCCGACCACGCGCAGGTCACCGGCCTTGGCGACCGAAACGCCTGGCGCGAGACCGATGTCGATCGCGAAGCGCGCAGTGTCTTCCGAGGCCACCAGCAGGCCGCCTTCGGCCACGAAACGCTTGAGGTTCGCGACACCGGTCTGGCCGAGGCCCGGCCGGACATCGGGGGTCGAATCGATCACCCCTAGGTTCGGCGTGAGTTCGGTCTTTTCCCACGGCATCGGGTTGCCGTACATGGGCAGGCCATCGATGATCATCTGCGAGCTGGCGTAGCCGACCGGCCCGAACAGGATCACGTCGTACTTGCCGCGCAGGTCCGGCTCGCGCGACACATCCTGGGTGCTGATGTAGGTGTAGGGCACGTGCAGCTTGTCGAGCGCCATCCGCCACCAGCCCTCGGTCTGCGTCGAAAGCCAGGTGTGCATCAGCGCGATCCGCGGCATCCGCCCGCGTTCGGTGACGCCCAGGGACGCCAGCGTGAATGCCGGCTGGTCGAAATCACCCTGCACTTCCTTCATCGGCACCTTCAGCACGGAGGTGTCGACGACCCGTGCGACGTCCACGCCGAACAAGTCGCCAAAGGACCAGCCGGTGTCGTCGTAGGGGTGCTTCTGCGGATCGTCGGGCGACCAGTACTGCCGATCCAGCAAGGCATCGGCGATCCGCGAGTACGGCTGGTCCATCCGGATGATCCAGCTCCCCGCCGGGAACGTGCGCTTCACCGAGGCGACCCTCGGGGGCTCCGCCCGCGCGGATGACTTGCCGCTCGACTTGCCTTTTGCCTTGCCGCCGTCGTTGCTCCCGGTATCGCCGGCGACCTTGACCGTGAACGGTGCGCCGGCGCGGCTGATCTCGACATGCTGCAGGTGCAGAGCGTGCAGCAGGTGCATCTGCGCCCCCTTGTCCCGCTCGTCGGCGGTGAGGACGTAAGCGGCGGGTCCCGCGAGCTGCGGCTTCTCGACCGAACGTTTGGACTTCAGCCAGAAGTTCTCGAGGAAATGTTCGCGGTGCTGGGCGAAGTAGTAAAGCGCCGTCAGCAGGCCCGACTGCTCGTAGTTGTTGTTGTCGCGCTGCGACCACAGCACCTTGGGCAGCGGCGGATTCGGCTTGTACCAGGTGCGCGCGTATTCGTCGGGCTCGAGGATCCGTTCCTCGGTGTCGGCGCCGCCGTTGCCGAAGGTTTCGTACAGACGGCTGATGCCGTTGTGCATCGCCGCGATGAACATCAGGTACCCGGGGCTCCAGGTGTCGAAGTCGCCGTGGGTGAAGACCCCGGGCAGGCCCAGCTTGGTCAACTGCTCGACGTTGTTCCAGCCGATCTGCTGCCATTCGCTGGTGAGGATCGGGTCGATCCACGCGTTGTAGGGCCCATCGCCGACCGTGTTGTCGTAGAGGAACGGCACCGACTCGTGCAGGTCGTGCAGGACCTGCGCATGCCAGTCGACATAGGTGTTCAAAACGTTCCTCGTGAGGTCGAGTGTCACGCCCATCGCGTCGCGATTGTTGTCGTGGGCGACGTAATGGCCCCAGTAAAGGAGGTGCGGGTAGTTCTCTCCGGGATGCGCACGGTGCCATCTGTACAGATCGACCATCCGGTCGCGGCCGTCCACTTCGACCACCGGCGTGATCAGGGTGATCATGTGCGAGCGGATGTACTGGATGTACGGCGCGTCGTCGACGGCGAGGCGGTACGCGAGCTCCATCAGCGCGGTGGGCGCGCCGGTCTCGGTTGAATGGATCGTCCCGGTGATGTAATAGACCGGAGCGGTCTGCTTG
>DASSNH010000113.1:0-13005 GCA_035701405.1 Rhodanobacteraceae bacterium
AACTCGAGCTGGTCGCCCGGGTGAAGGGTCTTGAGCGCGCCGGTATCCTTGCCGCTGGCCATGACGCTGGCGAGGTCGGCGGAAGACAGTCCCTGCTCCTGGAAAATCTCCGACAAGGTTTCGCCGGGCTGGACCTCCACGCTTTTCCAGGACGCGACGGCAGCGCGCGGCGCTTCCTTGGGCGCCGGCGGCAATTGCAATGCCAGCGTTTCCTTGGTCACCGGTTGCACCGCCTTGTGGCGGATCACGCTGGCCCAAGCCGGAATGCCCAGCGCCGTCAGCAACACGAGCAAAAAGGCGCCGCCGCCGAGCACCCAGCGTTCCCGCGCCCAGCGGAACGCGATCGCCGGCGCTTCGGCATGGAACGACCAATGCGCGCAGCGTGCATAGAAGTGGGGATGGCAATGACGGGTCTTGCGGCGGATCGCCTGGCGGCGCACGACATGGGGGGTAACACGACGGAGATGGCGATCCATCGGAGTGTCCGGAAGCGGGCGGAGAGGCGGAACGGGTCGTACCATAGCCGCCTTGTGAAGGACGCGTCAATGCCTTGTTTCACAAAGATTTGCACGATCTTTCGTGATTAACACATAATTAACCCCGGGGTCACTTTCGACGTTTGAACCCGTCCCGGTTTTTCGGCCGACGGAACCCCTTTCAGCAGGACTGTTCATGACCGATCACCAACCATCGCTGGCCTTGATCCACCGCGGCGCGGTCGACGTGCTGAAGGACGACGAGCTCGAGGCACGCCTTGCCCTCGATCGTCCGCTGCGGATCAAGGCCGGCTTCGATCCGACGGCGCCGGATCTGCATCTCGGGCATACGGTCCTGCTCAACAAGATGCGCCAGTTCCAGGACCTCGGGCACACCGCGATCTTCCTGATCGGCGACTTCACCGGGATGATCGGCGATCCGACCGGCAAGAACGTCACCCGCAAACCGCTGACGCCCGGGGAGGTGCAGGCGAACGCCGACACTTATGCGAGGCAGGTGTTCAAGGTCCTCGATCGCGAGCGTACCGAGCTTCGCTTCAACTCCGAATGGTTCGGCAAGATGACGGCGGCCGACATGGTCAAGCTGGCCGCGCAGCACACCGTGGCGCGGATGCTCGAGCGCGACGATTTCTCGAAGCGCTTCAAGTCGGAGCAGCCGATCGCGATCCACGAGTTCCTGTATCCGCTGGTGCAGGGCTACGACTCGGTGGCGCTGCAATGCGACGTCGAGCTCGGCGGCACCGACCAGCGCTTCAACCTGCTGATGGGGCGTGGCCTGCAGGAACACTTCGGCCAGCCGCCGCAGATCGTGCTGACGATGCCGCTTCTCGAAGGCATCGACGGCGTGCAGAAGATGTCGAAGTCGCTCGGCAATTACATCGGCATCGACGAACCCGCGATCGACATGGTCACCAAGACCATGAAGATCGGCGACGAGCTGATGTGGCGCTGGTTCGAGTTGCTGAGCTTCGAGGTCTCGCTGGACGAACTGGCGTCGCTGAAGCGCGACGTCGCCGGCGGCGCGTTGAATCCGCGCGACGCCAAGCTGCGCCTGGCGCGCGAGCTGGCCGCGCGCTTCCACGGCGCCGCCGAAGCCGAGAAGGCCATCGCCGGCTGGCACGCGGTCGTGCGCGGCGAAGGCGACACCTCGTCCCTGCCCTTGAACGAAATCGCGGTGTCCGTCGACGGCCTGCGGCTGCCCGCGTTGCTCACCGCGGCCGGCCTGACGTCCAGCAATTCGGAAGCCAACCGCAAGTTGAAGGAACGCGCCGTGCGCATCGACGCGGTGGTGGCCGACGACCCGCAGCGCACGTTCGGACCGGGCTTTGAAGGCGTGCTGCAGGTCGGCAAGCGCAATTTCGCGCGCGTCCGGCTGCGCGCCGCCGGATGATCCGGACGGACGAGGCGCGGCAGGCCGCCGCGCCTCAGGGTCCTCTTTCGCTTCGCGCTGTCGTGATCAGTACGTGACCGGTGAATCGATGGTCTTGCGCGTTCCCGTCACGGTTCCCTGGATGGGGATGCCGCCAGGAGTGATGATGTTGTAGTTAGGGTCGTACTGGGTGAGCACGAACGTGCCGGTGTACGAACTGCCATCCCTGCTCAACGTGATGGTTTCCTGCAGGTGGCCCGGGCCGACGAATGTGTTGTCGATCTGGGTGCCGTCGGCGTCCACGGTTTGCGCCCAGGCCAGCATGAAGTGGTTGACCATGTAGGTCCGCACGCCGGTTTGTGCCCATGTGCCCATGCAGAAGTCCCCATCGCCTGCCGGCCTTCCCGAGTTCATGATTTCATTGCCGTCCGCGAGCAAGGACACGTAGGCGTGATCGACCGGGGTGCCATCCGGCAGCCCCGTCGGACCGTTGCCTTCGGCGGTCATGGTGATCTCGTACAGGCCGGCGATCCGCTCGACGGATTGCAGGGGATTCGGGATGGTCTTCGTCGTTGGCTGCTGCGCTGTGGCCAGGTACATCATCCTGGCGGCTGAAGCGGGCATCGTTGCCGGTGGAGCGATCGTCCACCCGCCATTGGCGGACCTGACCAGGTTCACGCCGCAGGCCTTGGCCGGGTGGGTTGCGGCGATCGTCGACAGCCCGATCAAGGCCATCGCGAGGGATGTGTGCAAACGGATGTTCATGGCGCTCTCCTCTGGGGCTTGTCCGGCGGCCGGCGGCATGCCCCGCTGACCGTCGGTATAAAATGCACCCTGGAAGGACCCGAGTCATGATGTTTCGATAGGGAAATCACGAGAGTGCGTAGTGGCGTTGACGTGGTCCGGACGGAGCGCGCAGCGGCATGGAAAGTGCGGAACACACGGAGCACGTGGCGGACGCGAGTACGTTCGCCTTCGGGGACGTAGTCATCGATGCAGGTGCGCACCGGTTGCTGCGCGCTGGCAAGGAAATCGCGGTCGAACCGAAGGCATTCTCGGTCCTGCTGGAATTCCTCGCGCATCCTGGCCAATTGCTCAGCCGCGACCAATTGCTGGACGCGGTGTGGGGCCACAGCTTCGTCACGCCCGCAACCCTCAACCGGTTGATCGTGCAATTGCGCAGGGCGCTGGCCGACGACGCCGAACATCCACGGTGCATCCAGACCGTGCATGGCCTCGGCTATCGCTTCATCGCACCGCTGGAGCCCCTCAAGCAGAAACCGGTTCCGACGCTCCGGTTTGCGCCGCCGGCGCGTGCACGGGTGCCCGAGCGCACCGAGCCGCTGATTGGACGCGACGCCGACATCGAGACGCTGAAGCGGATGTTGCGCGAACATCGGCTCGTCACCCTCACCGGCCCAGGTGGCCTCGGCAAGACGCAGGCGGCGCTTGAAACCGCGCGAGCGATTGCCACGGATTTTCCCGACGGCGTGTGGCTGTTCGATTGCACGCCACAGACCGACGGCGACGCATTGGCGCGGTCAATGGCGGACATGTTCGAAATCCATGCAACGGCAGACGCAGCGCAACTTATCGCCCGGCTGGGCGAACTCTTGCAGACACGCCGCGTGTTGCTGGTGTTCGACAATTGCGAACGCGTTGCCGAGCCGCTGGGCAAGGTGGTCGCGAACCTGCTTTCGGCCTGCGCGGACCTGCGTGTCCTGGTAACCAGTCAGCAGCGCCTGAACTGCGCGGGAGAATCGCTGTATCCGCTGCCGCCCCTGGAGTTGCCGCCGGAGTGCGAATGGACCACGGATGAGCAAATTGCTTCGTTGTCGTCGATCCCCGCAGTACGATTGCTGTTGCTTCGATCGCAGGCCTGCGCCTCCGGTTTCACGCTGATGCGCAGCAACGCCGCCACGACCGCGGAGGTCTGCCGCCGCGTCGCCGGCTTGCCGCTGGCGCTCGAGTTGGCCGCGGCACGCCTGCGCCTGTTGAGCCCGGAACAGTTGCTGGCGCGCATGGATGCCCGGCTGCTCAACCTGGCCGAGTCCAACCCCGGCCGCCCTCCGCGCCACCAGACGCTGCGTGCCTTGATCGAGTGGAGCTTCGCGCTGCTCTCGGAGAAGGAGCAATCGTTGCTGTGCGGGTTGAGCATCTTCGTGGGCGGTTGCACGCTCGACGGCGCCACCGCGATCGGCGCGGCATTGGAACTCGAGGATCCGCAGACCCTGGAGTTGCTGGGCGGCCTGATCGACAAGTCGCTGCTCACCGTCGATGCCGCTACCAATCCGCCTTCCTACCGCTTGCTCGACAGCGTACGGTTGTTTGCACTGCGCCAGCTGGCTTCCAGCGGAAACGAAGTACGTGTGCGCACCGCGCACCTCGAGCATTTCGTGCAGCTCACCGAGCGCATCTACACGGAAATCCGCAGCAGTCGTTTCCAGCCGTGGTTCGAACGCGTAAGGCGCGAATGGAACAACCTGCTCGCGGCGTTCGATTTTGCACTTGGCCAAGCCGGTCTAGCCGACGACGCGCTGGCGATCGTCGCCAACCTCTGCTGGTACTTCCGTGCGCGCTCCGATTACGTGCAATCCGCGCAATTGCTGGATTCGGCGCTGCGCGCCGCATCGCAGCAGGCGTCCCATCGCGCATTGGCGTTGATTGCCCTGGGCATGGTCAGCCACCAGAGCCAGATGCATGAACGCGCGGCATCGTGTTTACACGAGGGCATCGCGCTGGCCGCGGACAGGCATGACCCTTGGCTTGCCGCGGCGGGGCGGGCGATCCTGGCTTTCGAACTCGCCAACTGCGGTGACTTCGAGCGTGCGGCCGAAGCAGTGGATTCGGCGCTCGCCGTCGCCTCCTCGTTGGACGACCGTTGGTTGCGGTCGCAGGCACTGCTGAGCCGCGGCATCGTCTATGGACTGCAAGGGCGCCATCGAGAAGGCGAGGCATGGCTCGGTGAAGCCGCCGAATGTGTCACATCGCCGCCCAACGATGCCTTCCAGCATTTTTATGCCCTGATCAATCGTGCCTTGCTGCGTCACTATCTCGGCAGCGAGTCCCAAGCTGCACGGGATTGGCTGGACGTTCTCGATGGCTGCGTGATGTTGCAGAACAGGCGTGGGGCTTCGGGCTGCGTCGAGGGTGCGGCCTACCTCACCATTCAACGCGGCGAACCGGCAAAAGCCGTGCGTTTTCTCGCCTCGGCGGCACGCGTGCGCGAATTGACCGATGCCCCGCTGATGCCGTTGTGGCGAAAGGGCCAGGAGGCGACCGAGCGCGAGGCGCGCGACATGCTCGGCGGGGCGTTCGAGGTCGCGTGGCGGGAAGGCGCCTCGGCGCGCTTCGAGGACATCATCGGCGAGGCGCGTGCCCTGCTTGCCGAAATAACCGGTCAGCCGGGGCGCAGCGGAGCCAGCAACCCTTCCGGATCGTAGTGGGCGCGCAACCCCTGCAACCTTGATTGCGTCGCCGCGTCGTGTGCTTGCGCTTTCAAATCGGCCGGCTCGCCCGCAAAATTCGGCTGCATCCCCGTGCGTGAGTACGCTGCGAACGCCGCGCGTAGATCGCATACCCAGTCGCGGATGGCCGTGAAACGTTCCGCGGCGTCGGTGTGGCCGATGACATTGATGAAGAATGGCGCGGCGCGATGAGAAAACGCGGTGGCGTCGCGGGCGACGCGCGCGGCCGCGCCGCCGAGATGGTGTACGTGCACTTCGCACAGTGCATCGGCCGGTTGCACGGCGCGCGGAACCAGCGCTTCGATCAGCCCATCATCGAAGGCGTCGAACAGGGAAGTGGTCCAGTAATAGTGGTGACCCGCCGGCGCGGCAGGATCGAACATCTGTTGCCACGCCACGTAAGGCATCATGCCTTCGTGGCGGCCCAACGGTTCGGCGGCCCGCGCGATCGATGCCGCAGCTTGCGCGCCGTGCCCGGGATCACCATTCCAGCAATACGCCAGCGCCACTGCGCGCCGCCCGTGTGCTTCGGGCGGCAGGAACGGCAATGGCGGCGCGGTGGTGAACACCAGCATCACGGTCAATGCATCCGCTGCATCCGGCGTGAACACGCGAAACGCGCGCAACAGCGCGGGTCCGGCCTCGACCGGATAGAACACGATGCCGGCATGCACCTCGCTGACCGGATGCAGCCGAAAGGCGAAGCGAGTGACCACGCCCAAGCCTGCCCCGCCGCCACGCAAACCCCAAAACAGGTCGGCGTGCTGGTCTTCGCTGGCCGTAACGATGCTTCCGTCGGCCAGCACGACTTCGGCTTTGAGCAAGTTGTCGATCGCCAGGCCGCAGCGGCGCATCAGCCAGCCGACGCCGCCGCCCAGCGTGTAGCCGCCGACGCCGGTGGTCGAAACGAAGCCACCGGTGGTGGCAAGGCCGTGCGGCTGGCTGGCCGCATCGACGTCGCGCCACAACGCGCCGCCCTCGACGCGCGCGGTCCGCGACCGTGGATCCACCTCCACGCGGTTCAGCGAGCGCAGGTCGAGCATCAAGGCGTCATCACGCACGGCCAGTCCGGCCACGTTATGGCCACCGCCACGCACCGTCATCGGCACACGCTCGCGCAGGGCGAACTTGACGGCCGCGCCGACGTCCTCGGCATCCCGGCAGCAAGCGATGGCCAGGGGACGGCGATCGATCGCACCGTTCCAGACGCGACGGGCTTCGTCATAGCCGGCATCGACGGGAAGCAGCAGCGTGCCGCGCAGTGGCCCCTGGAGGTCTCGCCACGGGAAATTTTGAGTGCGGCTGGAATGGGAAACCATGCGCGCCCTCCTTCGCCGGGACGATGGGCGGCTGGGGACGCACTATAGCCCCGGCCCCGGAAAACAGTCATGACGGGTGGATAGGGATTTCGTAAGGCCTGCAAGGCGGGCGGAACGTGGCTACCGCCCCGGCGCGCGGCTAAGGTACGCGCATGTTCATCGACGTGCCCAGCCGGCGCCGAGCGCACCCCCGTTGGGTCACGCCCTTCCTGGTGGTGACCTGCGTCGCCTGCTACCTGTGGCTGATGCTGTCCTCGCCGGCGACGCGCGAGGTGGTGCTGGGCGACTGGGGCACCGTACCCGCGCACCTGTTCCGGCGAGGCGTGTTCCTCGAGGGCTGGCTGTGGTTGCGTCCGCTCACCTCGCTGTTCATGCACGCGGACTGGCTGCACCTGGTCGGCAACATGCTGTTCCTGGTGATCTTCGGCTTGCCGGCCGAGCGTGCGCTCGGCTCGAGACGCTTCCTGGCGTTGTTCCTGGTTGGCGGCGCCTTCGCGAACCTGGTCGGTGCCTGGACGTTGTCTGCGCAATTGCGGCCGATCGTCGGCTGCAGCGGCGCTGTGTCGGCGATCCTGGGCGCCTACCTGGCATTGTTTCCACGCGCGCATCTGGGACTGGTGTTGCCGCTGGGGCTGTACCTCCAGTTCATCCGGGTGCCGGCAGCACTGCTGATCGGGATGTGGGTGCTGCTGCAGCTTTTGTTCACCTGGGCCGGACCGGGCTTCGGCACGGTGGTGTGGTGGGCGCACATCGCCGGCTTCGGCTTCGGCATCCTGTTCGCAGTGGTTTCGCGCGGGGCGGTGGAACGGCGCCTCCGCGAAAGAATGTACTAGAGGAGTGCCTGCTCTTCGTCACGCCGCCGCGACAGCGCCGCCTGCGCGAACCGTTCCAGCAAGGCGCGTGCCGCGGTGGTTTCACGGACGTCGCCGCGCAGCGCGTCCACATCGACGCCTTCGTCGCGCAGCACAGCGGCGCGCGCATCGATATAGGCGCGCATCGCCGCGGCGCTGAATTCGGGGTGGAACTGGGTCGATACCGCATGCGGCGCATAGCGCAGCAACTGGTGCGGATCGAGGTTCGAGGACACGAGCACTGCGGCGCCACGCGGCGGCTCCAGCACCGCCTGCCGGTGGGTCGCATGCGCGGGAAACGTCTCGGGCAAATCATCGAGCCAGTCGCCGCCGTCACGGAAATGCCGTGTCATGATTCGAGTTCCCATCTCGCGGCCCGCCGGCAACCAGCCAACCGTGCCGCCCAGCGCGTGCGCCATCAACTGGTGGCCGTAGCACACGCCGAACAAGGGCGTGTCGGCATCCATGGCATCCCGGATCCAGGCGGCCGTGCGCTCGCTCCAGTCCGCGCGCTCGGTGACCATCGCTGCCGAGCCGGTGATGACCGCGCCGGCAACCGAATCCGGTGCGGGCAGCGCGGCGCCTTCGTCGACCCGCACCACCCGAAGCTGGGCGGGCGGGACGCGCATCGCGTCCCGGAACCAGTCGGCGAATCCGCCGAAGCGGGCGTGGATGGATTCCGGCGCTTCGCCGGTCTGGACCAGGAGCAGGTGGGGCATGTTCACTGCCGAACAGGGAGTACGCGCAGCATAGCGCGTGGGCGCTGCATCAGCCCGCGGCGGGCAGTACCGACAGCACTTCCTCGACGGTGGTCAAGCCGCGGCGAACCTGGGTCGCCGCGGATATCCGCAGCGGCTGCAGGCCATCCTCCAGCGCGAAGCGGGTGAAGCCATCGAGATCGAGTTGTGCGGTGATCATGCCGCGCAGGCGTGGCGTGACCGGCATCATCTCGTAAACGCCGGTGCGTCCGAGGAAGCCGGTCTTGCGGCATTCGAGGCAGCCGACCGGTTCGTACACTTCGGCGGGCGCGGGGATCACCCAGCCGCGGGTCAGCACCGACCACGTCTGCGGATCCTGCTTCGCCTTCCGCTTGCAGTGCGGGCAGAGGGTGCGCACGAGCCGCTGCGCGACCACGCCCGAAAGCGTGGACTGGATCAGGTAGTGCGGCACGCCCAAGTCGAGCAGGCGGGTGATCGCCGACGGTGCGTCGTTGGTGTGCAGCGTCGAGAGCACCAGATGCCCGGTGAGCGATGCCTGCACCGCCATTTGCGCGGTCTCGAGGTCGCGCACCTCGCCGACCATGATGATGTCGGGATCCTGCCTGAGCAGGGTGCGTACGCCCGCCGCGAAGTCGAAGTCGATCGCCGGTTGCACCTGCGACTGGTTGAACTCCGGCGCCACCATTTCGATCGGGTCCTCGATGGTGCACACGTTGAGTTCGGGGCGCGCGAGGTGCTTCAACGTCGAATAGAGCGTGGTGGTCTTGCCCGAACCGGTGGGCCCGGTGACCAGCACGATGCCGTGCGGGCGTTCCACCATCTCCCGCCAGGTTTTTTCTTCCTCGCCAGAGAACCCCAACTGCGAGAACTGCTTGACCACGATGTCCGGATCGAAGATCCGCATCACGATCTTTTCGCCGAACGCGGTCGGCATCGAGGAGATGCGCAACTCCACCTCGCGTCCGCCCGCCGAGCGTGTCTTGATGCGGCCATCCTGGGGGCGGCGCTTTTCGGCGACGTCCAGCCGCGCCAGGATCTTGATTCGGGCGGTCACCGCGGTCATCACCGCGGGCGGCAGCTCGAACACCTTGTGCATCACGCCGTCGATCCGGAAGCGCATCAGCGCGGCTTCGCGGCGCGGCTCAAGGTGGATGTCGGAAGCGCGCTGCTCGAACGCGTACTGCAGCAGCCAGTCGACGATATGGACGACGTGGCGGTCGTCGGCGCCGATTTCGCCGGCCTTGCCGAGCTCGAGCAATTGCTCGAAGTTCAGGATCGCCGAGCCATCCATCGCATCCTGCTTGGCCTCGCGCGCCTTGGCGATCGAGCGCTGGACGCCGTAGAACTCCATCAGGTAGCGGTGGATGTCCAGCGGGTTCGCGACCACGCGCTTGACCTCGCGCCTCAGCATCTGCGACAGGTCGGCGGCCCAATGGTCGTCGAAGGGTTCGGCGCTGGCGAAGGTGACCGTGCCGTGGTTGACCGCGACCGGCAGGATCCGGTGGCGCTGCGCGTAGGCCTGGCTCACGGCCTGGGTCACCGCCGCCGCGTCGATCTTCATAGGATCGATCTTGAGGTACGGCAGGCCCGCCTTGTCGGCCAGCCACACCGTCAGCGACTCGACCGTCAGCGGCTTGCCGCGGTCGGCGCGGTTCTCGGGTTTGCCGCTCGAGATCACGACCAGCGGATGCAGTTCGACGGCACCGCGCCCCGCACGGCTGCTGCCCCGGATGCGCTTGGCGTCTTCTGCCGCCAACAGCCCGTCGGCGACCAGCGCGGCCAGCACCTCGCCCAGTTCCAGGCGCCCGTTCCGGCCGAGGGTCGCTGTCGAATTGGGAATTGCCGCCATGCCGTGCCCCGCCTGCGGATGGACGGCCCGAAACCGCGGTGGATCGGGCCCCGCGGCTATACTAACGCGCTTTGTGCGGCGCACCGGGGACGCAGTTGGCAGGTCCGACTTTCCAGCAGGTCATCCAGACCCTGAACCGCTATTGGGCGGAACAGGGGTGCGTTCTTCTGCAGCCGCTGGACCTCGAGGTCGGGGCGGGCACCTTCCACCCCGCCACCTTCCTGCGCGCGCTGGGCCCGGAGCCCTGGGCCGCGACCTACGTGCAGCCGTGCCGCCGGCCCACCGACGGCCGCTATGGCGAGAATCCCAACCGCCTCCAGCAGTACTACCAGTACCAGGTCGTCCTGAAGCCGAATCCCGATGACGTGCTGGAACGCTACTTCGGCAGCCTGCGCGAGCTCGGGATCGATCCGCTGGTGCACGACCTGCGGCTGGTGGAGGACAACTGGGAGTCGCCCACGCTGGGTGCCTGGGGCCTCGGCTGGGAAGTGTGGTTGAACGGGATGGAAGTCACCCAGTTCACCTATTTCCAGCAGGCCGGCGGCCTCGAGTGCAAGCCGGTGACGGCCGAGATCACCTACGGCCTCGAACGACTCGCGATGTACCTGCAAAACGTCGACAGCGTGTTCGACCTGGTATGGACCGAAGCGCCGCACGGCATCGTCACCTACGGCGACGTGTTCCGCCGCAACGAGGTGGAGCAGAGCGCCTACAACTTCGAGCACGCGGATACGACCGAGCTGTTCCACCGCTTCGATGCCTGCGAGGCCGAAGCCAACAAGCTGGTGGCGCTGCACCTGCCGCTGCCGGCCTACGAGCAGGTGATGAAGGCCAGCCATGCCTTCAACCTCCTCGATGCCCGCCGCGCGATTTCGGTCACCGAGCGCCAGCGCTACATCCTGCGGGTGCGGACCTTGGCGCAAGCGGTCGCGAAGGAATGGGTCGCGCCGCGCGAGGCAACGAACGCGGAGGCCGCACATGGCTGAGCGTTCGCTGCTGGTCGAGATCGGCGTCGAGGAACTGCCCATCCATGCGGTGGACGATCTTGCGCAGGCGTTCGCGCGATCAATGTGCGAGGGCCTCGTCAAGCGCGGCATCGCGGCCGACGTGGAACACGCGCGCGCCTTCGCGACGCCCCGTCGCCTGGCGGTTTGGGTGCCGGACGTGGCCTTCACCCAGCCCGAGCAGCGCAGCGAAAGCTTCGGCCCCTACGTCAACATTGCGCTGGACGCCGAAGGCCAGCCCACCAGGGCGTTGCTCGGATTCGCGAACAAGGCCGGTGTGGAATGGACGCAACTGGAACGTGGGACGGACGCCAAGGGGGAACGTTTCGTGCATCGCCGGGTGTCGCCGGGGCGGACCACCGCCGAGCTGGTGCCGGAGATCGCCGGTGAAGCCGCTGCCGCCTTGCCGGTCGCCAAGCCCATGCGCTGGGGCGACCACGAGTCGTCCTTCGTGCGGCCCGTGCACTGGCTGGTGATGTTGCACGGCGACCAGGTCATCCCGGGCGAGTTGCTGGGCCTGAAAGCCGGTCGCCAGTCGCGCGGACATCGATTCATGCACCCGCATCCGGTTCACCTCGCCGACGCCGACAGCTACGCCGATTCCCTGCGCGCGGCTAACGTGCTGGCCGATCCAGCCGAGCGCCGCCAGCGGATCCGCGACGAAGTCGCGCGCGTCGCGCCTGCCGGTTGCACGCCGCGCCTCGACGAGCCACTGCTCGACGAACTGGCCAACCTCAGCGAATGGCCGGCCGCGATAGCCTGCACGTTCGACCGGGAGTACCTCGACGTGCCGCACGAGGCGCTGGTCACCACCATGCGCACCAACCAGAAGTTCGTGCCGGTGTTCGATGCGGAAGGAAGGCTGACCGAGCATTTCATCGGCATCGCCAACCTCGAATCGAAAGATCCCGCGCAGGTCCGCCACGGCTACGAGCGGGTGATCCGTCCGCGCTTCGCCGATGCAAAGTACTTCTTCGACGAGGACCTGAAGACGCCGCTGGGGTCGTATCGGAAGCTTCTCGAAGACGTGGTGTGGCAGCGTGCGTTGGGCAGCCTGTGGGACAAGACCGTACGCGTGGCGGAACTCGCCAGCGCGATCGCGGCGCGCCTGTTCGCACAGGGCATCGATGTGGATGCGGCACAGGCGGCCCACGCGGCCGGCCTCTCGCGCTGCGACCTGTTGACGCGGATGGTGGGTGAGTTCCCGGAGTTGCAGGGCGTGATGGGGCGCCACTATGCGGCGGCGCAGGGCGAACGGGCCGACGTCGCCGATGCACTGGACGAGTTCTACCGCCCGCGCAATGCCGGCGACGGCATCGCGCAGGGCACGCTCGCGCAGTGCCTGTCGCTTGCGGACAAACTGGACACGCTCGCCGGCATCTTCGCGGTCGGCATGAAGCCGACCGGCAACAAGGACCCGTTCGCGTTGCGCCGTGCCGCCCTGGGGCTGGCACGGACGCTGATCGAGGGCGGGCTCGATGTCGATGTGGAAGCGCTTTTGCCGGAACACGCAGCGCTGATCCGCGCCGACATGCGGAAAGCAGCAATTGCCCTGAAGCGAGATCAATCTGGCGGACGAGTTGCTCACCTCGAGGCTGGGGATGTCGTCACTCTGCGTATTGCGGAAGTGTATCCCTTCATCCTCGATCGCCTGCGCGGCTATTACACCGAGCAGGGTTTCACGCCCCAGCAGTTCGAAGCGGTGGCCGCGGTGCGGCCCGCGAGCCTGCTTGATTTCGACCGTCGCCTGCGCGCGGTTGCGCAGTTTGCCCGGCAACCCGAAGCCGAACAGCTCGCCGCCGCCAACAAGCGCGTCGCCAACATCCTGCGCAAGGAAGGCATCGACGCGGAAGCCGCGGCACGGCATGAACTGGACGCGGAGCTGTTGTGCGAACCGGCCGGGCAGGCCTTGGCGCAGGCGCTGGATGAA
>DASSNH010000114.1:0-23260 GCA_035701405.1 Rhodanobacteraceae bacterium
CGCGGGTTCGTCCGAATGCACCAGCCCCGCGTCGCGCATCAGCTTGTGATAGAAGCGGAAATACAGGAGGTGCAGGATCGCGTGCTCGATGCCGCCGATGTACTGGTCGACCGGCAGCCAGTAATTCGCGCGTGCATCGACCTGGGTGGCGGCACCCGGCGAGCAGTAGCGGGCGTAGTACCAACTCGATTCCATGAAGGTGTCGAAGGTGTCCGTTTCACGCTCGGCCGCGCCACCGCACTCCGGACACGTCGTCTTCCGCCATTCGGGGTCGGATTTCAGCGGCGACTGCACTCCGGAAAACGCGACGTCCTCGGGAAGCTTCACCGGCAACTGGTCTTCCGGCACCGGCACCGCGCCGCACTTCGGGCAGTGGATGATCGGGATCGGGCAACCCCAGTAGCGTTGCCGCGAAACGCCCCAGTCGCGCAATCGCCAGTTCACCTGGCGCCGGCCACGACCTTCGCGCTCGAAGCGCTCCGCCAGCGCGTCGAATGCCTGCCGATAATCCAGGCCGTCGTAGTCGACTGAATTGACCAGCGTGCCGTGCTCGAGGAAAGGACCCTCGGTGATGATGCGGTCCTCGAACTCTTCCAGCACGTCTTCGACCGGCCGCGGCTCGGCCACGTCGATCGGCTTGGACTGGCCGAGCGCCGCGCTCATCGCATCGATGTTCTCGGCCGCGTCGCGCCCGAGCTCGCGGATCGCATCCCGCACCGCGTCGCTGACGACCACCATCCGGATCGGCAGGTCGTACTTGGTGGCGAACTCCCAGTCGCGCTGGTCGTGCCCAGGCACCGCCATCAAGGCGCCAGTGCCGTATCCCATCAGGACGAAATTGGCGATCCACACCGGGACCCGCTCGCCGGTCACCGGATGAAGCGCGAACAGCCCGGTCGCGACGCCCGTCTTCTCCCTGGTCTCGAGCTCGGCTTCCGAAACGCCGCCGTGACGGCATTCGTCGATGAACGGCTGCAGCGCGGGATTGTTGCGCGCCGCTTCCTGCGCCAGGGGGTGCTCGGCCGCGACCGCCAGGTAGGTCACCCCCATCAAGGTGTCCGGCCGCGTGGTGAAGACCTCGAGAGAACCGCCGCCCTCCACGTCGAAGCGGATTTCCAGTCCTTCCGAGCGCCCGAGCCAGTTCCGCTGCATGGTCTTGACGGCATCCGGCCAGCCGGGGAGCGTGTCAAGCCCATCAAGCAATTCATCGGCGTACGCCGTGATCTTCAGGAACCACTGCGGAATCTCGCGCTTCTCGACCACCGCACCGGAACGCCAGCCGCGGCCATCTACCACCTGTTCGTTGGCCAGCACCGTCTGGTCGACCGGATCCCAGTTCACCACGCTGTTCTTGCGGTACACCATGCCCTGCTTGAACAGCCGCACGAACATCCGCTGCTCGTGCACGTAGTAGTCGGGATCGCAGGTGGCGAATTCGCGCGACCAGTCGATCGCGAAGCCCATCGCCTTCAACTGCCCGCGCATGTGCGCGATGTTCTCGCGCGTCCATTTCGCGGGCGGGATGCCGCGCTTGATCGCCGCGTTCTCGGCCGGCAGCCCGAATGCATCCCAGCCCATCGGCTGCAGCACGTTGTTGCCCTGCATCCGCTGGAAGCGGCTGATCACGTCGCCGATCGTGTAGTTGCGCACGTGGCCCATGTGGAGCGCGCCCGACGGGTACGGCAGCATGGAAAGGCAATAGTATTTCTCGCGCGAGGCGTCTTCCTCCACCTCGAAGGCGCGGGTGTCCGCCCAGAACTTCTGCGCGGCCGCCTCGACGGTGCCGGGGTCATAGGCGCTGCGGTCTCGGGGTTCCTGCATGGCTGGGCGGCGAAGCGGTCTGATCGGGGATGGATCAGCCTACCGCAGTGCAGCAAAAGCGCCAAGCGGCACTCGAGCGGCCCTTCATTCGTTTAAGGCGTGACGCCGAACGCGCGCAGGCGAAGTACGGGCGTTTCACCGCGCGCTGGATGCTGCAACCGAGCGCGTGCGACAGCCGCTCGCGGCGTGGCTATGATGCCGGCTTCCATCCGACCCGAGGGGACACCATGCGCATCGAAGGCATCCGCAGGCTGCCGCTGACGCTCGCGATTGCTGCGTTGACGATCACCACCGCACAGGCGGCCGAGGCTCCCGTCGCGAATGCGGCGCCCGCGCCCGAGCTGACGGTGATCCACTGCGCGCACCTGATCGACACGGTGGCAGGCAAGATGCTCGGCGCCACCAGCATCGTCATCGACGGCCAGCGCATCAAGGAAGTAGTGCCGGGTTCGGCAAGCCGCGACGGCGCGAAGGTGATCGACATGCCGGCGAACGACACCTGCCTGCCCGGGCTGGTCGACGCGCACACGCATTTGACCAGCCAGTTCAGCAAGAGTACCTACAGCGACCAGTTCCGCCTGAACCCGGCCGACTACGCGATCCAGAGCACGGTGTTCGCGCGGCGCACGCTGCTGGCGGGTTTCACCACCGTGCGCAACCTCGGCGAAAGCGACAATTCCTCGATCGCGCTGCGCAATGCAATCAACAAGGGCGAAGTGCCGGGGCCGCGCATTTTCACCGCCGGCAAGTTCATCGGCACGACCGGCGGCCACGCTGATCCGACCGATGGTTACCGCTGGGACCTCCAGGGGGACCCGACACCCAAGGACGGCATCATCGATTCGCCGGCGGATGCGTGGAAGGCGGTGCGCCAGCATTACAAGGACGGCGCGGACCTCATCAAGATCATGCCTTCCGGCGGCGTGCTGGATGAAAGCTCCAGCTCGGAAAATCCGCAGATGACACTGGCCGAGATCAAGGCGGTCGTCGCCGCCGCCCACGACTACGGCTTCACCGTGGCCGCGCACGCACACGGCGCGGAGGCGATCCGCCGCGCGGTGATCGGAGGCGTGGGTTCGATCGAGCACGGGACCTTCATGGACGACGAGGACATGAAGCTGATGAAGCAGCACGGCACCTGGTACGTGCCCACGATCATCGCCGGCGAGTTCGTGATGGGGAAAGCGAAGGAAGGCTGGTATCCGCCGCAGGTCGCGCGCAAGGCGCTCGAAGTCGGCCCGAAGATCATGGCCACGGCGGGCAAGGCCTACAAGGCCGGAGTCAGGATCGCGTTCGGCACCGACGCTGGCGTGTACCCGCACGGCGGGAACGCGCAGGAATTCGTGTACATGGTGCAGGCCGGCATGCCGCCGATGTACGTGATCCAGGCCGCGACCACTCACGCCGCGACGCTGCTGAAGCACCAGGATGATTTCGGCAGTATCACCACCGGCAAGTACGCGGACGTGGTGGCGGTGCCGGGGAATCCGCTGGACGACATTTCATTGATGAAGAAGGTGGACTTCGTGATGAAGGCGGGCACCGTGTACAAGCAGCAGGGCAAGCCGACCGACGCGGACCTGGAGTCCAGCCTTGGAATGTAATGCCAGCGCCTCCAGTTATCCGGCCATGAACTTCAATCCCAAACCCGATGATGCCGCGCCTGCCGACAGCTTCGTGTTCGAGGCCGGCGAATCCAATTTCGAAGCCGACGTCCTGCAGGCTTCCCTGCAAACTCCGGTGCTGGTGGATTTCTGGGCGACCTGGTGCGGGCCGTGCAAGACACTCGGGCCGATCCTGGAAAAACTGGCCGATGAATACGCGGGCGGCTTTCGCCTCGCCAAGATCGACTGCGACAAGGAGCAGCAGCTCGCCGGGATGTTCGGCGTGCGCAGCATCCCGACCGTGGTGCTGATCCAGGGTGGCCAGATCGTGGATGCGTTCTCCGGTGCGTTGCCGGAATCGCAGGTGCGCGAATTCCTGAAGCGCCATGGCGTCGAACCCGCCTCCCGCATCGAGGCGCCGGCGCAGGCTGTCGAAGATGGCGCCGCGATGCCGGCGGAAACCCCGCAGGCCGCTATCGCACGGATCGAGCAAGCGCTGGCGGCCGATCCCGACAACGCCGGCTTGAAGCTCGACCTGGCGCTGGCGCGTGCGCGCGGCGGCGACACCGCCAACGCACAGTCCACACTGGATACCCTGCCCGTCGATCTGGCCGAAGACGATCGCGCCAAGGCCCTGGCGGCGTTGCTTGCGATGCATCAGTCGCTCGCCGCGATTCCGCCTGCCGGCGAATTGCTGGCGCGCGTGGAGCGCGATCCCCGTGACTTTGCGGCGCTGGATGGCCTGGGCGTGCGCCAGTTGCTGGGCGGAGATGCGGCCGACGCCATGCAGCGCTGGCTGGCGATCCTCGCTGCCGATCGAAGCTGGAATGACGGACTGGCCCGCAAGCGACTCGTTGATGCGTTCCGGATCGTGCACGACGAAGCGCTGGTTTCGACCACCCGCCGCAAGATGTCGTCATTGCTCTTCTGACACCGCGGATGCGCGCGCGGACCCTGCGGCGGTTGATGAACCTGTGGCCGCCGTTCCTCGCGAACGGCATCCGGGTCCTCGAGATCAGCGACGACTGGCGCCGCGCCCGGGTCGCGCTCAAGCTGCGTCCCTGGAACCGGAACCATGTCGGCAGTCAGTTCGGCGGCAACCTGTTCGCGATGACCGATCCATTCTGGATGGTGCTGGCGCTGCATCGCCTGGGCCCGGACTATTATGTGTGGGACAAGGCCGCCAGCATCGAGTTCGTGGCGCCTGCACGCGAAGACGTGTTTGCCGGGTTCCACCTCGATGACGACGCCGTGGCGCTGCTTCGCCACGAAGCCGCATCGGGCGACAAGGTGCTGCACTGGTTCGACACCGAAGTCGCCACCGGCTCCGGCGAAACGATCGCACGGGTGCGAAAGCAGCTCTACGTCCGGCTGAAGCCGCGGGCACGCAGCGCGCGCCCGTCCTGACCGGCTTGGGCACTGCGGGCAGGGCACGCGGCGACTGGCATTTTTCGTGCATGCGGGGAACCGGAGGTGCGCCCGGGCATTGACCGAAGCAGTGGGATGGCAACGCCCGTGACGGGGCGCGCATGGATCGCCGTCCACGGCTAGCGTACAGTGTCAGCGGAAAGATGAACGACGCCACGCCACACCAGCTCGAAGTTCCGGGATACCGGTTGGTCCGGCCGATCGGCACCAGCGGCGTGGCCAGCGTGTACGAAGCGACGCAGCGCTCGCTCGAGCGCCAGGTGGCGATCAAACTGTGGCGGCCGCTGGACGACAACGCGCTCGGTCGCTTCGAACAACTGCTCCGGACCAACGCGCGGCTGTCGCACCCCAACATCGTCGGCATCCACCAGATCGGCCGCACCGAGGACGGGCGGCTGTTCCACTCGATGCCGTTCCTGTTGAGCATCGGTCTTTCCGCGCACAACCTGCGCTTCAAGCCGTTGAAGGTCGCCGGACTGCTGCGCGCGCTGCTCGACGCGCTCGGCCACGCGCATCGCCGCGGCATCGTGCACGGCGGCATCAAGGCTTCCAACGTGCTGATGGATCAGCGCGGCCACGTACGCCTGGCCGATTTCGGCATTGCGCGCTGCGCAGCCGAACTCGGTCTTCGGCACGCATCCGCGGCGGCCTACCTGAGCCCCGAACAGGCGCGCGGCGAACCGCCGGGCCAGCGCTCCGACCTGTACAGCATCGGCATCCTGGCGTTCGAATTGCTGACCGGCGCACCACCGTTCCAGGGCGGCGATGCGGTGTCGACCGCCATCGCACACGTCGAGCAGCCGATACCGAGGTTGCCACCGCTGGTCGGCGGCTGGCAGGCATGGATCGACAAGGCGCTCGCCAAGTCACCCGAACAGCGTTTCCAGGGCGCCCAGGAAATGGCGGACGCGTTGTCCGCGATCGATGGGCGCCGCAGGATCCGGCCGGTGGCGGTGCCGGTCGGCTCGCGGCTGCGCGCCCCCACCTGGGCGATCGCCGGGGCAGCGGTGGGCGCGGCGCTGGTATTGGCGGTAGGTGCGTGGGCAACCTGGCGCTCTTTTCCGCGCAACGATGCCGCGACCCTGCCCGGACCCGTGGTGATCGCGGCGAAAGCCGCGACTGCGTCGTTGCCTGCGTCGGCGCCCCCGGCGGCCAGCACCGCACCGTCGACCCAAGACCGAGCCTACGCATTGGTCAAGGAGGCAGATGCCTTGCGTACCCGCGGCCGCCTGTTCGCGCCTGCCGGCAACAACGCCGCCGACAAGTACCTCGCCGCTTTGGCCCTCGACCCCGGCAACCCGGCGGCGACCGCCGGCATCGATGCAATGCTGGCGACGCTGCGCCAACGCCTCGCTGCCGCGTGGAGCGACGGCAACCTGGACCGGACGGCCGCGATGTTGAAGCGTTGCGACCTGTTGGCGTCGCACGCGGGTCCCGTCGCACGCCGCGACTGGCGCACCGACCGCGAGGATTTCGCGGAGCACGTCGGCGATGCGGTGGTCGCCGCGGCCGACAAGCGCGATATTGTCCGGCTCGCCGCACTGAAACCCCTGGCGCAGGCATTGCCCGCGACCTACCCTGCCGGATTCGACCTGGCCGTGGCCGAACGGCGGGCGGCCACCCCGGTCGCCGGCGACCGGATGCACGATGAGCGCGGTCCCACGCTCGTTTACGTGCCGGCGTCCGGCGGGGCGCCGGCGTTCGCGATCGAGCGCGTGGAAGTCACCCGCGGCGACTACGCGGCGTTCGTACGCGCCACCCATCGTCCCGATTCGCGCTGCCTCGAGGCCTACAACCCGTTCTCGCGGCTGCGCCATCTGAGCTGGCAGGATCCCGGCTTCAAGCAAGGCGACGATCATCCCGTCGTGTGCGTGAGCTGGAACGATGCCGTTGCGTACGCGGCGTGGCTTTCGAAGGAAACCGGGCAGGCCTACATGTTGCCGAGCAGCGGCGAATGGCTGCGCGCGGCGCAAGGGCTCCCCGGGGCCACGCCCTGCCAGCTCGGCAACGTCGACGACACCAGCCGCCAAAGCGCGATGGACAACGATCGCCTGTCCTGCAACGACGGCGCCGCGCGGACGGCGCCGGTCGGGCACTACCTGCCGAGCGGTGCGGGCGTGTACGACCTGTACGGCAATGTCAGCGAATGGGTGGCCGACGGCAGCAGCGGAGAGCGGGTGTTCCGAGGTCTTTCCTGGCGCGATGGCGGCCAGGGCAAGCCGCTCGCACGCCGCGGCACCGCCGACAGCGACGTCGGTTACACCAATGTCGGATTCCGCGTCGTGCGCGTGATCGACGACGCGCACCCCGCGCCCCCAGTGGCACGCGCAAGCCGATAAGCAAGTCACGTCGGAGGCTCTTGCAGGTTGGGGCCGGGCGCAGCGAAGCCCAACAAGCCCAGTCCATCGTGTTCGCCATCCTCGTCGTGTTCGCCCGAGATTGCGGTTGGGCCTCTCCCGGAGCAAGTCCGGGATCAACCCAACCTACGTCAGCCGCTTCTGTAGGTTGGCGCCGAGCGCAGCGAAGCGCCACAAACCCAGTCCATCGTTCGCCACCCCGTCGTGTTTTCGCCCGACATTGCCGTTGGCAGCCGCTTCTGTAGGTTGGCGCTGAGCGCAGCGAAGCCCAACAATCGCGCCGCCCAGCGCGCTCGCCGCCCTCGTTGTGTCCTCGCCCGACATTGCCGTTGGGCTTCTCCCGAACAGGTCCGGGATCAACCCAACCCCGCGAAGCGGCTGCGTGTTCCGGCATCCGCAAGCATGACTTGTGGCGTATGACGATGGGTACGCCGGCGCGCATACTCGGGCGTCCCCGAACGCCTGCGCGGTCGGGTTCCCTTCGACAACTCGATCAGATCAGCCGGGAGCGTCCATGAAAGCCAACCGTCTCGCCGTTGCCCTCGCCTCGCTGCTGCTGTGCAGCGCCCCCGCATTCGCCGCGCCTCCGGCCAGTGCCAGCAGTTCGGCGCAAAGCGACTCCAGCGGCGGGCAGCATGAAAGCCTGATCAAGCGCCTGTCGCAACCGATGTCGTCCACGACCCACGGCACCGTCACCGTCGAAGGCAAGACGATCAGCTACGAAGCGGTGGCCGGAACGCTGGTGCTCGACGGCACCGGCGCGAAGGAGTCCACGCCCGAAGTGGCGATGAGCTACTTTGCCTACTTCAAGCAGGGCGTCGATCCGTCCAACCGTCCGATCACCTTCATCTACAACGGCGGCCCCGGTTCGTCGACGATGTGGCTGCACATGGGCGCCTGGGGTCCGAAGCGCGTCGTCACCAACGACCACACCCACACCCCTGCGGCGCCGTATCAACTGGTCAACAACGACTACAGCCTGCTGGATGCCAGCGACCTGGTGTTCATCGACATGCCGGGCACCGGCTTCGGCCGCCTGTTGCCGCAGGGCAAGGACGACGACGCCCGCGCCAAGGATCGCAAGGACCTCGCCAAGCAGATCTGGGGCATCGACGGCGACGCCGACTCGTTCGCGCACTTCATCACCCAGTTCCTGACCAAGTACGACCGCTGGAATTCGCCGAAATACCTCTTCGGCGAAAGCTACGGCACCACGCGCTCGGCGGTGCTCTCGAACATCCTGCAGACCGAATACAACGTCGACTTGAACGGCGTGATGCTGCTGTCGCAGATCCTCAACTTCGGGCTCAGCATCGACGGCGCCGACATGAACCCCGGCATCGACATGTCGTATGTGCTCGGCCTGCCGACCTTCGCCGCGACGGCGTGGTACCACCACAAGCTGCCGAAGTTCAACAATGGGAGCCTGGCACCGCTCCTCAAGGAAGTGACCCAGTTCGCGACGACGGACTACGAGCAGGCGCTGTCGGCCGGCTCCACCCTGAGCGCCGCGAAGAAACAGCAGATCGCCGGGAAGCTGCACGACTATACCGGGCTCCCGGTTGATTACCTGCTGAAGGCCGACCTCCGCGTGACCGGCGGCATGTTCGAGCACGAGCTGCTCGACGACTCCGACACCACAACCGGCCGGCTCGACACCCGCTTCTCGGGCGCGACCATGGACCCGCTCGGCAAGGAGTCGGATTACGATCCGCAATCGGCGGCGATCAGCGCCGCCTACGTGGCCGCGTTCAACAGCTACGTGCGCAACGACCTGAAGTTCGGCGAAGGCATGAAGTACCGTCCCTCCGTGTACGGTGCCGATGACTTCCGCTGGGACTGGAAGCACCGCGCGCCGGGCCAGCGGTATTCGCGCGGCGGCACGCCGAACGTGATGCTCGACCTCGCCGTGGCGATGAAGTACAACCCGGACATGAAGGTCCGGCTGTTCGGCGGCTTCTACGACCTTGCGACGCCGTACTACACCGCCATCTACGAAATGCAGCACCTGCCGATCCCCGAGAAGCTGCAGAAGAACATCAGCTACGGCTTCTTCCCGTCCGGCCACATGGTGTACGCGCATACGCCGTCGCTGAAGAAGCTGCACGACGACGCCGTGCAGTTCATCGACGCGAGCGACAATCTCGGGAACAAGTAGGCCCGGCGCTGCCCGCCATCGATCGCTCGGCGGACGATGTCCGCCTGCGGATCCATCAAGCCGGCGCGACGCAAGTCGCGCCGGCTTTTTCATTCCTGTTCGAAGCGCGCGATTTCATCCAGCGCGTCCTCCGCCGCGAGCACGCTGCTCCCCGCCGCATGGTTTTCCAACCGGCGACCGTAACCGAGCCGGAGTGCCAGCCATATGCCCATGGCTACCAGGCCCAGGCTGGCCGCGCCGCTGAGTACCGCCCACCGCCCCAAGCCGGGCGCCCACGGATCGAATCCGGACGACGCGAACGCCATCACGAATGCAGGGATCCAGATGAAGCTGCCCACGATGGCGTCGATCGGTGCCTCGACCTTCACGCGCCATTTGCGCAGTTGCGCCAATTGATGCTGGATGACGGTCACCGGCGCACCATGGTCCACGCGGCGCACCAATTCCAGTACCCGCGCGGCCGACAGGATCATCAGCAGCCCGAAGCCCTGCATCAGCAAGCCGCAAACCAGCAGGTGCAGCACCTGCCTGTGCGACACCCAGAAGGTTACCGCCCAGGTTGCCAGCGCTACGCCGATCAACAACTGCAGGGACTGTCCCCACACCAGTGGTCGCAGCCCGCGACGCAGTTTGTCGAGCCCCTGATTCCGGATCAATCGCAGGTTCAACGTGCGCTGCTGCTCCAGTTTCGCCCCCAGCTCCTGCCACGCCAACCTCATTTCATCGAGTTCCATAGTCCACTTCCTCGGTTGCAGCTGCCGTTGCCTGCGGGCGCAGCTTCTGCCTGATGCGGTTGAGTTTGGTCGCGACGTTGGTCACGCTTATCCCGAGCACCTCCGCGATTTCCGCGTAACTGCGATCCTCGAGATAAAGCAGCACCAGCGCGCGGTTGAGCGGATCCAGCCCGTCGATGAACGCGTACAGCGCGGCAATGCGCTCCGCACGTTCCAGGCCATCGGCGGGCGCCTCGTCGGTGGACGCGACGGACGCGACATGCGGCTCTTCGAAGGGTTCGGCGTGTCCGGCACCCGCGCGATGGGCGTGCCGCGCATGCGAGATCGCCACGTTCAAGGCAACCCGATACATCCATGTCGAGAACTTCGCGCGCCGCTCGTCGAAGCGCCCGAACGATCGCCAGAGTTGCGCGGCGATTTCCTGGGCGAGATCGTCGCGATCGGGCGCACCGGTCGCGTACGCAGCCGCGATCTTGAACACGATCCGCTGGTGTTCGCGCAACAGTACTTCGAATCGCCGTTGCCGCTGCTGGTCCGCCATCGTCCGATTCCGCCCCGGCTCCGATCACCGTTTCCCCATGATTCGCGAACCCGCGACAAAGATCACACCAGCGGGCGCGTACGGCTCCACTACAATGCCCGAACCGTGGCGTACCCGTCTTGTCGATGCCCGCCCTCCACGTCAAGCGCTACCTCATCACGGGCCTCCTGGCCTTCATCCCGGTGTGGATCACCTGGGTGGTGTTCGAATTCGTGTTCACCCTGCTCGCGGGCGTTGGGGCACCGCTGGTGAACGGGATCATCGGGCTGATTGGCCTCGGCGCGCCGGTGGCGGCGCAGGTACTGCACCGCGACTGGGTGGTATCGATCCTCGCCTTCGTCCTCACCCTGCTCGCGTTGTACGTGCTGGGCTGGCTGTCCACCAAGGTGCTCGGGCGCCGCGTGCTCGGCGCGGTCGATGCCTTGCTGGAACGCATTCCACTCGTGCACACGATCTACGGCGGCGTCAAGAAACTGATGACGCTGATGCGCAAGAAACCGGGCGGCACCCAGCGGGTGGTGCTGATCGACTTCCCGTCGCCCGAGCTGAAGTCGATCGGCTTCGTGACCCGCACCTTCGTGGACGCGGCCGGGTGCGAGGTCGCGGCGGTCTACGTGCCGACGACACCCAACCCCACCGGCGGCTATCTGGAACTCGTACCCACCGAACGCCTCGTCGCGACCGACTGGACCATTGACCAGGCGATGGCGTTCCTGGTCTCCGGTGGTGCCGTCGGTCCCGAACAACTGCCCGCCGTTTCGCCTGCCCCGGCGCCGCTTCGCGCACCGGTGGAGACCACCGGGGCATGAGCGGGCCAGCCGCTCCCGCCGCCACCGGCGAAACCGCCCGCTGCTTTCTCGCGCTGCTTCCCGATTCCGCCAGCCGCGACGCGCTGCTGCGCTTCCGACAGGCCCTCGAAGCCTCGCGGAGCGGCGCCGCGCGCGGCGTCCGCTGGCTGGATGCCGCGTCGCTGCACGTGACGCTGCGTTTCCTCGGCGATTCGACACGTGCCCAGGTCGAATTCCTCAAGCACATGCTGGCGGCACTCGCGCGGCAACTGCCAGCATTCGACGCGCGGCGCTGCGCCATCTGGCCCAACCGCGCGCGGCCGCGCCTGCTGGTGCTGGAACTCGACGCGCCCGGGGAGCTGCGCGCGCTGGCGGAGGAATCCGAAGGGCTGGCGCGCAAGGCCGGCTTCGAAGCCGAACCCCGTGCATTTCGCGCGCACCTGACGCTGGCGCGCCTGCGGCCGGGTTGTACCCTGGAGGTCCCTTCGGTGCCGTTGCCCAGGCTCGCATTCGAATCACTGTCGCTGATGCAGAGCGAGCTCCAGGCAACCGGCGCCCGCTACCAGCCGCTCGCGACCGTTCCGCTGTCCGGTTCGCGGAAATGTTGATGCGAGGCGGCGCGAAACCCGCTACACTGCGCCCCGTTTGACGCGCCGTACCCCGAACTTCCCTTGCGGATCGTCGTGACCGGGCCGCCTCTTTGGCCCCGATCCGATCCCCCGCCACTCGCACGTCGCGCACACCCGGCCTCGCATCCGCGTTCGCCGCACACAAGTTGCAACACTCGCAGCGCGGTTCTTGGGAACGCTCCGGGTCACACAGGAGTTTCCCCATGACGTTCGAATCGCTCGGGCTGGCGCCCGCGCTGCTGCGTGCCCTCGCCGAACAGGGCTACGCGAATCCCACTCCGATCCAGGTCGCGGCGATCCCGCTGGTGCTGAACGGGCACGACCTGATGGCCGGCGCGCAGACAGGTACCGGCAAGACCGCCGCGTTCGCCCTGCCGCTGTTGCAGAAGCTGTGCGTGGACCAGGCCAACCGCGACAGCAAGCAGCCGCGCAAGCCGCGCGCGCTGATCCTCACCCCTACCCGCGAGCTCGCCGCGCAGGTGCACGACAGCGTGCGCAGCTACGGCAAGCACCTGCGTGTCTACAGCGCCGCGATCTTCGGCGGCGTCGGGATGGGTGGACAGGTCATGAGCCTTCGCCGAAGCCTCGACATCATCGTGGCCACGCCGGGTCGGCTCATCGATCACATGGACCGCCGCAACGTCGACCTGTCGTGCATCGACACGCTGGTGCTGGACGAGGCCGACCGCATGCTCGACATGGGCTTTGCCCCCGCGTTGAAGAAAATTCTCGGCGTTCTGCCCAAGCAACAACGACAGACGCTGCTGTTCTCGGCCACCTTCGTACCGGAGATCAAGGCGTTGGCGGCGCAATTCATGCACGACCCGCGCGAGGTGCAGATGGCGCAGCCGAACGCGGTGGCGGTCGGTGTCCACCATCGCGTGCACCCGGTGGATGCCGAGAAGAAACGCGACTTGCTGCTGCACCTGCTGGCCGCCGACAGCCGCCGGCAGACACTGGTTTTCGCGCGCACCAAGCACGGCTCCGACAAGTTGTGCAAATACCTCGACCAGCACGGCTTTCGCGTCGCCGCGATCCACGGCAACAAGAGCCAGGGCCAGCGCACCCGCGCACTCGCCGATTTCAAGAACGGCAAGACCACCGTCCTGGTCGCCACCGACATCGCGGCGCGTGGACTGGACATCAACCAGTTGCCGGCCGTCGTGAACTACGACCTGCCGATGGTCGCGCAGGACTACGTGCACCGGATCGGCCGCACCGGCCGCGCCGGCAGCGAGGGCCTCGCGTTGTCGCTGGTCAGCCGCGAGGAGGAAGGACTGCTGCGTGACATCCGCAGGCTGCTGAAACAGGAGCTTGCGATCGAACCCGTGGAGGGTTTCGAACCGACATGGCAGCCCCGCGGCGAGCGCGACGATGTCCGGTCGGCCAAGGCGGGGCCGCGACCAGGCAAACCGCGCCATGCGCGGCAGGTCCGGCGCGACGGCATCGCCAAGCCCGGATCGCGCTGGAAACAGGCGTCCGGGCGCACGCGCGGCAAGCCGTCGAACACAGCGGCGCACGCCGAGGGCAACGTCGCCAAGCGTGGCCGCGGCAAACGCCCCGGGTGGCAGTCGGGTTCGCGCTGACGCCGCCGCTCGCCGCCAGCCGCCTGCACCGCGAGGCGCGCCGCCGCACTGTACGGCGTGCGCGCCTTCGGTCGGTGCAATACAGGCATGACTTCCGACATGGTGGTGCGCCATCGTGATTCGATGCTGGCACAATCGCCGCCTCAAGCGGTGCGCGCGGCGCGTCTCCGCAACCCCGTCACGCACTGACAGAGGACCCATCATGCACAAGCATCTGCTGACCCCGATCGCGCTGGCCATCGGCGCGGCGCTGGCCGTGGCTGGCTGCAGCAACAACGCCCAGAACCAGAACGGCGTCGCGCCCAACGGCGCGGCATCCGCACCAGTCCCCGCGCAAACGGCCGCGGCACCAGCGGCAGGTTCCACGGTCGCGATCATGCCCGCGCAGCCGATCGCGTTCGACCTCGACGACCAGTACAACCCCTGCAACGACTTCGCCGAATACGTCAATGCGAAGTGGAACAAGGCCAATCCGATCCCGGCCGACGAAACCCGCTGGGGCGCCTTCGGCATCCTCCACGAACGCAGCCTGCAGCAACAAAAGCAGATCCTCGAAACGGCCGCACAGGATGCCAAGGACGGCAAGGGCAACGAACTCCAGCAGAAGCTCGGCCACCTGTATGCCGCGGGGATGGACACCGCCACGATCAACAAGCTGGGCTACGACCCGATCAAGCCGCAGCTCGCGGCGATCGACGCGCTCAAGACCCCGGCCGACATCGCCGACTTCATCACCACCAGCTACGACAACGGCGACAGCTATGTCTTCAACTTCGGCTCGAGCGCGGACTTCAAGGACGCGACCAAACAAATTGGCTACGTGTTCCAGGACGGCCTTGGCCTGCCCACCCGCGACTACTACCTGTCGCCGAAGTACAAGGACATCCGCGCTGCCTACCTGAAATACATCTCCAAATCGCTGCAGCTCGTCGGCACCCCGGCGGCCGACGCGAAAAAGCAGGCGGACGAAGTCTTGAAGTTCGAAACCGAACTCGCCAAGGCTTCGCTGGCTCCGGTCGAACTGCGCGACCCGAAAAACCAGTACCACTTCGTCACCGTGGCGGAGGCCGACAAGGTCAGCCCGCACTTCAGTTGGGACAAGTTCTTCAAGGGCCAGGGCGTGGACATCGGGAAGGGCTTCTCGCTGTCGCAGCCGAAGTTCATCGCCGAGTTCGACAAGCTGCTCGCGCATGCGCCGGCATCGCAATGGCAGGCCTACCTCAAATTCCACCTGATCAGCAGCGCGTCGCCGGCCCTGAGCCAGGCATTCCAGGACAACCAGTTCGACTTCTACGGCAAGACCCTGCAGGGCCAGCTCGAGCAGAAGGACCGGTGGAAGCGGGTGATCGGCGCCGTCAACGGGGCGATGGGCATGGGCCTGGGCGAGCTTTACGTCGCCAAGTACTTCCCGCCCGAGTCCAAGCAGCGTGCGGAGGAACTGGTCACCAATGTCCGCGCGGCGCTGAAGGAACACATCGAGAACCTCGACTGGATGAGCGAGGCGACCAAGAAGAAGGCGCTCGACAAGTGGTCGCTGTTCCTGCCCAAGATCGGCTATCCCGACAAGGGCGAGTGGCGCGACTGGTCGGGGCTGACGATCCAGCCGGACAAGTGGTACGCCGACCTCGAGGCGGCGTCGAAGTACAACTACCACTACGACATCGGCAAGATCGGCAAGGCGACGGATCGCAAGGAATGGCACATGACGCCGCAGACGATCAATGCCTATTACTCGCCTTCCACCAACACCATCAACTTCCCGGCGGCGATCCTGCAGCCGCCGTTCTTCTACGCCAAGGGCGACGACGCGCTGAACTATGGCGGCATCGGATTCGTGATCGGGCACGAATCCAGCCACGGCTTCGACGACGAAGGCAGCCAGTTCGACGGCCACGGCAATCTCGTGAACTGGTGGACGCCCCAGGACAAGAAGCAGTTCGATGAGCGCACCGCGGCGCTGGTCAAGCAGTACGACAGCTACACGCCGATCGAGGGCAAGCCTGACCTGCACGTCAACGGCAAGCTGACGCTGGGCGAGGACATCGGCGACCTGGGCGGGCTCAACATCGCCTACACCGCATTGCAGACCGCGCTGAAACAGAACCCCCAGGAAGCGGACCAGAAGATCGACGGCATGACCCAGAATCAGCGCTTCTTCCTCAGTTCCGCGCGGGTTTGGGAAGGCACTTCCCGCGACAAGACCTCGGAACTGCTGTTGAATGTCGATCCGCACGCCCCCGCCAAGATCCGCGCGTTCGCGTCGGCCGCCAACATGCCGCAATTCGCGCAGGCCTTCCAGTGCAAGCCCGGCGACAAGATGATGCATACGGGCGACAAGCTGGTGAAGATCTGGTAGGAGGGATTCGGACAGCATAAATCGCTTCACGCTCGAACTTCAGACGCCGCACGCAAGTGCGGCGTCTTTTTGTGCGCGAGCTGGAAGCGATCGCCGGAGCAATTCCGCTGCGTGTCCAGCTCCGACATACATCAGACTCGTATTGCGAATCGTTCGCATTTGCCTTAGTATCCGCCGTGCTTCCCGCGCAGTTCTCAGGCGCGGGCCAAAACATCGGTCGCCGATGTGCGGCTTCGCGCTCCTGTGCCCACACCGGGCCTGTGCGATCGCCCGCCCGGCGCACAGGAACAAGGCCCAACCTCCATGCCAGGCATCAAGCACCGCAAGCACGCTGCCGCCCGCTGCAAGCCTCCGCTCGCCCTCTCCACCCTGATGACCGGCATCGCGTTCGCCCTGCCCTCGCTGGCGGCCAGCGGTCCCGCAGCGCCGGCGGGCTTGGCCGGGGCGGCACAGCTACCGACCATCCACGTTCGAGGAACCCGCAACCCCTACAAGATCGACGTGGTGGATTCGCCCAAGTTCACCCAGTCGCTGCTGGATACGCCACAGACGATCAACGTCATCGGCAAGGAAATCATCGAGCAGCAGGGCGCCACGACGCTCACCGAGGCGCTGCGCAACAGTCCCGGGGTCGGCACGTTCTACGTCGGCGAAAATGGCAGCACCTCGACCGGCGATGCAATCTACATGCGCGGTTTCGATACCTCCGGCAGCATCTTCGTGGACGGCGTGCGCGACCTCGGATCGATCTCGCGCGACGTGTTCGACGTCGAACAGGTGGAAGTCACCAAGGGCCCGGACGGAACCGAATACGGCCGCACCGCGCCAACCGGCGCGATCAACATGGTCAGCAAGCAGCCGCGTTCGAAGGACCAGGTGGAGGCGTCCGTCGGCTACGGCAGCGCCAACCGTCGCCGCGCCACCGCGGACTGGAACCAGGTGATCGACCGGCACACGGCATTCCGCCTCAACGTGATGGGCCAGAAGAGCGGCGTCGCCGGCCGCGACGAGGTGCGGGAGGACCGCTGGGGCATCGCGCCTTCGCTGGCATTCGGTCTGGGCACCCCCACCACTGTCTTCGTCGATTTCCTGCACGTCACGCAGGACAACGTGCCGGACGGCGGGGTGCCGACGATCGGGCTGCCGGGTTATGCGACGCCCGATCCGTCGCGTCCGTTCCTGGCGGATGCGCCGAAGGTCGATCCATCCAACTTCTACGGCACCGACGCCGACCACGACGATGTCGAGGCGGACATGTTCACCGTGATCGCCAGCCACGACTTCGACAACGGCGTGGCGTTGCACGACACGCTCCGCTGGGGCCGCACCCACGAGGATTACCTCCTCACCTCCTTCATGGGCCGTGCCGATCGCCTCCTGACTCCGGATCCCGCCGATCTTGCGACCTGGACGATCGCGCGCAGCAATCCGACCTTCAAGGACCAGACCAATCGCATCCTCACCAACCAGACCAACCTCACCGCGCATCTCGGCAGTGGAGCGGTCGAGCACGACCTCAGCGCCGGCATCGAGCTGACCCGCGAGGAGATCCGCACCGGTGGCACCGGGGCCCTGGACGACAGTGCATGGACGCCGGCGAACCTGTATCGCCCGGATCCGCACGCTGCCACCGGCCTCGTCATCGGCGACACCGGCGCCTGGAGCCGGGGGCGCACCGACACCGCCGCGGCGTATTTCTTCGACACCATGCACTTCGGCGAGCGTTGGCTCGTCACTGCCGGTGCGCGCGTCGACCACTACACCACCGGGTTCCACAGCGTCGAACCCTGCGAAAGCTCGCGACGCGCCCCGTCGTGCAACGGGAGCCCGGCTGGCACACCGCTGCCATCGGTAGACGCGGACCTCGGCGGCAACCTGTTCGGCTACAAGCTCGGCATCGTGTACAAGCCGGTGGCGGACGGGAGCATCTATGCGAACTTCGCGGCCGCGGCCGAACCCCCCGGCGGCAACAACCTGGAGTTGAGTTCGTCGGCCAGCAGCGCGGACAACCCGGCCTTCGACCCGCAGCACGCCCGCACCGTCGAAGTCGGCACCAAGTGGGACGTGTTCGACGGCCAGTTGCGGCTGACCGCCGCAGCGTATCGAACCGTCGTGACCAACCTCGTCGAACAGGATCCCGTCGATCTCCAGTACTACCAGATCGGCCGCCAGCGCGTGCAGGGCATCGAGCTCGGCGCGGTCGGACGGATCTCGCAAAACTGGGCGGTCAGCGCCGGCTACACCCTGATGGACGCGGCGGTCACGCGCGGCGCGGCCGTGGCCGAAGATGGATCGGACGCGTTGCCGTACACGCCACGGAGCGCATTCACGGCCTGGTCGTCGTGGCGACTGCCCCACCATGTCACGCTCGCCGCCGGCGCGCGCTACTCCGGCGAAATGCGGCGGGGCACCGACGGCGCCGTCGGCACGCCCGCCTTCACCGAGGCCTACTGGGTGTTGGATGCGATGGCGAGTTACGCCATCAACCGGCGGATGCGGCTGCAGTTGAACGTCTACAATCTGTTCGACAGGCACTACGTCGCCGCGATCAACAAGAGCGGCTACCGCTACACGCCCGGCATGCCGCGTTCGGCCTTGCTGACATTGAACATCCATTACTGACCCCCATGCTGCTGCACATCGAGCACGTCCTGGACGCCGATACGGTCACGCGGATGCGCGCGCACCTCGACGCGGCCGAATGGACCGACGGCCGTGAAACCGTGGGGCCGCAAGGCGCGCTCGTGAAGCGCAACCTGCAGTTGCCGGATGCATCGCCGCTGCGCGCGCAACTCGGCCGTGAAGTCCTCGCGGCCTGCGCGCGTCACGCCGACTTCCACGCGGCAACGTTGCCGGTGAAGATCCTGCCGCCACGTTTCAACCGCTACGCCGACGGCGGCAGCTACGGCGCGCACGTCGATGGGTCGGTGATGGCGCTCGCCGACGGCAGCCAGTTGCGCAGCGACATCGCCTGCACGGTGTTCCTCGCCGAGCCCGATGATTACGACGGCGGCGAACTGGTCGTCGAAGACACCTACGGCGAGCATGAGGTCAAGCTGGCCGCGGGCGACGCCATCGTGTACCCGGCGAGCAGCCTCCACCGCGTGGAGCCGGTGACCCGCGGTGCGCGCCTCGCAGCCTTCTTCTGGGTCCAGAGCCTGGTGCGCGACGAAGCGCAGCGGCGGACCCTGCTGCAACTGGACAGCGCCACCCGCCGGCTTGCCGCCGCCGCGGCCGATGCCGACGCGGTCAAGCAGCTCGCCGGCGTCTATCACAACCTGTTGAGGCAGTGGGCCGAGACGTAGTCGGGGCTGACGCCGGCTCCACCGGGGGAAGCCCAACTTCGGTGGTGCGATTCATCGGGCTTCTTCCGGGCAACCCCGGAATCAGCCCAACCTGCGGCAGAGGGGCCGTCGACGCGCGATAATAGCCAGCTTTCCGCACTGCGAAGCAACGATGGACTACACGCCCGGGCAACGCTGGCTTTCGGAAGCGGAGCCCGAACTCGGCCTCGGCACCGTCCTTCGCACCGACGAGCGCGCGGTGCAGGTCCTGTTCGCGAAGTCCGGAGTGGTGCGCAACTACTCGGCACACGGCGCCCCGCTGACGCGCGCGACGTTCCGGGTCGGGCAACGGGTAGCCGGTCGCGGCGTCTCCTTCGTCGTCGAACGCATCGATTTGCGCGAAGGTCTCCTCGTGTACTCGGGCGAGAAGCGCGAACTCGGGGAAGGCCAACTCGACGACGAACAGTCGCTGTCGCACGCGGACGCGCGGTTGATCTCGGCGCGGATCGACAGGCCGCACCACTACGAGCTGCGCAAGCAGGCATTGCTGGCACGCGCCGCCGCGCGGCGGTCCGAGGCCTGGGGCATCCTGTCGGCCCGGGTTGATTTGCTGCCCCATCAGCTCGGGGTGGTGGCGACCTGCATGGAACGCGAGCATCCGCGCGCCCTGCTCGCCGACGAGGCCGGGCTCGGCAAAACCATCGAAGCCGGCATGCTGATGGCGCGCATGCTCGCGACCGGCCGCGCCGCGCGCGTGTTGATCCTGTTGCCCGACGCACTGGTCGTGCAGTGGTTCGTCGAACTGCGCCGCCGCTTCCAACTGGAATTCGCGATCCTCGACGAGGAACGCTGCAATGCCGTCGCCACCGCCGATCCGGCCGGCAATCCGTTCGAAGCCGAGCAACTCGTGATCGTGTCGCTGGCGTGGCTGGCCGCCGATCCGCAGCGCACCGCGCAGGCGGTCGAGGCAGGCTGGGACCTGCTGGTGGTGGACGAGGCGCACCACCTCGAATGGACACCGGAAGCGGCGAGTCCCGAATACCTCGCCGTGGAAGCGCTCGCCGCCATCTCACCGAGCGTGGTGTTGCTGACCGCGACACCCGAGCAGTTGGGACGGCGCGCGCACTTCGCACGGCTGCGCCTGCTCGATCCGGCGCGCTTCGACGACCTCGACCGTTACCTCGGCGAAGCCGACCGCTATGCGGCGCTGTCGCCCGTCGCGGAACGCATTGCGGCCGGCGATCCGCTGGACGAGGCTGCGCGCACCGACCTGTGCAATCGGTTCCCGCATGATCCCGCCCTGCACGCGCTGGTCGCCGGGTACCCAGAGTCGGCGGAGGAACTGTTGTCGGCACTGATCGACCGACACGGCACCGGGCGGGTGATGTATCGCAGCCGCCGCGAAGGCGTCGGCGGGTTTCCCGCCCGCCAACTCGAGATCGGTGACGCGGCGGAACTGGCGCCCGGGGCGCGCGCCGACCTGCTCGCCGAATTCGAGGACGACATGCACGCGACGCCAGTCGCGGCCCAGCGCGCGCTCGACTATTCGAACGACCCGCGGATCGCCTGGCTGCTGGCCTTGCTCGAGGGGCACCCCGAAGACAAGTTCCTGCTGCTCGCCAGCACCCGCGCCAAGGTGGAGGCGCTCGACGCGGCCCTGCGAACGCGCACCGGAACCGGTGTGGCGCTGTTCCACGAAGGCCTGACGTTGTTGCAGCGCGATCGCGCCGCCGCATGGTTCGCCCAGCCCGACGGCGCGCGCCTGCTGCTGTGTTCGGAGATCGGCTCCGAGGGGCGCAACTTCCAGTTCACGCACCGGCTCGTCCTGTGGGACCTGCCGCTCGACCCCGACCTCGTCGAGCAGCGGATCGGCCGCCTCGACCGCATCGGCCAGCGCCACGCCGTGGTGTTGCACGTACCCATGCTGCCGGGCACCGCGCAGGAGGCGCTGGAGCGCTGGCACGCCGATGGCACCCGCGTCCTGCGTGAATCGCCCGCCGACGGACGCGAGCTGCTGCGCCGCTTCTGCTGCGACGTGGAGGCGGTCGCGCGTGCGCATGCGGATGGCGGCGAATCCGAGGATCCGGAGCTGGACAGTCTGGTCGCCACGACCGCCGCCGTCCACGCGGAGCTTTCACAGTCGATCCGGGACGGGCGCGACCGCCTGCTGGAGCTAGCCACCCGGCATTCCGGTGGTGCCGCACTCCTCGATGCGATGCGCAAGGCCGATCGCGACGAGCAGACCCACGCCCTGATCCAGCAATGCTTCGAGCCGTTCGGCGTGCACGTCGAGGACCTCGGCGGCGACGCGTTCCTGCTGGACCCCGAATTCCTGTCCACCGATGCCCTGCCGGGGTTCGTTGACGGTCCGCGCCGGGCGACGTTCGATCGTGTGCTGGCACTCGCCCGCGAAGACCTCGACCTGCCGCGGATGGACCACCCCCTGGTCCTCGGCGCATTCGAGCTGCTGCTGACCGGTGAATTCGGGAATGCCGCGTTCCTGGTCGATCCCGCATTGCCGTCGCGCAGCGTCCTGCTGGAGGCGCTGTACGTCGTCGAATGCGTCGCCGACGTGCGGCTGGACGCGCCGCGGTTCCTGCCGCCGACACCGATCAGCGTCTGCGTCGATTCACGGCTCGCTTCGCGCGACTACACGCCGTCTCCGCCGTCGCTCGCGCGGGCCCGCGAACGCCCGCTCGACATTTCGCGCTACCGGCGCTACCTGTCGCAACTGGTGCCACCGATGCTCGACAAGGCCACCGCGCTCGCCCGCGAACGCGCGGCCGAGGTGACCGGTGAAGCCGCCGCGCGGGCCGGTGCCACGCTGGATGCGCGGGTGGAGCGGTTGCGCGCACTCGCCGCGATCAACGCCACGGTGCGGCCGGAGGAAATCGCGGGTGCCGAAGCCACGCGCGAGGCCTTGCTGGCCGCCCTCGGTCGCGCGCGCGTACGGCTCGACGCGGTCCGCATGGCCGTCAGCCCTGACTTCCTGACGCTGCGCTGAGCGGAGGCGGATTCGAAGCGCCATGCGGGCGGCGCCCGCAATAGGGTCGCGCCAAGCCGCTCGCGCCGATCAAGCGCTCCTGCAAGAAACGGTGCAGCCGCGGTGAAAAAACGCAGGAGCGGGCCATGCCCGCGATCCGGGCTGCGCGCCGATCCGACCGCGCGCCACCCCGGTCGCGCCCATGGGACGCTGCCACACCAAGGGCATCGGCGAGCGCTACACCATCACGGCCGGCGCGCGAGTTCCGGGTTTTCGCGGGTCACCGGCATCAGGTCCTTCTTGGTGACGCCGAACCACAGCAGCATGGGGCTCGCGAAGAAGATCGACGACAGCGTGCCCACCAGGATGCCGATCAGCATCGTGATCGCGAATCCGTGCACCGCGGAACCGCCGAACAGCCACAGCGTCGCCATGGTGATCGCGGTGAACAGCGAGGTGATGATCGTGCGCGACAAGGTGTTGTTGATCGCGCGGTTGAGGATCTGCGGGGTATCGGCCTTGCGGGTGAGCCGGAACAACTCGCGCACGCGGTCGAACACCACCACCTTGTCGTTGATGGAATAGCCGATCACCGCAAGGATCGAGGCCAGCTCCGTCATGTCGAACTCGCGCTGCACCAACGCGATGATCCCGACCGTGATGACGGTGTCGTGGATTTCACTGACCACCGCGGCGAACGCGAACCGTTTTTCGAATCGGGCCCACAGGTAGATCATGATCCCGATGATCACGACTATGGCCGCGTAGATGCCGCTGGTCTTCAACTCCTGTCCCACCTCGGGACCGACGAAGTCCGGCGGGTGGGCGAGCTTCACGCCTGGATGCGCAGCCGCGAGCGCCGCCAGCACGCGCTTGGAAACCTCCGCCGCCACCTCGTCCGGGCTTTGCTTGTGCGCCTTGTCCGCCTGCTTCGGCGGCTGCAGGCGGATCGAGATCTCGCGGGTGCCGCCCATGCTCTGCACCACGGCAT
>DASSNH010000115.1:0-17717 GCA_035701405.1 Rhodanobacteraceae bacterium
CTGTTGTTCTTCGCCTGCGCTGCCGCGGCGGCGCAACCACCGGCCGCAGCGCAGGCGTCCAGCCAGGCGACGCCCGCTTCCCCGTCCTCGATCCCCACCCTACAGGCCATCAACGTCACCGGCGTGGTGCCGGGGCCGGGACTCTGGAAGGTGAGCCGCGGGGACCACGTGATGTGGATCCTCGGCGTGGTGCCGACGCTCCCCGCGGGCATCGAATGGCGCTCCGCGCAGGTCGCGCAGGCGATCGCCGGCTCGCAGGCGGTGCTGAAGTCGCCGGGCGTGAAGCTCAAGGTCGACACCAACTGGTTCGGCAAGCTGTTCCTGCTGGTGCCGGTGTATCGCGCCCAGCGCAATCCCGACGGCAAGACCTTGCACGACGTCCTGCCCCCCGCGATCTACGCACGCTGGTATTACGCGCGTGAACGCTATTTCGGGAACGATTATTCGGTGGAGCGTTATCGCCCGATCATCGCGGCCGCCAAATTGATGCAGAAGGCGTTGAAGGCGAACAACCTGCGCGGCGACGGCGAAATCAAGGACACCGTGGAAGCCTTGGCCAGGCAGCACGGCGTCGCGCTGGTCGACACGCGTACCACGCTGGAGATCCGCCATCCGCACGATGCGGTCCAGGCGTTCGTCGCGGCCGGGCCGGACGGCATCGCGTGTCTCGGACTTGTGCTGGACATGCTGGACAAGCGGATCCCGGACGTGCGCGCCCGCGCCAATGCGTGGGCAACGGGCGATATTGCGACCCTGCGCCGGGTTCCGGAGAGCGCCTACCGCGACACCTGCAAGTCGGCGATCACCGGCGCGGGCTTCGCGAAATCGCTCGGCATCGAGAACCTGCCCGCGCAGATCGAAGAGCACTGGCTCGGCGCCGCAGACGCCGCACTCGCCGCGAACACGCAAAGCTTCGCGGTGTTGCCGATGCCGGCCCTGCTCGATCCCGGCGGGTTCCTCGCGGCGCTGCAGGCGCGGGGTTACACGGTCACGGCGCCCGACGAGGCGCCCGTGGACGAAGCGGCACCGGCCGCGAGCGTCGCGCCCGCCGCCTCGACATCGGTGCATTGAGCGACCGCCTCGAATGCTCGCGTCCTTCAACAAGCCGTTCGACGTACTGTGCCAGTTCACCGATCGCAGCGTGCCGCCGCGGCGGACGCTGGCGGAGTTCGGGCTGCCACCGGACGTGTACCCCGCGGGGCGGCTGGACCGGGATTCGGAAGGCTTGTTGCTGCTTACCGACGACGGTGCGCTGGCCCACCGGATCACCGATCCGCGGCACGCATCGCCCAAGACCTACCTGGTGCAGGTCGAAGGCGAGCCGGACGATGCAGCGTTGGACAAGCTGCGCTCGGGCGTGGTGTTGAAGGACGGCGTGACGCGCCCGGCGCAGGCGCGCGTGCTGCCGTACGCGCCGGACTGGCTTTGGCCACGCGAACCGCCGGTGCGGTTCCGCAAATCGGTTCCCGATGCCTGGCTCGAATTGACGATCCATGAAGGCCGCAATAGGCAGGTCCGCCGGATGACCGCGGCGGTGGGACTGCCCACGCTGCGGTTGGTCCGCATCCGGATCGGAGAACACGCACTGGATGGCCTGCTGCCGGGGAGATTCCGCATCCATGAACCGGCGCCGGCGCGGGCGAACCGGTCCACGAGGGGCGCGCGGGGATGAGCTTCAAGGATCATTTCTCCGGCCATTCGAACCTGTACGCGCGGGCGCGCCCCCGCTATCCCGGTGCGCTGTTCGCATGGCTCGCCGAGCAGGCACCCGCGCACGGATGCGCCTGGGATGCGGGCTGCGGCAACGGGCAGGCGAGTGTCGCGCTGGCCCGGCATTTCGAGCGCGTGGTCGCCACTGATCCGAGCGACCAGCAGATCGGGCAGGCCGTCCCCGATCCGCGCGTGGAATACCGCGCGGAACCCGCTGAACACACTTCTCTCGCCGCGCACTCGGCCGATGCGGTGACCGTGGCGCAGGCGCTGCATTGGTTCAACCTGGGTGCGTTCGTACGCGAGGTGCGGCGCGTGGCCAGGCCCGGTGCGCTGTTCGCGGCGTGGTCGTATGCGAATTGCAGCGTGGCGCCCGCGGTCGATGCGATCGTCGCGGACATTTACGATCGCGTGCTGGGGCCATACTGGCCTCCGGAGCGGAGGCTGGTCGACGAAGGTTACGCGTCGCTGGCGCTGCCGTTCGTTCCGGTCGCGGCCCCCGCCTTCGAGATGCACGTGGACTGGAGCGCAGCGCAGTTCCTCGCCTACCTCTCGTCATGGTCCGCCGCGCAACGCCACCGCAAGGCGACCGGCGTCGATGCCATTGCCGCGGTCGCCGACAACGTTTGTGCAGCGTGGGGCGATGCAGCGCAACCGCGGCCCGTACGCTGGAAACTGGCGGTGCGGGCGGGACGCGTGTAGGAGCGGCCATGGGCCGTTCCTACATCGGCAGGCCGAAAAACGCGCGGGTTGCGGCCGTCGCATTCGCCGCGGTCGTCTCGGCCGCTTCGCCGCGCTCGCGGGCGACCGCTTCGCAGATGTGCGCGAGGTACATCGGTTCGTTGCGACGATCGGTGGGCGGTGGCCGGATGTCGCGCGGCAACAGGTAGGGTGCATCGGTTTCCAGCAGCAGGCGATCGGCAGGAATCGAGCGCACCAGTTCGCGCAGGTGGGTGCCGCGGCGCTCGTCGCAGATCCAGCCGGTGATCCCGATGTGGCAATCGAGGTCGAGGTAGTCGAACAGTGCACGTCGATCGTCGGTGAAACAGTGGACCACGGCCGCCGGCACGCGGTCCCGTGCAGACTTCAGCAACGCGAAAAAGTCATCGTGCGCATCGCGCTGGTGCAGGAACAGCGGCTTGCCGAGGTCGATCGCGATCGCGAGCTGCTTCTCGAAGGCGGCGCGCTGCGCGGGACGGGGCGAAAGGTCCCGGAAATAGTCGAGCCCGGTTTCGCCGACCGCGACCACCTCCGGATTGCGCGCGAGCGCGCGCATCAGCGCATCGGTGTCCTCGCCATAGTCGCCGGCGTGGTGCGGGTGCACGCCCGCGGTCGCGCGCAGCGTGCCGGGATGTGCGCGCGCAAGCTCCAGCGCATGTTCGCTGCCGGCGCGTGACGCGCCGGTCACGATCATCCGGTCCACGCCCGCCCCGCGGGCACGCTCCAGCACCGCATCGAAATCGTGGCGGAAGGATTCGTGGGTGAGGTTGACGCCGATGTCGATCAGGTGCATGGGTCTGAAGAAGCGGGAACAGGGAACAGGGAACGGCGGATGACGAGCTGGGCAGCGTAACAAACCGGGGTGGGCGACGGGAAAGCGGCCGGTGCCGACGCCTACAATGTGGCGATGTCATCGGACGCAGATGTATTCCCGATCACGCCGCTGCTACCGGCGATCCGCGACTCGCTGCGCAGGCATCCGCGGCTGGTGCTTGAAGCGCCGCCGGGCGCGGGGAAGACCACGCAGGTGCCGCCCGCACTGCTGGAGGAGCCATGGCTCGCCGGCGGCACGATCGTGATGCTGGAGCCGCGCCGGATCGCGGCGCGCGCCGCGGCGGAATTCATGGCGGCGCAGCGCGGCGAAGCGGTGGGTCGCACCGTCGGTTATCGGATCCGCTTCGAGTCGCGCGTGTCGGATGCAACGCGCATCCTGGTGGTCACCGAAGGCATCCTGACGCGCATGCTGCAGGACGACCCGGGGCTCGACGGCATTGGCGCGATCCTGTTCGACGAGTTCCACGAGCGCCACCTCCCCGGCGATCTGGGCGCGGCGCTGGCGCTGGAGGTGCAGGCGAATTTGCGACCCGACCTTCGTCTCGTGGCGATGTCGGCGACACTGGAGGGTGAGCGCGTGGCGGCGTGGCTGGCGGCGCCCGTGCTGCGCGGCGAAGGCCGTGCGTTTCCGGTGCGAATCGAATATCCGGCGCCGCGTCGCGAGGAGGCCATGGAATCGCAGGTACGCCGCGCGGTGCAGCAGGCGCTCGGGGAAACCGATGGCGACGTGCTGGTGTTCCTCCCGGGTCGGCGCGAGATCGCACGGGCGCAAAGGATGCTCGTCGATGGACTGCTCCCTTCTCCCCCCGGGAAAGGCGACCGTGGACCGAGTGCGCAGCACTGCGGGGAAGGCGCGCGCTTCGAACGACACCCGGCGGAACCCGAACCCTCATCCGGCGCTGCGCGCCACCTTCTCCCGGGGCGAGAAGGATTGCGGCAACGGCACATCGAAATCGTGCCGTTGCACGGCGAGCTCGGACCGGCCGAGCAACACGCTGCACTGGCACCCTCCGATCCAGGCACCCGCCGGGTGATCCTCGCCACCAATCTCGCGGAATCGTCGGTGACCGTGCCGGGGGTGCGTGCGGTGGTCGATACGGGGCTGGCGCGGGAGCCGCGCTTCGATCCGAACTCAGGTTTCACCCGGCTCGCCACCGTCAACATTTCGCGGGCTTCCGCCGACCAGCGCGCCGGACGCGCGGGGCGCGTTGCGCCGGGGGTCGCCTATCGCCTGTGGCCGGAAAGCCGGCGGCTCGATTCGTCACGTACACCGGAAATCGCCCAGGCCGAATTGTCCGGCCTCGCGCTCGAACTCGCGGCGTGGGGTGTCGGTGCCGACGTCGAGGCGCTTTCGTGGCTGGACCCGCCGCCTGCGGGCGCGCTCGCGCAAGCGCGCGAACTCCTGCAGGGACTCGGTGCGCTGGCCAGGGACCTGCGCATCACCGGACTGGGCCGCGACATGCTGCAGGTCGGCACGGATCCACGGATGGCCGCTGCGGCGTTGCGCGCGCCGGAATCTTTGCGGCCGCTGGTCGCGGATCTACTGGCGCTGCTGGAATCGCGCTCCCCGTTGCCGCGATTCGAGGATGACCTGCGCGCCCGCATCGATGCGCTGCATCGCTTCCGCGATCGCGGGATGCGCGCGGGGGGCCACGCGGATTCGGCGGCGCTGGCGGCGATCGAGCAGACCGCGCGCGGCTGGCGCAAGCGCCTCGGCCTGCGCCACGGCGCCAGCGGCACGCCGGATGCACTCGCGGTCGGCAACCTTTTGCTGCACGCATTTCCCGACCGCGTCGCCCGGCGCGACGAGAAGGATCCTCGCCGTTACCGCCTGGCCAACGGGCGTGGCGCACGGCTGCGCGAGGATTCTTCGTTGTACGGCGAGCCCTGGCTGGTGATTGCCGAAGCGCGTTTCGATGCACGCGACAGCCTGGTGCTCGCAGCGGCACCGTTCGATCCCGAGCGCCTGCGGCTCGACCATGCGGCGCGGATCGCGCATGAGCGCATCCTCCGCACGAATGCGAACGACGTGCTCGAAGCCTTCGAGGAAGCCCGCTTCGGCGCCATCGTGCTGGAGTGCCGTGCGGTGCCGGTGAATCCGGAGGATACCCTTGCGGCGCTGCTGGCGACGATCCGGTCGCGCGGCATCGCTGCGTTGCCGTGGAGCGACACCGCGTTGCGGCTGCGCGCTCGCGTCGGGTGGCTGCGGCAGGCAATGCCCGACGCCGGACTGCCGGATGTCTCGGATGCCGCCCTGCTCGATTCGCTGGAGGCCTGGCTCGCCACCGCGCTCCGCGGCAAACGGAAACTGGAACGGCTGTCAGCCGCGGAATTGTCGAACACGTTCGCGAACCTGCTCGACTGGTCGCAGCGCAAGCTCGTGGACGAGGCGGCACCCGACGCCCTGCAGGTGCCAAGTGGCATGACCCGCAAACTCGATTACGCCGCGGCTTCCCGAACCGCGGAAGGAATCCCGTCACCGGTCCTGGCGGTCAAGCTGCAGGAGCTGTTCGGCCTCGCGGAAACCCCGCGCGTCGCCCGCGGCCGGGTGCCCATCACGTTGCACCTCCTGTCACCTGCCGGTCGCCCGATCCAGGTGACCCAGGACCTGCGCGGCTTCTGGGAACGCACCTATCCCGAGGTGAAGAAGGAATTGAAGGGCAGGTACCCGAAACACCCGTGGCCGGACGATCCCTGGTCGGCCATTCCGACCCACCGCGCCAAGCGACGTTCGTGAAGCGCGACGATACCCGTCGGGAGGCTTCAATCCTTCAGCGTGTACTCGAGCGTGGCCACGACCCGTACGGTCTTTTCGATCTGGCGGTCGGCTTCGAGCATGGGGGCCTTGTCGCGTGGCAGGATCTCGAACACGCCCTGGTTGGCGCGCCGGATGCCGCCGAGCTCGCTGCCGGAATCGCGGGCGAACTGCCCGGCCGCGGTACGTGCATTCTTCGTGGCTTCGGCGATCATCGACGGCTTCAGCGCGTTGATGCCGTCGAACAGGTAATTCGGACCGGTGCCGCCGCCGCCATCCGCATTGCCGAGCACGATGCCCTGGGCAATCAGCGCCCCGGTGTCCTGGGCAGCCGCCGCGACCGCGCGCACGTCCCGGCTCCGGACCATGATCGTGCCGGTGACGACGAAGCGTGTCGTGTACTGGTCGTTGCCGTACATCCGCGCCGCACGGTCGGCCACCTGGACGTCGCGGAACGCGATCGCGTCGTCGCCCAGCTTGTGCCGCGAGAGGAACGCGGTGACCGCCGCGGCGTCACGCTGGATGCTGGCCTGCACGTCCGCGAGCTGGTTGCCGGTTTCCACGAATTCGACCCGCCATAGCGCGATGTCGGCCTCGACGTCGTGTTCGGACAGTCCCTTCACCGTGACGAAGCGCTCCTGCCGCGATTGCGCGAAGCCCGTGCCGATGAACCAGCCACCGATGACGAGGCCGGTGGCAACGATCAGGGCGGCGAAGATGCGGGTCATGGCGGGCAGCGGTCGGTTCGGTCGGGTGCAGTCTGCCACGGCGACCGCGGATACGCATCGCGGGTTCGAGGCCGACCGGTGGCGCCGTCAGGGCTTGCGGTGCTGGCCGCCATCCTGCTGCCAGGAAGCCGGTCCGACCGCGTGTCCGCCGTACTTTTCGGATGCCCCGGGGTAACGCTGGTCGACGGGGTTGCCGTCGGGGCCCTGCTTCGGCGAACGCGCGAAGCTGCCGGAGAAGCCCGGGAACTCGGCCGGGCTTTCCCAGCCATCCTTGCTGACCGCCGACACCCCGAAGAAGTAGTCGTCGAGGATGATGTCCTTCAACACCACCGAATCGGCATCGCCTGCCTTCTGCAAGTGTTGCCATTGCGGCGCGGTGGTCTCGCGCCACCACGCGTTGTAGCTCGCGGCGCCCGGCGACGGCTGCCACGACAGCGTGGTGTCGTACGCGACCGCGCCCTTCACGGTGAGGTCGGCCGGTGGTGGCGGCGCCATCGCGAGCGAGGCCATCGTGATCGCATCGAGCCGTGTGACGTTGGCGAGGTAGTCGAAGTCCACGCCGGATACGAGGTCGCCGTAGTGCACGCCGTTCTCGACGCGCACGTTCTGGTGCTGGTGGTCGTAGTTCTCGTTCGATTCCGAAAGCCGCACCGCCGGAAAACCCTGTTCGAGGAACGGCACCTGGTCGCCCGAGCGGCCCCAGCGATCAGTGCGATACACCATGCGCACGCGGAAGTCGTCGAGGTACTGCTCGGCCAGTGCCGCCATGTAGCGCGCGATGTTGCGCGAGGGCGAATCCACGCCGCCACCGTGGTAGCGGCGGTACGCGGCCTGCTCCAGCGTCTCGTTGCTCTTGGTGCCTTCGGAGAACACCCGGATCGTGTGCGGATCGTGGGCGCCGTTGCCGCCGTGCGAGTTGCCGACCATGTCGTTGTTGAGGTTGGCCTCGACCTTCCAGCCATGATCGACCGCGTACTGCGCGATGATCTTGCCGCCGTACAGGCCCTGTTCCTCGCCGGAATCGGCGGAGTACACCAGGGTCGCGGGGAACTTGTACTTCGACAGCACCCGCGCGGTTTCGATCAGTGCGGCGACGCCGGCCGCATCGTCATTGGCGCCGGGGGAGTCGCCGGTCGCGTCCATCACGTCGCTGCGCCGCGAGTCGAGGTGCGCGGTCATCACGATCACCCGATCCGGATCGGTGGTGCCGCGCTGGATCGCGACGATGTCCATCACCTTCGCACCGTCCTTCGGCATGCGTGGGCCGGTGAACGACTGCGCGGGCTTCACGACCTCGATGCAGCCGTTGCAGCCTCGGGAAATATCCTGGAACTGCGCCGCGACCCAGCGGCGCGCGGCGCCGATGCCGCGGGTCTTCGAGGTCGTGGTCGAAAGCGTGTGGCGCGTGCCGAAGCCGACCAGGGCGACATCGGTGGCGTGCAGGTTGGACGCCTTCACCGCCGCCGCGATCGACCGCAGCTCGGGATGATGGTTCGCCGGCGGCGCCGCAGCCCAGGCCGTAGCGGTCAGCAACGCGCCCGCAGCGAGCGCGGTCAACAAGCGGGTACGCAGCATGGCTGTCCCTCCGGATCGATCCGGAGAGCCTAACCCGCGGGCGGGACGAATGCACGCACCGACACGCAGCGCGCGGCATCGTCGGGCATGCGCCAGGCGGCGATGCGCCGGCTGCCCGACAGCAGATACGGCCAAGCCATGAAAGGCGTGCCCGCCGCGGGTTCCTCGTGCCGCTCCCGGGTCAGCAGGATGCCGCCGGGATGCGCTTTGCACCACGACTGCACGCCGTCGAGCGGGACCGACGGAACCGGTCGATGCAAGCGTCCGGCGTAGCCGAACAGGCCCTCGCCGGGCTGCACGAACGCAATCGCACTATCGGCCAGCAGCGCGTTCCGCACGAACGCGGCCTCCGGGCGCACGTCCAGCGCCGGCAGGTACGCAAGCGCCGCGGCCAGCATTCCCGCTGACACCAGCGCGGTGGCGGACAGCGCCATCCCGCGCGCATCGCGTGCCCACCCGCGCCATGCGCCTGCCGCGACGACCAACCCGACCAGCGCGAACAAGGCGATGGCGGGTTGCGGCGGATAACCGAAGAGTTTCGCCGCGTGCCACGGCGCCACCGCGACCAGTGCGGCGGCCAGCAGTGCAAGCAGGCCGAACGACAATGACCGCAAGCGGCCTCCCGGCTGCTGCAGCAACCACGCACCGGCCACACCCCACGCCGGCAACAGTGGCAGGAGGTAGTGGACCTGCTTGCCGCTGATCGCACAGAAGGCGACGAATGGAACCACCCACCAGCTCCACAGGAACCGTCCGAACCGGCCGCGCCACAGCGCCGCCCAGGCTGTCCGCGGCGCACGCAGGGTCAACACCCACGGCAGCAGCAACACCGGTACCAGCGGCAGGTACCACCACCACGGCCGCCGGTGGGCGAAGCTGTTCGCGATGCGCCCGGTGACCTTGTCCACCAGCGGCTGCCAATAGGTCGGTCCGGCGTACGCAGCCGCCGGCAGCAGCCATGCGAGCATGATCGCGATGCCGATCGCGAGGCCCGCCAGCAGCGCCAGGTACCAGCGCAGCTTGTGCGCCCGCGCGGTGCCGCTCCAAAGCGGGGCCAACAACGCGACGGACACGATGTGCAGCAGCATCACTGGTCCCTTCGCGAGGATGCCGAGGCCGACCGTGATGCCGAGCGCCACCACGCCGCGTGTCCACTTTCCCTCGTCGAGGTCGAGCAGCGCGTGCAAGGCGCCGAGCACGCAAAGCGACAGCAGCAGGTCGAACATGATCGCGGTGGCGAACACCGTGAAACCGAGGCAGCCGGCGAGTATCCACATCGCATCGGCGGCGCCGCGCGCCGTCATGCCGAGGCGCGCGGCCAGCCGCCGCAGCGCCAGCAGCATGCACAAGGCGACGATCAGCGCCTCGACACGCGCAACCCAGGTGTGCACGCCGAAAATCTTCCAACCGCCCGCGATCAGCCAGAACAGGAGCGGCGACTTGTCCGAGTACCACGCCCCGTTCACGGTCGGAACCAGCCACTGCCCGGAATTGAACATTTCCCAGGCGGCGGTGAGATAGCGGGTTTCGTCGATCGGGATCGGCGGGAACAGGATGGCGAGCGGCAGCAGCAGCACGAACCACAATGCCAGCCAGCGCCAACCGCCGACGCTTCCGATGCGCTGCGGATTGATGGCAGTCCCGTTCATCGCGCGCAAGCATAGCCGAGCCGGAAACAAGATCGCCGGCGTCGGCCGGCGATCTTGTGGGTTCGGCGCACGGCCCCGCTATTTGCGCTTCAGATCGCGCGGCTTCGGCGGCTCGCCTTCCTTGCCGAGTTCCTCGAGCAAGGTCTTCATGTCCTCGGCGTGCTCTTCCTCCTGCGCCAGGACTTCTTCCATGATTCGGCGGGTGGTGGGATCGTCGTTGCCGAGGTACTGGATGATCTCGCGATAACTGTCGATCGCGATCCGCTCGGCCACGAGGTCTTCCTTGATCATGTCGACGAGGTCGTCGCCCTCGACGTAATCGGAATGCGCGCGCGAGGTCAGGCCTTCGGGATTGAGGTTGGGCGCACCGTCGAGCTGGGTGATGCGCTCGGCAATCTTGTCCGCGTGCTGCTGCTCCTCGCCCGCGTGTTCCAGGAATTCCGCCGCGACGCTCTGCGCGTGGATGCCCGAAGCCATGTAGTAGTGGTACTTGTAACGCAGCACGCACACCAGTTCCGTCGCGAGCGCCTCGTTGAGCACCTTGATCACGGTGTCGCGATCGGCCGTGTAGCCATGGGTGACCGCACCCTTCTCGATGTGCTCGCGGGCGCGCTGGCGAATGGTCTCGATGTCGGACAGAAAAGGTTTCGTGGCGGCCATGCGGGTCTCCTTGGGATCATGTCATCACGACTGCGTCACGCCAGTGTACGCCCGCGATGTTGCGGCCAGGTGAAAGTCACGCGGACCGATATACCTCTCCGCCGTGCTCGCGGAACTCGGCGGCCTTTTCGGCCATGCCTTCGTCGAGCGCCTCGGTCTCATCGACGCCGTGTTCGCGCGCGTAGTCGCGCACGTCCTGGGTGATCTTCATCGAGCAGAACTTCGGGCCGCACATCGAACAGAAATGCGCGGTCTTGGCGGCGTCCTTGGGCAGGGTTTCGTCGTGGAATTCCTTGGCCTTCTCGGGATCGAGGCCGAGGTTGAACTGGTCTTCCCAGCGAAACTCGAAGCGCGCCTTCGAAAGCGCGTTGTCGCGCGCCTGTGCGCCAGGATGGCCCTTGCCGAGATCGGCCGCGTGCGCTGCGATCTTGTAGGCGACGATGCCTTCGCGCACGTCCTCCTTGTCTGGAAGCCCCAAGTGCTCCTTGGGCGTCACGTAGCAAAGCATCGCGGTGCCGTACCAGCCGATCATCGCGGCGCCGATTGCCGAGGTGATGTGGTCGTAGCCGGGCGCGATGTCGGTGGTGAGCGGCCCCAGCGTATAGAACGGTGCTTCGTGGCACTTGTCGAGCTGCCGCTCCATGTTCTCCTTGATGAGGTGCATCGGCACATGGCCCGGACCTTCGATCATCACCTGCACGTCGTGCTTCCAGGCGATGTGGGTCAGCTCGCCCAGCGTGTCGAGTTCGGCGAACTGCGCCTCGTCGTTGGCGTCGGCGATGCAGCCGGGCCGCAGGCCGTCGCCCAGCGAGAAGGCGACGTCGTACGCCTTCATGATTTCGCACATTTCCTCGAAATGCGTGTAGAGGAAGGATTCCCTGTGGTGCGCGAGACACCACTTGGCCATGATCGATCCGCCGCGCGAGACGATGCCGGTGACGCGCTTGGCGGTCAGCGGCACGAAGCGCAGCAGCACGCCCGCATGGATCGTGAAGTAATCGACGCCCTGTTCGGCCTGCTCGATCAGCGTGTCGCGGAACAGCTCCCACGTCAGTTCCTCGGCTGCGCCGCCGACCTTTTCCAGCGCCTGGTAAATCGGCACGGTGCCGATCGGCACCGGCGAATTGCGCATGATCCACTCGCGGGTTTCGTGGATGTACTTGCCGGTCGAAAGATCCATCACGGTGTCGCCGCCCCAGCGGATCGCCCACACCATCTTTTCGACTTCCTCGGCAATGGAAGACGTGACCGCCGAGGTGCCGATGTTGGCGTTGATCTTGGTGAGGAAGTTGCGGCCGATGATCATCGGCTCGGTTTCGGGATGGTTGACGTTGCAGGGGATGATCGCGCGGCCGCGTGCCACTTCGTCGCGCACGAATTCCGGCGTGATCTCGCGCGGGATCGCGGCGCCGAAGGATTGGCCCGGGTGCTGCTGCGCCAGCGCGCTGCCGCGCAACGCATCGAGTTTCTGGTTCTCGCGGATCGCGATGAATTCCATTTCCGGGGTGACGATGCCTTGCCGCGCGTAGTGCATCTGGGTGACGTTGGCGCCGGCCTTGGCGCGGCGCGGTTTCGGCAGGTTCGGGAAACGCACGTCGGCGAGCAGCGCCGCTTCCGCATGGCGGCGGCCGAATTTGGAGGTGCGATTCGGCAGCACCTCGGTGTCGGCGCGCTCTTCGATCCATGCTGCGCGGAGCGGCGGCAGCCCGGCAACGAGGTCGGCCTTGAAGGCGGGATCCGTGTATGGCCCGGACGTGTCGTAGACGGTGAACGGTGCGTTGGCTTCCACTCCGAACATCGCCGGCGTTTCCGTCAGCACGACTTCGCGCATCGGCACGCGGATGTCGTCGCGGCTGCCCGTGGCGTACGTCTTGCGGGAACCCCGGATCGGCGAGGTGACGGTTGCGGAAAGCTGCTGCGCTTCCCGCAGGAGGTCGGAAGGCTGGGCATTCATCGGCGTCGCTCCGGATTCAGGGAGGGAGCGCGAATCCTGCATCGCTGCACGCGCGCCTACGCGTGCTTCTTCGCAGAGCGATCCGCGCTTGAATACGGGCGGCGCCGGTCGCAGGGGCACGCCCATGCGGCGAAGCTCCCTACACCGGTGCGAACCGGATCAGGTTCCAAGGGTTTCTCTCAGCCGATGCGGTCCATCGCGAGCGGCACCCCCGCTTCAAGCCACCATTCAAGCACGTTTCTCGTGCGATCGTCCATGATCCTGTTTCTCATGCGATCGTCCATGATCGCTGCCTCGATGGGTGCAGGCGCGGCCCGACGATCCGAAGTCCGGAAACACCACAACGGCCATCCATGGCCTGACTTTTCGCAACAGCCGCTCCGCATGCTGCATTCCGAGCGGCGCTTGTTGAAGATAGTCGTGAAGTCGAAAAGCTTCGGACATGGATCGGCGCGGATCAGGCGGGTCTTTCTTGATGATCCGCGTGCATCCGCGTAAACCCGCGTCAAAAAGATGCTTGGATCCGCGGTAGTGCCGCGACCGGGAGCGGGCCCGCGCGGGTTACCGCCGCCCGTACGCCCGGAGGAACATGTCCACCGTGGCTTCCAGATGCGCCTCGGCCTCTTCATGGTCCGGCTTGCCGCAGCCGAAGCACATGCGCGCGTGGTGCTCGCCCTTGAGCAGGGCGAAGAACTGGCAGGCGGCCCGCCGGGTGTCGGCGATGTCGAGTTGGCGTGCGTCCACCTGCTTTTGCAGCATCGACGCGAGCCCGGCCTGTACCTGCATCGGGCCGGCCTCCCAGAACAGCTTGGCGAGCTTGGGCGATTGCTGCGAGCTCGCGACCAGGGTGCGGTGCATGCCCAGCGCACCGTCGCTCATCATCAGGTCGAAGAAGGCGCGCGCAATGCCGAGCAACTGGCTGCGCACCGGTGCATGGACGTCCACCTCGAAAATCAGGCCCGGCAGCATGCCTTCGCACTTGCAGCGCACGGTCTCGACGAACAAGGCTTCCTTGCCGCCGAAATGGCTGTACACCGTCAGCTTCGACACGCCCGCCTCGGATGCCACCGCGTCCATGCTGGTGCCCTCGAACCCGTGCTGCGGGAACAGGCGCTTGGCCGCCTCCAGGATCGCGGCGCGCTTTTCGAGGTCCTTGGGCCGGCCGGGTCCGGCGCAGCGTTCGGGAGAGGCGTTCATCAGGGGTGTCGATTCATCAAAGCAGGTCCAGGCGTTATTATACGCGCGAGTACATATTTCTTCCCGCGGCCTTCCACCGGGCCCTGTCCGAGGCGTCCGTGGCGCTGTCCGCGGACACGCCACGGGCGCCGGCGCGTGCGCCATCGCCTTGATATGCGGGGGAAAACGCGCCGTGGATTGCTGGCCCGGAACGTGCAATGGGAACAACGCGGGCGGGGTGACCGCTGTCACCGCGGTCTGGTGACTTCCGGCACTTCGTCGTCTCGGGGGCCGCCGGCAACCTGATCGCGTTGCCCGCGCCACGACGCCCGCCTAAGCTTGTACGGTTTTGGGCAGCAGGACTCTGCAGATATGAACTTGAATCCGCCCTCCGAAGTCGCCCGACGCAACATGGTCGAAAACCAGGTCCGCGCATGGGAAGTACTCGATGCGCGCGTGCTGGACGTGCTGGTCGCGCTGCCGCGCGAGGCGTTCGTCCCCAAGCCCTACGAGGCGCTCGCGTATGCCGACGTCACGCTGCCCATCGGCTACGACGAGGTGATGCTGAAGCCGGTCGTCGAGGGCCGCTCGCTGCAGGCGCTGCTGCCGCTGGCCAGCGAGCGCGTGCTCGAGATCGGCACCGGCACCGGCTATTTCGCGGCCTGCCTTTCACGGCTCGCCGCGCACGTGACCAGCATCGACATCCGGGCCGACTTCGTGGAGGCCGCGCGCCAGCGCCTGCTGGACCTCGCCATCGACAACGTCGAGTGCGTGCACGCCGATGCCTTTTCCGGATTCGCGCCCGACGCGCCCTTCGATGCGATCGCCGTGACCGGCGCGGTCGCCGAGTTGCCGCCGATCTTCGGCGAATGGCTGGAGCCGGACGGCCGCATGTTCGTGTTCCAGGGCTTTGCGCCGGCGATGCACGCGGTGCTGCTGGAACGCGCCGCCGACGGCGGCTGGATCGAGGACCGCCGATTCGAAACCGACGTCCCGTACCTGACCGGGGCAGGGCCCAGGCCGCAGTTCCACCTGTAGGAGCGGCCCATGGCCGCGATGGAGCGTTCCGTCGCGCGCATGACCCGTTCCCACGAAAACGATTGAAACCGGATTACACGCGCCGACGCGCCAAGGATTCTCCCGCATGACCCAAAGCCCCGTGTCCCGCCACCGCTTCGTGCCCCGCGCCCTCGCGATTGCCCTCGTGGCGGCGCTCGGCCTCGCCGGGACCGCGACAGCGCACGCCGAGAACCTCATGGACGCGTATCGCCAGGCGCTGCAGTCGGACCCCGTGCTGCAGCAGGCCGAGGCGCAGAGCCGAATCGGCGAAGCGGGCGCGGACATTTCGCGCTCGGCACTGCTGCCGCAGCTCAATGGCCAGGTCTCGTTCAACGACAGCCACGGCATCTCGAGCGGGACCCAGGTTTTCTACGACCAGAACGGCAATCCCACGCTCGAGGACACCACGGTGCATACGGGCGGCCGCTCCCGGACCGAGTCCGTCGGGCTCAACCAGGTGCTGTTCGACCTCGGGCAGTTCTCCACATGGCGCGCCAGCAAGGCCAGCGCGAGGGCCGCCGAGGCGCAATACACGGCCGCGCAGCAGGACCTGATCCTCAGGGTGGCGCAGGCGTACTTCACGGTGCTCAGCGACGAGGAGCAGCTCAAATACGCCGAGGCCAACGAGAAGGCGCTCCAGAAGCAGCTCGACCAGGCCCAGGCCAAGTACGACGTGGGCTTCGCGGCGATCACCGACGTGGTGGACGCCAAGGCACAGCACGACACCGCGGTCGCCAACGTCATCAACGTCAAGAACCAGGTCTTCAACGACCGCCAGGCACTCGCGCAGATCACGGGGCAGCCGCCCGGCACGCTCGAGACGTTGACCGACAAGTTGCCGTTGGCGCCGCCGCAGCCCGACGACATGCAGGAGTGGGTCAACACGGCGCTGGCCAGCAATCCGTCGCTGCAGGCGCAACGCGAGCAGAAGGAAGCCGCGCAGCACGACGTCACGGCGGCCTACGCCGGCCACCTTCCGACCCTGGATGCGTCGGTCAGCTATTCGCGCAACCCGTCGTGGGGTGGCGTCGGTTTCACGAGCTCCGGCGCGCCGCGCGGTGACAGTCGCAGCAGCGGCACCACCGTGGGACTGGTGCTGACCGTGCCGCTGTTCTCCGGTGGCGGGATCCATGCGAGGGTCAAGCAGGCCATCGCGCAGCGCGACCAGGCTGGCGACGTGCTGGAACAGGATCGGCGCACGGTGGTCAGCAACACCCGCAGCGCCTTCAACGCGATCGAGGCCGGGATCTCTTCGGTCGAAGCGCAAAAGGCCGCGGTGGAATCCGCCAAGACCGCCCTGGACGCGAGCGAGGCCGGCTACCAGATCGGTACCCGCACCATCGTCGACCTGCTGCTCGCCCAGCAGACCTACTTCCAGGCGCAAAGCGCCTATTCGCAAGCGCGCCATGCGCTGGTGGTCAACCGGCTGAACCTCGATTATGCCGCCGGCACGCTGTCGGTGGACGACCTCGAAGCCGTGAACCGGCTGTTGCAGTAACGGAAGGCTTGCCCGCGCGGCCGTCGTCGGCCGGTCGCCGCGTGCGGAGCAGCCTCAGTCCGTCCGCGCGCTCGAGGCGTAGCGTGCGCGCGCGACGATCCGGCCGAGCCACACCATGGTCCTGCGCGCGGCGCCCCGCTCGCGGGCGCACACCGCGCGTGCCGCCGCCCCCATGCGCGCGAGCTCGTCGCCATTGCGCAGCAGGTCCAGGACCATCGGACCCAGTTCCGCCGCCGCCGCGACCCGGCGCGCGCCGCCGGCCTCGATCAGGGTGCGGGTGATTTCCTCGAAGTTGAAGGTGTTGGGTCCGACCACCACCGGCTTCGACAGGGCAGCGGGTTCCAGCACGTTGTGTCCACCGATCGAGACCAGCGAGCCGCCGACGAAGGCGAGGTCGGCCGCGGCGAAGTAGCGCATCATCACGCCCATCGCGTCGATCACGAGGCACTGCGTCTCCTCGTCCACGTCGTCCACGCTATGCGTGGCCACCTTGAAGCCCAGGTTGCGGGCGGCGTGTTCGACCATCCGGAAGCGCTCCGGATGGCGCGGTGCGACCAGCAGCAGCGCGTCGGGCATCCGCGCGAGCACGGTGAGGTGCGCCTTGAACGCCGCCAGTTCCTCGCCTTCGTGGGTGCTGGCCGCGATCCACACGGGACGCATGTCGCCCCATTTGTCCCGCAGGTCCTCGCCATGCTGCCGCGCGCCCTTGGGGAGCGGCATGTCGTACTTCAGGTTGCCGGATACGTGCACGCGCGAGGGTTGCGCACCCAGGGTGCGGTAGCGGACCGCATCCGCGCGCGACTGCGCGGCGACCAGCGCGACGTTGCCGAGCGCCTGCCGCACCAGGGCGCGGATCGGCCGGTAGCGGCGCAGCGATCGTTCCGACAGCCGCGCATTCACCACCGCCAGCGGAATCCCGCGGCGGCCACACTGGTGGAACAGGTTCGGCCAGATCTCGGTTTCCATCACCACCGCGAGCGCGGGACGGATGCGGTCGAGGAACCTGGAGACCGCGGCCGGCAGGTCGTAGGGCAGATAGACGTGGAACACCTCGTCGCCGAAAAGGTTGTGGACCCGTTCGGAGCCGGTGGGGGTCACGGTGGTGACGACCATCGGCCGCGGCGCGTAGCGCTTGCGCAGCGAGTGGATCAGCGGGATCGCCGCGTTGACCTCGCCGACCGACACCGCGTGGACCCAGATGCAGTCGTGCAGCCCCGGATCGGGAAAGCGGCCGAAACGCTCGCGCCAGCGCCCGAGATAGCTCCGGTAGCGGACGCCGTGCACCACCAGGCGGGCCACGATGACCGGCGTGACGAGATACATCGCGAGCGTATACAGGAATCGCAGCATGGCGCGGTTCGAAGCCGGCAGCGGGCGAGTATAACTTTGGTGCGCGCCG